>NZ_JAUJTZ010000002.1:0-406814 GCF_030433455.1 Yersinia sp. 22-579 | reverse complement strand
GATGCATTGAGCTAACCAGTACTAATGATCCGTGAGGCTTAACCTTACAACACCGAAGGTGTTTTGGATTTGAGAGACAGATATTAATTTTCAGCGATGATTCCAGATTGGATTGGCTGGCTGTGCAGGGAACTGTGTAGCGAGTTAATTGAAACAGAATTTGCCTGGCGGCCATAGCGCGGTGGTCCCACCTGATCCCATGCCGAACTCAGAAGTGAAACGCCGTAGCGCCGATGGTAGTGTGGGGTCTCCCCATGCGAGAGTAGGACACTGCCAGGCATCAAATCAAGCCAAGACCCCATGCCAAAAGCGTGGGGTTTTTGCTATGTGTGAAATACAAAAAACGATAGAAATAGTTTTTTGCGTGGAGTTTGGCGTGGATTTTTGTGCGTAAAAAGCCACATAAAAGAGAAGGCTACCTTGGCGGGTGGCCTTTTTTGTTTTACGGTTCTGAGACGACCCGAGCATGATATTCGACAAGTAGGGTAACGCTTCAATTGACTGCCTGATAGAGGCTATAGCCAGTCACCGCGCCTGCGACATCCCAGGCAAAGTCTTTCCAACTCCAGCCAGTACCACCTCGGCGGCTATCATATAGTTCTTTGCCCGCGCCGATACCTATCGAAAATAACAGACCGAAATTACGGCTTCTTGCATCAGACCAATTCTGATGTTCGCCATAGGCTGTACCCGCAGCAGCCAATGCGGCAGAGGCAAAGAAATGTTGTGCTTTATCCTTCCCTGTCCAACTGTCATTGGCCGTATGGGTACATGCAGAACTGGCGAAAAGTAGCGGGGCAAAAATTAAAGGGCGAAGATAAGGTGAGTACCACATGCAGTCTCTCCCTTGGCAAGAGGTAGAAAACCCGGATAGTCCCGGGTTTTTTGTTTTAGATTTACAGAATGCGACTAATCAGCCGGTCGATACGAATTCTGCGTAAGCGGCGGATCAGCTTACGTACCTTGACCGGATATTGCTGAATATTCTCAAGTTCAAGGTAGTGTGAAACAACTTTAGTATGAGTTCTAATACATTCCAGCTCTTTTGCACGCTGCTCATGCATCTCATGCTTAGGATCGTGGATCAATATGGCATTTTCCAGATCCAGACGCCATGCACGTGGGTTCAGGTTATTACCTGTAATCAGCTGCCAGTTATTATCTACCCACATTCCTTTCAGATGATAAGTATTGTCACCATCTTTCCATAAACGAACAATCAGTTGACCATTATCCACAAAGCGCTGTAATCGGCTGAGAAAACGGCGCAAGTTGATTTCGTATAAATACGGCAGAGCACCGATAATTTTAAACGGTTGATCTTCGGGAATATAAAAATCGTTTGCTGTTTTGTCGCCAACAATAATCTCAACCTGTTTACCTTCGCGCAGCAGATAAATGATATTGCGAACTAACAATGCGGGCAGATTGAAGTAGGGCGTGCAGATAGTGAGGCGTTCATCAGCAGAAGCCATTAAATGATGAATTGTCTTGTTGAGTTGGCTCTTTTTACCTAGCCCAACCAACGGAGTCACTGCTAACTCATCATTACCAGCCTGTGCTGGGAATTGATAACCGATATCTCGCAGTGATGAGCGAAACTGCCGGGTTTCATTTTTGATCTCGGGATTAGTCGGTCGATCGGTGCGATCGAGGCGTTGAACAGCACCTGCGCTCAGAATCCGCTGCTTCACATAATCAACCATAATATTGGCCAATGATGGATTTGTGATTAATTGGTAGCGATCATAGCGATACTTATCATTTTGATAGAGATAGACGTCATTGATGCTGGCACCGCTGTAAATAACGGTGTCATCAATGACAAAACCTTTCAGATGCAATACGCCAAGGGCTTCGCGGGTATTCACCGGGACACCATAAACCGGAACACAGACGTCCGGATGCTTCTCTGCCATCTCACAATACCAATCTGCATTAGTATTAACGGCGGCGGCCCCAATACGGCCACGCTGAGCACGATGCCAGTCTACTAATACACAAATTTCTAACTCAGGATGCCGCTGCTTGGCCTGATAGAGGGCACTCATCACATCACGGCCTGCATCATCCTGCTCAAGGTAAAGCGCCACCAGATAGATACGTTTGGTCGCCTGGCCTATCAATTCCAGCAGAGTAGAGCGGAAAACCTTGGGGCAATAAAGCGTTTGGACATCATCAACTGGCTGGGGGAGTTTGGGCAGTTGTGCAAGGTGTTGTTGATGTTTGCTACGTTTGAATTTTGACAACATCACAGTGCGCTTCTTCTCTTGTTATTTGATGGCAGAACCGCCATATCCAAAAAAACACTAATCCATAGAGTCGGGCGATAATACCACTACTTTTCCGGATTGTGCGCAAGTTTTGCCAACCGTAGACCGAATCACTTATCTATGTGGGCTATATCACAGTGATTCATGTTATTGAAATCAAAGTGCCAGCTCTAGATTAACGATCCCATCCTCCATCTGCACATCAATACTAAAACCCAGTTTTTTCGCCAACCCTATCATGCCGCGGTTGTTGGGCATAGTGACCGCGGTTAGGCGTGTTAAGCCGTGGCTGCGGGTGTACTGGATCATTTTCTCAAGCAATTCTCGTCCCAGCCCCAGCCCTTTTAGATCTGAGCGCACCAATACCGCAAATTCTGCATCTATATTGTCAGGATCGGAGAGCGCGCGTGTAACGCCAATGATTTCCGGCCCTGCCTCAGTTTGGCGCACAGCAACAAAGGCCATCTCACGATCATAGTCAATTTGGGTCATATTAGCCAAATCGTCGTGACTGAATTCGTTGATTTCGCTGAAGTAGCGATAATAGAGATCTTCTTTAGTCACTTGATCGATAAATAATTTTAGTAGCGGTTCATCTTCCGGCAAGATGGGGCGAAACAGGCAATCAGATCCGTCTTTTAGCACCACGGTTTGTTCTAACTCGTGTGGGTAGGGGCGAATTGCCAGCCGCGCTTGTGGGTCACCAGTAACAGGCGCCAACTGCATTGATACATCCAGTAACGTGAACTCACTGCCAGAAGCAAGCACGGGATGAATATCTAAACGTGAGATTTCAGGGCAATCAAGAATCAGGTTAGAGACCTGCACCAGCAAGCGACTTAGCCCCGGGATATCCAAAGGTTGCAGTGAACCACGGTTACGGATTTTTCCACCTTTGACCGCCTGAATAATCAGGTAGCGGGCTAATGCCATATTCAGTGGCGGTAATGCAACTGCGGCCTGTGTTTCATGGTGCCATTCAATACCGCCTTCCCCAAGCATAATCAGTGGGCCGAAGATGGCATCTTGCTCGACAGCAATCCGCAGCTCCTGTGCTCCAGCGCGGTTTGCCATACTTTGTACCAGTAAACCGTCGATGCGGGCTTGAGGATAAGTCCGTTTCACGCGATCGAGGATATCGTCTGCGGCTCGTTGCACTTCCATTGCGGTACGCAGGTATAGCATGACTCCCTGAACTTCTGACTTGTGCGCAATATCTGGCGAGCGGAGCTTGATGGCCACCGGGTATCCTAGCTGTTCGGCGATGTGTACCGCTTCTACACTATCACTGGCAATCCAGGTTGGTAGCATGCTCAAGCCATAGGCTTCAAGGATCGGCTGCACTTCATGGGTATCCAGTTGAGTTGTTCCTTCTGCCAGCGCCTGGCGAATTAGCTGGTGTACATGGGCAGTATTGGCAGTGAGGCCGACAGGCAACGCCGGTGTTTCTTTCAACTGTTTTTGGTTACGGCGGTATTCCACCATGTGCATAAACGCGGTTATCGCGCCTTCTGGTGTGCGATAGGTCGGGATACCGGCTTCCGTAAATAAACGCCGGGCATCTTGTGATGAATATTCACCGCACCAGTTAGTTAGCAAAGTAATACGCTTGCCACGTGGGTGCTGGCGGATGGCCGATATCAATAACTCAGCAGTTTTACTGCCTGGTGCCGCAGCACTCGGTGAGTGGATCAGCAGTAGCGCGTCATAATCGGTACTGTCCAATAAGGGTTTAAGCGCCGCTAAATAGCGCTCGGCGCTAGCATCATCTCGCAGGTCTATTGGGTTACGTAAGGAAACAAAAGGTGGTAGCGCTGCACTCAGCGCGGATTGGGTACTATCAGAGAGTGTAGCCAACTTACCGTTACGGCTAATTAACTCATCTAATGCCATCGCCGCCGGGGCTGCCCCATTACTCACAATTAGTAGCCGCTCACCGCGCAGTGGATGCATATGACTCAGCGTTTCTACTGCCGAAAATAGCTCGTGAGTATCCTGAACCCGCAACAGGCCAGCACGTTGAATAGCGGCATCATAGGCGGCGTCCAACCCTTGTTGACCATTAAGTAACTGTTGGGCGCGTTGGCTGCGGCCACTTTTTACCACCAGAATCGGTTTATTGCGTGAAGCACTACGTGAAGCCGATAAGAAGCGACGCGCATCACTAATATGCTCAATATACAACATGATAGCGCTGGTTTTACCGTCTCGGGCAAGAAAGTCGAGTAAGTCATCGACATCAATATCCAGGCTATCGCCCAGCGCAATAAAATAAGAGAACCCCACTTCCCGTTGCTGTGCCCAGTCCAAAATGGTGTTAGCTACCGCAGCTGACTGGGAGATAAACGCCAGTCGGCCTTTTTTGATAGGGACTGGCGAGAAGCTGGCATTTAACCCTTGCCAGGGTGCCAGCAAACCTAAGCTGTTTGGGCCAAGCAGGCGCATGTGGTGACGCTGCGCGCAGGCTTTTAGCTCAGGAAATTGTTCAGTTGCCGCCGACAGGATAATCACAGCCTTACAGCCACGGGTACCCAAATCCTCCAGCAGCGTTAGGTTACGGCGATTATGGGTACATAAAATGGCTAAGTCAGGCGTGATGGGCAGGCTGGCGATATTGACGTAAGCCAATACACCGCAAACTGCTTTATGAGTAGGGGTGACAGGGAGGATTGGGCCATTGAACCCGCCATCCAGCAGATTACGCATCATCAGAAAACCTGCACGCTCCGGTTTTTCAGAGGCACCAATAACGGCAATAGACTTCGGGCGTAGTAGTGCTTCTAATCCACGTTGGCTCATATTATCCCCGTCATCTTTCAAGTTGCATAAGTTAGAGGCTGCTTTACTGATTTTATGCGATATCTTCGATACTTGCTGTGACTCGGCCCACTGGATGATGAGGTTTTCCGGCTAAATATTGCTGACGGAAATAATGGAAATGTGCGGTTAATCCATCCGCTGCCTGAATATCACCGGCTTGTTGCAGCAGGGCGGCGGCAACCTCGACAGTACAATGTTGTTCCGGGCGTTGTGCTTCCCGCAGTAGATAATCCGAGGAGTTACTGACATTCAGCGACAACATAGGTAGTTCGGAAAGATACGGGCTTCGGCGGAACATTTTTTTAGCTTCAGTCCAGGTACCATCCAGTAAAATAAATAACGGTGGTTTATCACTTACAGGTAATTGATTGAGTACCTGCCGGCCAGGGGCGGCATATTTTTCCGGAAACACCACATAAGGCTGGCGAGAAGGGTCACGTATTGCGGCTAACAGCTCAGGATCAACTTCTGTTCGCGCCCAGAGGAAGGCTTGAGTGTTTGGCAGAGTATCAGCAATTAGGCGGCCGGTATTACTGGGCTTAAGGGGTTCGGTATCAAACATGATCAGGCAAAAGCGGCTGCTGGCCGGTTGTGGTTTGATGGTATCACACAAACAAAAACGCTCAGTCAGCAGGCAGCCTTGGCAGCGAATAGCGCGGCAACCACGGGCGCGATACGGGCGGGTAGACGCGGATAACCGCTGCTGGCGTAACCGCAGTACTGCATTTCCCGTCGTTATGACCGTAGGCAAAGCCTGGTCGGTAGTAGATGATTCAGTCACGACGGACTCCTGAAGAAATAGCGCTATTCTAATCAACCCCAGTGCTCAGTCATACCATAAAAGAAAAATAACGCCCCAACAGAAAACTGCCAGGGCGTTGTTTTGGATTATAACCTGTCTCTATCGGGCAGTTGAACGGCCCCGAATGGTGATAAATGAGTTAAACTAGCTTAGCGGGCAGCGGGTTCCGCTGATAATTGCTCATTTAGCCAATTATCAAAAGCGGTCTTTGGCAATGCGCCGCTAAGCATATCGACCATTTTGCCGTTTCGATACAGCATAATGGTGGGAATGCTGCGGATACGGAAACGAGTGCTGAGTGCCGGTTCTGCTTCAGTATTGACTTTAACAAAGCGAACTTTTCCGGCGCGCTCTGCGGCAACCTCTGTAAAAATGGGCGCGAAGCTGCGGCAAGGACCACACCAAGGAGCCCAAAAGTCGATGACGACCGGCAGGTCATCTTGTAGCAGTTTATCCAGTGTTTCGGCGGTGGCATTAATGACGCTGCCATCAAATAAAGAGTGGCCGCAGCGCCCACATTTAGCGCCGTCATCAATACGTGCTTCAGGTAGGCGATTTGTCGCCATACAAGCTGTACATACCGTATTCATAAATTAGCCTTTATTTTGTATCTGAGTAGATTAAGAGAAACCAGACAGTCAATATGAGCTGAATTGTTTCGTTGTTGTTATCTATTATGGGTATAAATGAAGTCATTGCCAAAATGGTTTATTCGATGAATACGATAGTTGCTAGCTTTTAGCGCTTGCTTATGGCTAACCGAGCAGACATCAGGTAATCTTCGCGCCCTGCGCGTTGGTGGAGAAGACAATGAACGATTCATTTAGTGGCAAAAACGGCAAAGTTAAAGTGATGTACGTCCGCAGTGACGAAAACAGCAGCGACGACCGTAACAGCAATAACCGGGGTAAAAACCCGCGTCCGGCAGGCAAAGGTCGTCCGGGTGATAATGCAGGTCGGGGCAGTTCACCGCGTAATAATGACTCACGTCGTAACGATTCCGGCCGTAATGAACGCGTGAGTCCTAGCCGTCCGGCGCGTTCTGATAATAATGGCCCTTACGATTCACCGTGGAAAACCGTGTCTCGTGCGCTATCAGAAGAACCTGAGTTTGATCACGGCGGCATCAGTGGCAAAAGCCATGTGGATCCGGCGCAATTGCGTCGTCAGCGGGCTGAAGAAACACGCGTTTATGGCGAAAATGCCTGTAAAGCGCTGTTTGAAAGCCGCCCAGATGCTATCGTGCGTGCCTGGTTTGTGCAGTCAGTTACCCCACGTTTTCGCGAAGCGCTGAAATGGATGGCGGCTAACCGCAAGGCTTATCATGTGGTTGAAGAAGATGAGCTGGCAAAAGCGTCTGGTACTGAACACCACGGTGGTGTGTGTTTCCTGATTAAGAAACGTCAGGGTTTGGATGCAGAAACTTATCTGCAACAGCAAACTCAGGCGAAAGATTGTGTACTGGCACTGGAAGATGTGGGTAACCCACATAATCTGGGCGGCATTATGCGTACCTGTGCGCACTTTGGTATCAACGGCGTGTTGCTGCAAGACCCAGCGATGCTGGAGTCTGGCGCGGCAGTTCGTACAGCAGAAGGCGGTGCGGAGCATATCAAAGCAATCAATGCTGATGATTTCCTTTCTGTGTTGGATACCTTCCGTAAAGCTGGCTACACCATCGTGACCACCTCAAGCCATAAAGGTGTCAGTTTGGCAAAAGCTGAACTGCCAGCTAAAATGGTGCTGGTTTTAGGGCAAGAAAGTGATGGCCTAACCGATAGCGCCTGGCAGCAGGGTGATGTGAGTGTATCTATCGGCGGTACTGGCAAAGTCGAAAGTTTGAATGTGTCAGTTGCGACAGGTATTTTGCTGTCGGAGTGGTGGCGCCAAAATCAGGCTTAATTCATTCATCGTTACAATAGCTAAAATATAAAGTAACAAGTTGATAAGCGGGGAAATGTGCCGAATGGGTCGTAACGGCGTAAGCCGTCGGAGCGCCCATCGGTACAGTCGCCCCCGCTAATCTCCGAACTATAAAATAGCTTTGTCGATAACTTTAAAGGGCGCTGATGATAAGTCAGCGCCCTTTTTGTTGCTCAGTATTGTCTGTTAGTGGGCACCGCCGCCTCCACCGGAGGTAAATGGCGGTTTGGCAAACCACACCAGAGCCAGTAGCAACAGGAACACTCCAGCCGAGAGCCAGAAGATCTCATTGGCAGAGATAATCAGCCCCTGATTGGTGATTTCTCGCGCCAGATAAGCCGACGCTTGCTGCTGATTCATCCCCAGCTTCTCTAAATCCTGATACATCTGTGTAGCATTCGGATTGAACGGATTAACAAACTCCGTCAACTGCGAATGGTGCATCGACTCTCTTTGCGTCCACAAAGTGGTGGTGATTGAGGTACCAATCGACCCGGCCAATGTTCGCAGGAAATTAGACAAACTGGATGCTGCCGCCATACGCTCCGGCGGTAAGCCGGACAAAGTAATCGCTGTCAGTGGCATAAAGAAGCAGGCAATAGCAAAACCTTGTACAAACTGTGGCCACGCCGAGGCACCAAAGTCCATTCCCGGTTCGAATGTATATGCTCGCCAGTAGAAACAGACCGCATACATAATGAAGCTGAATGTGACTAACTGCCGCATATCAATGCGATGCGAGAAACGCCCAATGATAGGTGACAGCAACACCGGCAAGATACCCACTGGCGCTGATGCCAGACCGGCCCAGGTGGCGGTATAGCCATACACCTCCTGTAGTAGCTGCGGCAACAAGACAATTGCGCCAAAGTACAACATATAGGCCAGGCTGATACACAAACAACCAATAGTAAAGTTTCTCGATTTGAATAATGACAAATCAATCACCGGATGGTCGTCGGTTAGCTCCCACACTATCAGGAAGGTAATGGCAATCACGGCAATGACCGTCAGGACGATTATCTCGGTTGAGTTAAACCAGTCCAGCTCCTTACCTTGGTCGAGCATGATTTGTAAGGCACCGATCCCCACCACCAATAATACCAATCCCACGGTATCAATAGGTTTGATTTCGGTTTTGGTCTCTCGCCCTTTCAGCGTACTGCCGGCCATCAAAATGACGACCAGTCCGATCGGGATGTTGATAAAGAAGATCCAGCCCCAGTGATAGTTGTCACTGATATAACCGCCGAGGATCGGCCCAAAGATTGGGGCGACAACAATAGTCATCGACCACAATGCCAGGGCCATACTTCGCTTCGCGGGCGGGTAGTTATTCAGGAGTAAGCTTTGTGACAATGGGATCAATGGGCCTGCGACCAGCCCTTGAATGACCCGGAAGAAAATAAGCATCCCCAGGCTGTTTGACACGCCACATAGCCATGAAGCCAGTGCAAATAACCCGGTTGACCACAGAAACAATCTGACTTCACCGATGCGTTTTGCCAGCCAACCGGTGATCGGGATGGAAATCGCATTTGCCACACCGAATGAGGTGATAACCCATGTGCCTTGGGAGTTGGACGAGCCAAGATCCCCGGCAATCGTCGGAATAGCCACGTTTGCAATGGTGGAATCCAGCACCTGCATGAAAGTCGCTAGCGATAATGCGACCGTCATCCAGGCTAGTTGGGCACCCTCAAGCGGTTTTTGTGCCACAGAGGCCTCCGGCGCGCTTAACTTGCATTTGCATCAACATTAACCCGCATTCGCATGAACAATGTCGCTAATCATTTGATTAACTGGCGCTAAATCCAATGACAGCGCATTGGTGACAAATGCCGGTTCTTTGCGCACGTTTTGCGCTAACACCAGGCCATCGGTATCGGCGGTGTCCACCCTAACGGTGGTTGATAAACCGATACGTAGCGGATGTTCAGTCAGCTGTTTGGCATCCAGTTCAATACGAACCGGCAAGCGCTGAACCACTTTGATCCAGTTGCCGGTGGCGTTTTGGGCGGGTAGCAGTGAGAAGGCGCTGCCTGTTCCCATATCCAGACCGACAACTTTCCCTTGGAAGACGACATCGTCACCGTAGAAATCAGTGACTACCGTGGCGGGTTGGCCAATACGCATATTGGCTAATTGTGTTTCTTTAAAGTTAGCGTCAATCCACATTTCATTAGCCGGAATGACCGCCATCAATGGCGCACCATTGGCAATTTCAGCGCCCACTTGCACGCTGCGACGCGAAACAAAACCGGTGATCGGGCTGACAACTTTGGTGCGTTGCAGGGCGAGCCAGGCATCACGCAGTTTGGCCGCAGCTTGTTCTACCGCCGGTTGTTTTTCCAAAGGTGTATTCAGAACCAGCGCCTGATTGGCGTTGTATTGTGCAATCGCCACATCCAATGAAGCTTGTGCTGCATCGACGGCATCACGAGCGTGTTGCAGTTCTTCACGACCAATTGCATCAACAGAACCCAGCACCACACGGCGTTTCAGATCATTCTGTGCTTTGCTCAGTTCAGTTTTCTTCAGCGCAATATTGGCCTGATACTGTTTGCTGTTAATGATGAGCTGGTGGGTTTGGCGCACGGTATTTGCCAGTGCAGTTTTCGCCTGCTCATAAGCTTGTTCAGCATCGGTTGGGTCAAGTGTTAACAGCACATCGCCACTTTTGACCAGATCAGTATTTTCAAAATTAACGCTGACCACACTGCCAGGAACCTGTGACATTATCTGTACCTGATTGCCCGAAACATAGGCATTATCAGTCTCTTGGTGATGACGCAGCACCAGGAACCAATAAATAAGGTAAGCCACCCCAATAATAATAAAAATACCCGTCAGTATTAGCAGCACGCGTTTACGTTGCTTCTTTTTATTCTGCGGTTGTTGCGGCACTTGAGCTTCCGCGTTTGTACTCATGGTGTTCCCCACATTTATATTATTTTATTTTGTGAACCATCACTGACGGGGGCCTGATAGCCACCACCGAGTGAACGGATCAAACCAATCTTGGCCTGCAATAAGTTGTTGCTGGCATTGAGTTCTGATTGCTGCTGTTGCAGGTATTGCGACTGGCTAATCAACAGTTCATCGCGCCCGATAATCCCTGCCGTATATCGAGCGTCGGCGACGTTATAAACCTTCTGCATGGATTGCGATGCGGATATAGCTTGCTGTAGCTGGAGTTGACTGCTTTGTTGGATGGTGATGGCATCCGCAGTTTCCCGCACAGCATTGAGGATGGTTTGGTTATAGGATTCAACTGCTTCATCATAAAGGGCTGACTCTTCACCTAACTTACTGCGCAACGCGCCAGCGTGGAAAATGGGCAGTGAGATGGCTGGAGCAAAGTTCCATGCCTGACTGGCCGCTTCCAACAGATTAGGGTTAGTGCCTTGGAAGTTAGTGGTAGAGAGCCCGGCAAATCCGGTAATGGATAAGCTGGGATAAAACTCTTTACGTGCTGCTTTAACTCGCTGGTCATAAGATTCAACCAGTTGGCGCTGAGCAGTAATATCCGGTCGTTTGCCCAGTAAATCCGTGGTCAGCTCGCCTTTAGGGGCCAGGCGGGTGATATCGGGTAATGGCACCTGGCGCAAATTTTGTGTGGCATTCGGGCCTTGCCCTGTCAGCGCTGCCAACTGATGTTTCAGTTGCTCACCTTGAGATTGCAGTTGAATGATTTGTTGTTTGGCCGTATCCGCCTGAGCTTTTGTTTGCTGTGGGATTTCAATGCCATAGATGCCCGCCTGATATTGCTTAGTGCGCAGTTCAGCCAGACGATCATTATTATCAACTTCCTGCTGCAACACATTTTGCAGGGCAAAATTACTCTGTAATTGGTAATAAACCGATGCCACTGAGCTGGTTAGTGTCAGCGCGGCCTGCTGTTGTTCTGCACGGGCAGCATTAACTTGTGCATTAGCTGCATTGACCCGATTGCGGTATTTACCCCACCAATCAAACTCATAGCTAAGATTCAGGCCAAGTGTATTGGAGGTTTCATACAAGGGCTTGTCAGGATACGACTGCAAGAACGGTTGTAGTGTATTTTGCGAAACTTTTTCCCGTTTACTGCTACCGTTGAGATCCAGGTTGGGGCCATTTGCTGCATCAGCCTGACCCACTACGCTTTGTGCTTCACGCACCCGTGCCGCCGCTTGTTTAAGCGAAGGCGAGGTTTGTAAGCTTTGGGACATCAAAGCATCAAGTTGGGGATCTTCCAGTACCCGCCACCACTGAGGACTGAGTGCCAACGAGCTGACTTTGGGGGGCGCCAATTGCAGTTGTTGGTTATCCAGCATTTGAGACTGAGGAGCAATATTATCGCTTGAGGCGCAGCCCGCCAGTATCAGCACGACGAGCAGGGGCGCGAGTCTCCAGCTATGTGGGGATGACATAGTGATTTACCTGGATAAAGTTATGTATCTGGATAGAACCGGTGGAATTATTGTTCCGGTATTTCCATTTGGTCCAAACGCGTCAGCAACTTGCGCGTCAGCGTTTCAAGCTGTTGCTGCTCGTCGGCGTCCAGTGTTGACCAAAGAAAATGCAGACACTTATGTTGTGGGGGAAGTAGCTGATTTAAAAACTCAACACCCGCCTCTGTCAGATGTAAATGCAAACAACGGCGGTCATTGTGGCTTTCGCGGCGTTCAATCCAGCCTTTCTTTTCCAACTCGTCAGCAATACGGGTGGCATTGGTGCGTGAAGACCCCAGTGCGGCACTGAGTTCTGACGGCTGAATACTGTGGCTCTCTTGTGCTTCCAGCGTAATTAGCGCCATAAACAGGGTCTCGTTAATCCCTTGAGCTTTCAGCATTTTATTGCGGTTTTCCAGCAATTTACTGTGCATATGCATACATAAGCGCGTCAGCAGAATTTCTTGGTAAGGGAAATCTTTCTGACGTTTGGCACGAGAGTTAAGCATCTGTTCGATGGGACTAAAGGAACTTTCCATTATAAGGAGCCTCATTAATTTCAAATGGTACAGTAACGGTAGTGACTAATAATGTAAACGGGTTAATAAGAGAAAAATTTAGCAATTCGTGTTATTCAGTCACTGTGTGTGAATAATTAGTATTATTAATTGTAAGGATATTGTGTTTCAGTTCACAATTCAGGCAAATTGTCATGCCAAAATCATCAGTAATTTGAATGTCAGGCCGTAACTGAGTGCTCCCAGTAACGTGGCGAAGATAATACTGCTGGTTTTATAAAAGCATCCGCAGATAACTAAAAAACCAATTAGTGTAGGAATTAATTTCTGTGGGTTATGCACTATCTCCGGGGTACTGGAAACCACCAACAACGCGCAGATAGAGGCGATCCCGATGCTGTCTAGCAACAGGGAGACTTTCCCTCGTTGCAGGCCTGCTTGTTTACGGGCAGGCCCAAGGCGCAGCGGCAGATAACGAAACAGGTAATTGACCGTTCCCACCACCAAACCAATGATCACAACATCCATATTCATGGCTTCGGCTCCTCTTTATCACTCTCGTTATTTTCTATAACGGCCTCGGGGACGGGTTGGAGTAGGGCTGCCAGGCATCCGCCGCCAATACCGGCCAAAATAGCCACCGGAATAGAGAACAGCAGCACGCCCAGCAAGGCTCCGGTCAGTGAAGCAATAACGGTAAGGCTGTATTGGCGTTTGAACGAGGCCAATAAGAAGCTGAGGAATAGCGCCGGGAGCATAAAGGAGAGTGATGCTTCAATCGCCGGGTAATTTTCCAGCGGCCCATTACCAAACATCGCGCCGATAGCGGTGCCAGCCACCCAAGACAACCAAGAGGTGAACGCGATGCCAAGCATCCAGTTTTCGCTCCAGCGCCGTTGATCTTTCATTAGCTTGGTTGTGGCGGCGGCAAACACTTCATCAGTAAGACCAAAGGCCCACAGCGCCGTTTTTTTGCCAGATAATTTGGTTACAATGCGGTGTTTCAGTGCAGGCCCGTACAATATATGGCGGACATCCATAGCCATCACGGTCAAGGCGGAAACCCACAATGACATCCCCGCGCTGAGCAGGGCGGTAATCACGAATTGGCTGGCTCCGGCATAAATAATGCAAGAAAAGAAAATACCTTCCCACGGAGTAAAGCCAAGTTTTACCGAACTCAAACCAAAGGCAAAAGCGACGGGTAGATAACCGATAACAATCGGTAGGCTATCGGTTATTCCTTCAATAAAGGTGGCGGTCGGCTGGGCCGTCGAGGGGGAGTCGGTAGTTTGGCTTTGCATAGGGTCAGCTATCGGTAATTTGAGTTATATATCCGTCATACTTCAAGCCGCATGTGCGAGAGAGCAGCCAACGCACATGCAACTCGAATTATTTAGGATATAGGATAAAGTTAAGTAACATTACCAGAGTGGTAATTGTCTTAATACCCTATAACCCAAATTTATATCTCAATTGATTATTAGTTAGCTAACTAATCAAGGTTACTCGACCGGTTGATTAGCTGGGGGATCAAAGCGTTTACCCGCCAACCAGGTGGTGATGTTCAAGATACACAGCACCAGTCCGGCAAGCGCCACACCATACCAGCCTGCATGTTGATAGGCGGCGGCTGAAATCAGGGAACCTAATGCCCCACCAATAAAGTAAGTGGTCATATAACCCGCAGTTAAGCGATTTCTGGCTTCTGGCATCATGCGGTATATCACGCTCTGATTGGTGACATGCACCCCTTGAACGGCCAGATCTAACACGATAATCCCGATTATCAGCGCAATGATTGAATGCTGTCCCAGGGCTATTGGGATCCATGACAACAGCAATAATATCAAACCCACGCTGGTGGTTATCCGCGCCTTTCCTTTATCTGCCAGTTGACCCGCTTTAGTGGCCATTAATGCACCCGCCGCCCCGACCAAACCAAATAGCCCGATGGTGGCTTCTGAATAGCCAAAAGGCGGTGAAGCCAGCAGGAAAGCCATTGACGTCCACAAGACACTAAAGTTGGCAAATGACAGTGCACCCAGTAAGGCGCGGGTGCGCAGCACCGGGGTACGGATAAATAAAGAAAATATTGAGCCGAGCAACTGACCATAATTGAGGCCGGAATGTTGCTTATAGCGCGGCAGATAGCGCCATAGAATCAACGCCATGATTATCATTAATACACTGGCAACCCAATAAATGGTCCGCCATCCCCCGATGGAGGCCAATGCGCCTGCCACCGTTCGTGCCAGTAAAATACCCAACAATAGGCCGCTCATGATGATGCCGACCACTTTGCCGCGTTTTTCCGGTGCAGCCAGTGTGGCGGCTAAGGGCACCAGCAATTGCGCTACCACGGAGAACAAGCCGGTGAGAGCGGTGCCGACAATCATCATTGCGAGGTTTTGCGACATCGCGGTAATCAGCATGCCGCCAGCTGCCAGCAGAGTCATGCCGACAATCAACCCGCGCCGCTCAAACATATCCCCCAAAGGAACCAGGAACATTAACCCCACCGCGTAGCCTAACTGAGCCGCTGTTACGATGAAACCGGCCTGATTGACCGAAAGATTAAAGGCTTGTGCAATGGTTTCCAGCAATGGCTGGGCATAATAGTTGCTGGCAACCGCCAGTCCGGTAGCGACCGACATCAAGACAATCAATGCTGGGCTTAAACCGGCGTTTTCGGTTTTTTGTGTCATAACGAATTATTCTGAATTGAAAAGAGCGACAGTATTAGATAAATAAGGGTGATAAACCAATAGATAAATTTTACCTCACTTTAATTCAGTTTAGTTTTGGGTAGGTTTGGTTGATGGTTGATTAAGTGATTTAGTTCGGTTGTTAGAGCAGACCGGATCATCTTTCGGTTGATATTCGTTCAGTGATCACTTTACCTCCGCGGCCTCAACCGAGCAGGAGGGCAAGCCGGCCCTCCTGCACCTGCGGCTTGCGCGAAATATTGCCCTACGGGTAAACCTCCTGCGTCTTTCGGGCTGACGAGCCAGCGCGATGGGCATCCCTGCCCAAGCGCGCTTTTCGCGGGCGTCCATGCCCGCTCACTCTACCCTCCATCCTTGTCGGCAATATTCCTGATTGCGCTCAACGTCAAAATCTAATTCAAGACCAAAAACGATGGTTTTGGTCTTGATGTTAAAAGCATATTTGAGCAGCCGAGTGAAGAATGTAGCAAGGGAAATCCGCCATGGACGGCGGATTTAGGCGTCACGCGGAGGGACCCGCGTAAAGCCGTCCCGTCAGCGAAATGATGAGTGAGGGAACCCACGCAGTGGGCAGGCGATACGTGCGCAAGCGCAGGATTCCACAAGGGGGCCGCTGCCCCCTTTGGCGGTTGGTTCATCGGAGGTTAAGTGGGCCGTGAAGTTTTAACAACCGAACGAGATCACTTAATCAACCGAAACAATGCTCCCATGCTTTAACCACCGAACCTGATCACCAAACCAAACTTTACTCCGAAATAAAACTCACATGCGCTGCCACAATCCGCCAGCCGCAGGGCAGCTTAACCCATGTTTGCATCTGTCGGCCGACTCGTGAAGTGCCTTCACGGTAGAATTCGGTACTGGCAACCGCTATGTCCTCACCAAAAGTGGTGATCACCGTATTCTCTAAAGTACGATCCAAACCTTTTGATGGTCGGCTCTGGCGAAACGCTCTGATGGCATCAATGCCAAACAGATCCTCTCCCGCACCAAAGCGCACAGTGCGGCTATCGTGCCAAAACAATTCATCCAATACCGGAATATCGTTGCTAATCAACGCCTGTTCATAGCGGTAAAATGCTTCATTCACCTGTGCAAGGATCGCTGGGCGATCGATAAATTCATTTTTCATTTTATTGCTCCCATCGAAAGGTGCTTCCTAAATAACGCTACTGACCGGCGCGCTCACTAATCCTTGTTGTTCTAATGCATAAGCGGCACGTAAACAGAGGTCTTCGCGCCACGGTGCGGCAATGAGTTGCACCCCGATTGGCAGGCCGCCAGCCGTTCTCAATGGGACGGTTACCACTGGCAGGCCGAGGAACGAAATAGGCTGGGTTAGCATCCCCATACTGGCGCGAATGGGGAGCTCGGTATCATTGATTCGCATCATCTCCTGACCAATAATAGTGGCGCTGCAAGGTGTTGCGGGCGCAATCAAAATATCCCAATGTTCAAATAACGGCAGGATTTGTTGACGGAAATGGTGGCGAAAACGTTGGGCCTGAATATACCAACTTGCTGGTAGCATGGCTCCGGCTAATAGCCGTTCCCGTGAGTGCGGCTCAAAACGTTGTGGCGATTTTCTTAGGGCAGGGAGATACTGATTTCCGCCTTCGGCAGCACTGATGATAAATGCGGCTGTGCGGGCCAAATCACTCTGTGGCATCTCGACTTCGGTGGTCGCTTCCAGCCCTTTGGCGACGACCTGCACCACAGCTTTGGCATCATCGTCACACCATTGCTGGAAATACCCGCCCAGCACGGCACTTCGCAAGCCATGCTGACCACGCGAGAGTAAATTCAGACAGGGTGAGACAGGTTTATCCGATTGAAAACTGTCCTGAATATCCGTTCCTTGCATCACATCATAGACGGCGGCTAAATCTTGCGTGCAGCGCGCCATCGGGCCGATACTGTCCAAACTGGCGACAAATGGGTGAGTGCCGCGGCGTGATAATCGGCCAAAAGTCGGCTTCAGCCCGAAAATACCGCATAGCGAAGCCGGAACCCGAATAGAGCCGTTGGTATCGCTGCCAAGCGCGAAATTAACCAGCCCCGCAGCAACCGCTGCCGCCGATCCACCGGAGGAGCCACCAGCAATACGGTTAACATCGCGCGGATTACGCGTGGCACCGTAATGGCTGTTTTCGGTGGTAAAACCATAGGCGTAAGCATCCATATTCAGCATGCCGGACAACATAGCCCCTTGTTGAGCGAGGCGTGAAATAACCGGCGCATCTTGCCTCGCTGGCGCGCGTTCACAAAACAGGCTGGCTCCGGCAAGCGTGGTTTCACCCGCCACATCAAACAGATTTTTTACCGCATAGGGAATGGCTGCCAAGGCGGGCAGAGCTTGCCCTTTGGCGCGTAAGGTATCCAGCCGATATGCTTCACTGAGCATACGATCTGCGGTGATATGGGTATAAGCATTGATCGCGGGATTGGCCGCGCTGATGGTATCCAACGTGTGTAAGGCTATTTCTTGTGCGGATAATTCACCCTGATTGAGCGCTTGCTGAATTTCGGTGATAGTCAGAGTTGAAATCTGTTTCATAACCGGTATACCCCGGCTATCTCTTGCTTTTCATCCAGAGGCAGCGCCATCAAGGGGCCAGCCATAGTAGCAATGCGTTCAAATTGTTGTAGCAATGCCGCGCGGCGGGTGTCGTCCAACTCTAATGCTAATAATATTTCCATTTGCCGAATGTAAGCAGCCCAATCCATAGCATTTTTTTCTGATGTTTCTTTCATGACAATTCCTGTGCTGAATAAGTAAATTGTGGATGAAATCAATAACCGGCGGCGCTGCCATTACTGCGTGGGTCAAATGCGCCTTCTAACATGCCATTACGGTGGCGAACAATAGCTCCGGCATGGCCGACAACCTCGCTAAAATCGGGTAGTAGTTCAACCTGATGCCCGCGTTGGCGCAGGTAATCAAGGGTTTCGGCCCCGAAACGTGCCTCCAATTTCAGTGAGTCAGAGCTTTCCCCCCACGTGCGCCCCAATAGCCAGCGTGGTGCGGTGATGGATTGTTGTAAGGGCAAGCCTTGCACAATGTGGCGGATAAACACCGCCGCTTGGGTTTGTGGCTGACCATCTCCGCCCATCGCGCCATACACCAGGGTTCGGCCATCCTTCAGGCGGGCAGCGGCAGGGTTTAAGGTGTGAAATGGCTGTCTTCCCGGCGCTAACGCTAGCAGATGCTTGGGATCAAGACTGAAAGATGCGCCACGGTTTTGCCAAATAATGCCCGTCGTGGGCAGTAGCACTCCACTACCAAATTCATGATAAATACTCTGAATAAAGGAAACCGCCAGCCCATTGTTGTCGATCACCCCCATCCAGACGGTATCACCTGGCCCGCGACCACTGCCCCAATTGGCGGCTTGCTCGCTATTGATGTAAGCCGCCAGTTGGTCGAGCGGCTCTTTTTCCAGTAGGGATTGTGGACAATGCTCCATCCACAGCGGATCGGTAATCACCTGATCACGCAGCCCAAAGGCGAGTTTGGTTGCCTCCACGAGGGTGTGAATGGTTTGACCTTCACTCATTTGGGCGACCGATTTGCGGTCAGCCAATCCGAGAATCGCCAGTGATACCAAACCTTGCGTCGGTGGCGTCAGGTTGAAGACTTCACCTTGCTGGTGGCGTAGCCGCAGAGGTGTACAGCGTTTAGGCCGATATTGCGCCAGATCTTGGGCGGTAATCGGCATTTTTGCGGCGGTAATATCAATGATGATTTTTTCAGCTAGCGGGCCGCGATAAAAGCTACTTAGCCCTTGCTCTGCCAGCGCTGTCAGCGTTTGGCCCAATTGCGGCTGAACAAAGTGTTCGCCCGCTGTTGGAATATTGCCTTGCGGTATAAAAACGTCGGTAAAATCAGTGAATTCAGCCAGCTCATTGGATTTAGCTCGGGTGGCTGCTTCTTGGGACGGGGTGACCGGAATACCGCGTGTAGCGTAGGTAATCGCATCTGCCAGTAAGCGGCGCAGTGGCAGGGTATTTTCACCGAGTTCGCGAGCAACATTCAGCGCTTCTTCCCAGCCGCCGACAGTTCCGGCAACCGTCAATGCGGCTTGCGGCCCACGGTGCGGGATCTGTTGATATGTGCTGTAGCGCTCAAGCGTCGCGAGCTCACCTGCGGCTCCACTGGCATCGATGGCAATCGGATCGCCATTGGGCGGGACAATCAGCCAGAAACCATCGCCACCCAGTCCATTCATATGTGGATAAACCACCGCTATGGTGGCCGCCGCTGCGACCATGGCTTCAATTGCGTTGCCGCCTTCACGTAATACAGCGAGGGCACTTTCACTGGCTAAATGATGTGGGGTAACCGCCATTCCTTGCGGTGCCATGTTGCTGTTGATCATTTCTGCTTTCCTTATCACCCATTTATTGAAATAGAAAACTGAGGTAGCAGAAACTAAGCAAGAGGCGTTCCACAATGTCGGATTTTATGTAACGAATGAAAATTCTCATATTAGCGCTGGGGACTTGTGTGCTATGTTCCGCGAAAATGCCTATGCTGAAACGATAGTTTCATTGGCCGGAGAAGGGTATGAAACAGATTGATGAGCGTTTGCGGGCGCATTACGCGCAATTAACCCCGCAGGAGCAGCGCGTTACCGATTTTATTTTTGGTCATTTTGATGACTTGATCAGTTACAACAGCGCCGAGTTGGCGCGGCTGAGTGGCGTGTCTAAGGCGACGGTCAGCCGCCTGTTTAAACGGCTGGGTTATAGCAGCTATCGAGAAATGCGGGAAGAGGTGCGAACCTTGCGCCAAAGCGGAATGCCGCTGACCGATAATCGCGATGCTGTGCAAGGGAATACCTTGTTGGCGCGCCATTATAAGCAGGAAATGGCAAACCTGACTCATTGGGTAAATCAATTAGATAGCCAGCAATTTAGCGACATTATCAATGCCTTGATGCGGGCACCGCGTATCTTGTTATTGGGGTTACGTAACAGTTATCCGATTGCTTTGCATCTACGCCAGCAATTGTTGCAGGTTCGTCAGTCTGTCCAGTTAATCCCGCAAGCAGGGCAAACATTGTCAGAGGAGTTAGTCGATGCCGGGCCGCGTGATGTGGTGGTGGTGGTGGCATTCCGACGCCGCCCGAAAGTTATCCGCGAAATTTTGCTGCAAATGCAGGTGCAAGGTGTGCCTACCTTGCTGATTTGTGAGCCGCAAGCCCAGTCGTTGCTGTCATTAGCACACTGGCGGTTAACTACGCCGCTCGACAGTGTGTCTGCCTTTGACAGTTATTCTTCGGCCATGAGTTTGGCAAATTTACTCAGTAATGCGTTGCTGCATGAAATGTTGACACAGGGCCGACAGCGCATTCATCAAATTGCTGATTTGTATGACGCTTTCGGCGAGCTGGAGCAACGTTAACTTCAGTGTTTGAAAGGGTTATCGTACCTAGGGGCGCTCCGGCGGCGTAAGCCGCTTTCGACCCCAACGGCACGCTTCCCTTTCAGTTAGCATTGTTTGTGATTGATTGCCTCTCTATGGTGCAAATAAATTATCCTTCTGCACTTTTTTTGTGAATATCTGCTCCGATTTATTCCTCCGATTTATTCCCTACATAGCGTGATGCCACTAATAATGGGACTTTCATCTTGGTGGTTTATTGGCACAGTAGTTGCAACGATGGTTTCAGTAATTTGGTTTTAAGAATCCATTGTTTCATTACTGCATTATCGGAGATAAGCTATGAACATGAAAAAGCGGTTGTTGGCATTACTGGGTGCAGCACTGATATTGGTCCAGGTTCCCGCTGTATTAGCTGATCAATTAGAGCAAATTCAACAGCGTGGCGTGTTACGAGTAGCTGTTCCGCAGGATTTCCCCCCATTTGGTTCCGTCGGAACGGATCTTCAGCCGCAAGGCTATGACATCGATATGGCGCATTATCTGGCCGATAAAATGAAACTAAAGTTGCAACTGGTGCCAGTGACCAGCGCTAACCGCGTTCCTTATCTGCAAACCGATAAAGTGGATTTGGTGATTTCCAGCTTGGGTAAAAATCCTGAGCGGGAAAAAGCGATCGCCTTTAGTCGTGCGTATGCGCCGTTTTTCCTTGGTGTTTTTGGTGCGAAAGAGGATGCACTGAAACAGCCAGAGCAACTGGCCGGTAAAACTGTCGGTGTGACGCGCGGGGCGGTAGAAGATATGGTGCTGAGTGAGTTAGCGCCCAAAGATGCCCAAATAAAACGTTATGAGGATAACAACACCACGTTATCAGCCTATTTGTCCGGGCAGGTGGATTATCTGGCAACCGGAAATTTGGTGGTAAGTGCCTTGGCCCGTCAGAATCCAGCTCAGGCACCTGTGGCGAAATTTATGCTGAAAGACTCACCGTGTTATATCGGTTTACGTCAGGGGGAACCGGCACTGAAAGCTAAGGTTGATGCGCTGATTGTTGAAGCTTTGCAAGATAAAACCCTGAATGGCTTGTCCGAAAAATGGCTGAAAGCCCCGTTACCAGCCGATCTCGGTGCATAACAGGAGCGAGCGATGACCTATCAGCTGAATTTTCCTGCTCTGTGGCCCTATCTGCCCGAGTTGTTATCGGGTTTATTGATCACTATTGAGCTGACGGCTATCGCAACCTTGGGGGGGATCGCACTGGGGATTGTCGGCGCGGCGATCCGCTGTAGTCATGACCCTCGGCTTAATAAAGTCATCTTGCGGCGAGTATGGAGCGGTTATGTGGAAATTGTGCGTAATACCCCTTTTGTGGTGCAGTTGTTTTTCATCGTTTTTGGTTTACCGACGCTGGGGTTGAAATTAAGCGCCGGGCAGGCTGCGGTGTTGGCGATGACAATAAATTTAGGCGCTTACAGCACGGAGATTATCCGCGCCGGGATTCAGGCCAGTGCCAAAGGTCAGTGGGAAGCGGGAAGAGTACTGGGTTTGAGCCGCAGTCAGACATTTTTTCGGGTGATTTTACCACCGTCATTGCAGCGCATTTATCCAGCACTGGTCAGCCAATGCATCATAGTGATGCTCGGCTCTGCGGTGGTGTCGCAGGTGTCATTCGAAGAACTGACATTTGCTGCCAACCTGATTCAGTCACGTACCTTCCTCAGTTTTGAGGTCTATTTGGTGACCACATTGCTGTACCTGTTGTTGTCTATTGCGATGCGTCAGTTGTTGTTGGCGGCTGGACGCCGATTCTTTGGGAGCCGTGCCTCATGATGTTTACTGATTGGGATATCACCCGCAACCTGCTGCTGGCAGCTCGCTGGACGCTGCTACTGTCATTGACCGCCTTTCTCGGCGGGACTTTGGTGACATTGCCGCTGATGCTGATGCGCTTGAGCCGTTGGCGCTGGATGACACTTTTTGTCCGCGGTTACACCGAGCTATTTCAGGGCACACCGCTATTGATGCAGCTGTTTTTGGCTTTCTTCGGGTTGGCACTGTTGGGCATTGATGTCAGTCCGTGGGCGGCGGCGGCGATGGCATTGACGCTGTTCACCAGTGCCTTTCTGGTGGATATCTGGTGTGGCAGTATTGATGCTTTACCGAAAGGTCAGTGGGAAGCCTCCCGCTGTTTGGGCCTGAGTTTCAGCCAAACCTTATTTCGGGTGATTGCGCCACAAGCGACGCGTATTGCGATTGCACCTACGGTGGGGTTTTCAGTGCAAGTCATCAAAGGGACGGCGCTGGCATCCATCATCGGTTTTGTTGAGCTGACCAAAGCCGGAACTATGTTAAATAATGTCACTTATCAGCCATTTAAAGTGTTTGGCTTGGTGGCGCTGGGCTATTTCCTGATGTGTTATCCCTTGTCGCGTTACAGCCATTATCTGGAGAAGAAATTCCATGCCGCTGATCACCATTAATCAGGTTCAAAAATACTATGGCCAGAATCATGTGCTGAAAGGGGTGGATCTGGATATCGAGATCGGCGAAGTCATTTCGATCATTGGCCGCAGCGGTTCAGGTAAAAGCACCTTGCTGCGCTGCATGAATGGGCTGGAAGGCTATCAGGACGGCAGTATCAAACTCGGCGGGATGACGGTGACCAACCGCGATTCGCAAGCGCGTGAAATTAGCCGCTCAGTGGGGATGGTATTTCAGAACTTCAATTTGTTCCCGCATATGACTGCACTTGAGAATGTGATGCTGGCACCGCGCCGAGTCTTGAAAAAGAGCGCTGCCGAGTGTCGTGACCTGGCAGCAGAGATGTTGACCAAAGTCGGGCTGGCGGATCGGATGGATTATTACCCTGCCAATCTTTCTGGCGGCCAGCAGCAACGAGTGGCCATTGCCCGCGCGTTGGCGATGCAACCTAAGGTCTTGTTGTGTGATGAAATTACCTCTGCACTGGATCCTGAGCTGGTGGGAGAAGTGCTAAAAGTTCTTGAGCAGCTAGCTGCTGAAGGCATGACCTTGATTCTGGTAACCCATGAGATGAATTTTGCGCGTGAAGTCGGTGACCGTGTGGTGTTTATGCATCAGGGGCGGGTGTGGGAGCAGGGCGAAAGTCGTGCGTTATTTGCTCAGCCACAAACAGCTGAATTAAAACAATTTATATCCTCAGTGCGTGGTTTGTAGGAAACATTTTACTGATTCATATAAGAATGGAGATTTTCTATGTCGGCAGTTAACCATAACCCGTTGTTTAGTCAGATTAATCCACCGGCACGGTTGCTGATGGGGCCGGGGCCGATCAATGCCGATCCACGGGTACTGCGCGCGATGGCAAGCCAGTTGATCGGGCAATATGATCCGGCGATGACGGATTATATGAATCAGGTGATGGCGCTGTATCGCGGTGTTTTCCGCACTAAAAATCAGTGGACGATGTTGGTTGATGGCACCTCCCGCGCCGGTATCGAGGCTGTTTTGCTGTCGTCTATTCGACCGGGCGATAAAGTGCTGGTGCCGGTTTTTGGTCGTTTCGGCCATTTGTTATGTGAAATTGCCCGCCGTTGCCGCGCCGAGGTCCATATCATTGAAGTGCCGTGGGGCGAAGTATTCACACCGGATATGATTGAGGATGCCATCAAGAAAGTGCGCCCGCGCCTGTTGTTGACGGTACAGGGCGACACATCAACCACCATGTTGCAACCGCTGGCCGAACTGGGCGAAATTTGCCGCCGTCATCAAGTGCTATTTTATACCGATGCCACTGCATCATTAGGTGGAAACGTATTGGAAACAGATGCATGGGGACTGGATGCAGTCTCGGCTGGGCTACAAAAGTGCCTCGGTGGGCCATCGGGCAGTTCTCCGGTGACGCTGAGTCCACGATTTGCTGAACAAATTCGGCGTCGCAACTGTATTGAACAGGGGATCCGCACGGCGGATCATGCTGATGGCGATGAAGAGATGATCTATTCCAATTACTTTGATCTGGGCATGATCATGGATTATTGGGGGCCGGAGCGCCTGAATCATCATACTGAGGCGACCAGCATGTTGTTCGCCGCCCGAGAATGTGCGCGGGTGATGCTGGAGGAAGGTTTGGATAACGGCATTGCGCGTCATGCCTTGCACGGCGCGGCATTGCTCGCGGGGATTCAAGGCATGGGGCTTGCCGTTTTCGGTGACCTGAAGCATCGCATGAACAATGTGTTGGGCGTGGTCATTCCGGCGGGGATCCACGGTGAACAAGTTAGGCAATTGATGTTGAATGATTTTGGTATTGAGATAGGTACTTCGTTTGGGCCGCTGAATGGCAAAATTTGGCGTATAGGCACGATGGGGTATAACGCCCGTAAAGATTGTGTGATGCAAACACTGGTAGCTCTTGAAGCGGTGTTGAACCGGTTAGGGTTTGTCACTGTTCAGGGCGCTGGGCTGCAAGCGGCGTGGGGTGTCTATCAGGTTGAACAAAACTGATGGCCGTTACCCTGCCTGATGCCGAGGCAGAGCAAGCCGCATTACGGGTATTAGCCCGTTGTGATGTGCTGGCGGCAATCAGTGAGTCCCCCGATATGCTGACGCGAGTGTATTTGTCTCCTGAGCATTTGCGGGCAAATCAGCAAGTGGGGGAATGGATGCGGGCGGTTGGCATGCAGGTTTGGCAGGATCCGGTCGGAAATATCTGTGGCCGTTATGAAGGTTTGCAATCTGATGCACCAGCCATATTACTGGGTTCTCATCTTGATACAGTGCGCAATGCCGGCCGTTATGATGGCATGCTGGGGGTATTAGGCGCATTGGAGGTGGTGGGCTACTTACACCGCCAACAGCGGCGCTTACCGGTTGCCATTGAGGTGATTGGTTTTGCCGACGAAGAAGGGACACGGTTTGGCATCACGTTGCTCGGCAGTAAAGGAATTACCGGCCGTTGGCCCGCAGATTGGTTGAGTAAAACAGATGCCGAGGGGGTCAGTGTGGCGCAGGCGATGGCGAATGTCGGCCTCGATCCGATGGCGGTTGCTCAAGCGCAGCGGGCAACCCGTGATTTATGTGCCTATCTTGAATTGCATATTGAGCAAGGGCCGAGTTTGGAAAAGGCCGGTTTGGCATTGGGTGTGGTGAGCGCAATCAATGGTGCTCGTCGTCTGAATTGCCACTTTACCGGGCTGGCGGGTCATGCTGGTACCGTGCCAATGGGGCTGCGGCAGGATGCATTAGCGGGTGCAGCGGAATGGATTTGTTCCGTTGAGCGGTTAGCCGAGAGCTATGGCGAGCATTTGGTGGCGACGGTGGGGACTCTGGCCTGTTTGCCTGGTGCGGTGAATGTGATTGCGGGGGAGGTGAAGCTGACTCTGGATATTCGGGGGCCGCAGGACAGTAGCGCCAGCAAGTTATTGGCTCATTTATTGGCGCAAGCTGAGGTGATAGCGGCGCGCCGTGGCCTGACTTTTGCAGCGCAAGAGTTTTACCACATCAATGCAACCGGCTGTGATGATAATTTGCAGCAACACATTAGTGCCAGTGTTAGTCAGGTGCAGGGGCGCTCATTAGCGCTGCCCAGCGGCGCAGGTCATGACGCCATTGCGGTGGCGGAGTGTTGGCCGGTAGGGATGTTATTTGTGCGCTGCAAAGGTGGGGTCAGTCATCATCCTGATGAATCGGTGACTTGCAGTGATGTAGCAATGGGGATTCAGGCTTATCTGGAAACGGTGTTGTCGTGTGCGGCATCAGAGACGCGGTGGACGGTAAGTTAAACGTACTTGGGGAGTACTTTTGTCGCCTGCTCCCCATCGTTCAGCACTTACAACAATAAAAACTTATCGGTATCGTGGAAAGCCGGAAACCTTTCCCGATAGGCTTGTAAGGTTTCTAAAGACAACTCTGCATCCAGTTGCGCCGCTTGCCCCAGTTCTGCCTGGGCCAGAATCTCGCCCTGAGCATCCAAAATCACACTATCACCCTGATAATGATGACCATTATCATCATGACCAACCCGATTGCAGCCAGCGACATAAGCCTGATTTTCTATTGCTCGTGCCGCCAATAGCGTTTGCCAATGTTTAGCGCGGGCGGCAGGCCAGTTAGCGACATACAGAGCTAAATCATAATCTTGCTGATTGCGCGACCACACCGGAAAGCGCAGGTCATAACAGACTTGCGGCAGAATTCGCCAGCCGCGCCACTCAACAACTTTACGCTCTTTACCCGCCAGGTAGTGATGGTGCTCACCAGCCATACGGAATAAGTGGCGTTTGTCATAGTGATGGATTGTTCCATCTGGCTGCACCAACAGAAAACGGTTAACCGCGCCGTCAGGGGTATTCAGAGCTACGCTGCCGCCAATCAGGGCATTGGTGCGCACCGACCAGTGGCGTAACCAATCAATAACCTCAGTTTCTGGCAATGCATTTTCAGCGGCATTCATCGCGAAACCGGTGGTAAACATTTCCGGCAATACAATCACATCACGCTGCTGTATGGATTCCAGCAACATGTCAAAGTGGCGTAGATTCGCCTGAGCATCCAGCCACACCAGCGGTTGTTGCAGCAGAGTTAGTTTTAAAGTTGACACAATCGCTCCGCAGCAGCATCCAGCGTGGCATCCTGTTTGGCGAAGCACAACCGGATTAATTTATGGGGGAATGGGCCTGCGCAGAATACTGATAAAGGTATCGCGGCGACACCTACGTGTTCGGTGAGCCATTTGCAGAACTCAACATCGTCGAGATCAGAAATAGCGCTGTAGTCGGCCAACAAGAAGTAGGTTCCTTCACTGGGCAGAATATTGAATCGGCTGGCTGACAGCGCATTGACGAATCGATCTCGGCGCGCGCGGTAGAATTCCGGCAATTGTTGCCAATGTTCCGGTTCGCTATTAAGCATGTCAGCCAGTGCACACTGGACTGGAGTGCACACCGAAAATGTCAAATATTGGTGAATTTTGCGGACTTCGGCACTGATCGCCACGGGGGCGATGCAATAACCCGCTTTCCAGCCGGTCATATGAAAAGTTTTGCCGAAAGAGGAGACTGCAATAGCCCGCTGGCGCAATTGTGGATGGGCCAACACACTGGCATGGCCTGCCGCGCTGAAGCAAATATGTTCGTATACTTCATCACTGAGAACATAAATATTGCGCTCAGCAATCACTTGCCACAATTGTTCAAAATCTGCTGCGCGCCACACTGTTGCCGAGGGGTTATGTGGCGTATTCACAATCACCAATCGGGTGCGTTCAGATATCAAATCAGCAAACTCAGCCCAGTCGGTGTTGAATGCGGGAGGTTTAAGCGCAATGCGTTTGAGTATTCCTCCGGCCAATTTAACTACTGGGGCATAACTGTCATAGCTGGGATCGAAGCAAATAACTTCGTCGCCTGGGCGCACCAACGCGGTAATGGCGGCAAAGAGAGCTTCGCTGGCACCGGTGGTGACAGTGACTTCGCTATCGGCATCGGGTTTCCAGCCATAGATTTTAGCTGTTTTCTCGGCGATGGCGGTGCGTAGCGGTGCGACGCCGGTCATGGGAGCATATTGGTTTGCGCCCTGACTAACATGATAGGCTAATCGTTGTTTTAAATAATCTGGGCCATCAAAATCAGGGAAGCCTTGCGACAGGTTAATTGCTTGATGTTTTTGCGCCAATGCACTCATTTGCGTAAAGATTGTGGTGCCCTGTGCGGGTAATTTACTGTCTGGAATAAAAGATAAAGTGCTCATGGCAGGTGAATACTCCTGGCGCTGTATGTTGCTGTCAATATAACACGATGTTAAGATTTGGCAATCAAGACGCTTAGATGTTTAAACGGCTAAATGACGAAATTGGCTAAGCATAGATAAAATTGTGCTAATGATTTTTTTGCGCTAACAAATGTCGTCATGCCGATTGCAGTGGCAACATGCCATAGCACATCAACACCACAACAGGGATATGCAATGACAGAAAATGTACAACTCGGCGCGCTGCTAGCCGCCTGCCACTGGATTGGCGAGAAGGGCTGGTGCCCAGCGACCGGCGGCAATATGTCCCTGCGACTGGATTCCACTCAATGTCTGGTTACGGAGTCGGGCAAAGATAAAGGGAGTTTGACTGCGGATGATTTTTTGCTGGTGGAGACGGCCAATAACCATGTTCCCAGCGGGCGCACCCCGTCAGCGGAAACGGGCCTGCATACCCTGCTTTATCGGCTGTACCCTGAAATCAATGCGGTATTACATACTCACTCGGTGAATGCTACGGTGCTATCGCGCGTCGAGCGTAGCAATGAGTTGGTATTGCACGGCTACGAGATGCAGAAATCCCTCTCAGGGCAACGCAGTCATCTGGATAGCGTGGTGATCCCCATCTTCGATAATGATCAGGATATCCCGGCCTTGGCACAGCGAGTTGCCGCGCTGGCTGATAATCATCCATTACGTTATGGCTTTTTGGTCCGTGGGCATGGTTTGTATTGTTGGGGAAATAGTGTGTCTGAAGCCCGCCGTCATTTGGAAGGGCTGGAATTTTTGTTCCAGTGTGAACTGCAACGCCGTCTGTTGGATGCCAATTTTAAACTGGGGGCAAAATGATTCAGGCAATAGTGACCGATATTGAAGGCACCACTACCGACATCCGCTTTGTTCACCAAGTGTTGTTTCCCTATGCCCGCGAGCGGTTGACGCCTTTTTTACGTCAACATCAGCAGGATGAAGAGGTTGCGAGCGCACTGCTCAGCTTGCGGCGTGAAATTGAACAACCGGATGCAGATATTGAAACTCTGATTACCACATTGCACAGTTTTATGGATGAAGACCGCAAATCTACTGCACTAAAAGCCATTCAGGGCATTATTTGGCGCAGCGGCTATCTGCAAGGTGATTTTCGTGGCCATCTGTACCCCGATGTTCCGCCGCAACTGGCTGATTGGCAGCAGCAAGGGCTGAAGTTGTATATCTATTCATCCGGCTCGGTTGATGCTCAGAAATTATTGTTTGGTTACAGTGATGCAGGTGATTTACAGCCATTATTCAGTGGTTATTTTGATACCCATGTTGGGGCAAAGCGCGAAGTGAGCGCTTACCAGAATATTGCTCATCAGCTGGCTATTGCCCCGCAAGCATTGCTGTTTTTATCTGATATCCGCCAGGAATTGGATGCCGCACAGCTTGCCGGTTGGCAGACTTGTCAGTTGATTCGAGATCTTCCCGACAGCGAAAGCCGTCATCCCCAAGTCAGCCGTTTTGATGAAATAGACATAGAGGGTTTTACAGCATGAGCGGATTAACCATTTTTAGTGATGAGCAGCCAGAACAGCCGCTGTGGCAAAGCCGCGATGCTGAGGAAATTCAACAGCAATTGACCGCTATTGGCGTACGATTTGAGCGCTGGCAGGCGGATCGCGAACTGGGCGAGAACCCACAACCGGACGCTGTGATTGCAGCTTATCAGCATGAAATTAACCGGTTGGTCGCGGAAAAGGGCTATCAGAGCTGGGATGTGATCAGTATGCGTCCTGATAATGAGCAGCGTGAAGTATTGCGCGAGAAATTCTTATCAGAACATACCCACGGTGAAGATGAAGTGCGTTTCTTCGTCGAAGGAACTGGGTTATTTTGCTTGCATCTCAATGATAAGATTTACCAAATTCTTTGTGAAAAGAATGATTTACTGTCAGTTCCAGCGGATACACCGCATTGGTTTGATATGGGTTCTAAACCGAATTTTACCGCTATTCGGGTATTTGATAATCCAGAGGGTTGGGTGGCGCGTTTTACCGGCGATAAGATAGCCGATGCCTACCCGCGTCTGGACTAATCCCCTCCGTCCTTAAAGCCGCAGGGGTGTCAGCTACGCTCGCTTACCTGCGACTCCAATGACTTTGGGGATAATATTTCAAATACTGCTTAACTCTTCGGCTGGAAGAACCCTGCGGCGACTTGTTCTGGCGTGATAACACCGCTATCTAGCACCCAGCCACTGATTAATGCGGCTGGGGTAACATCAAACGCCGGGTTATACACCGGCGCATTCGCAGGTGCCCATTGGCAATGGCCGAAACCGCCTGATACCCCTTTGACTTCGCTGGCATCCCGTTGCTCTATGGGGATGGCCGCACCATTTGGGCAGTCAGGATCATGAGTGGTATGCGGGGCCGCTACGTAGAATGGAATGCGGTGATAATGCGCCAATACGGCCAAACTGTAGGTACCAATTTTATTCGCTACATCACCATTCGCCGCAATGCGATCAGCGCCCACCCAGACAGCATCGACTCTGCCCTGAGCCATCAGGCTGGCAGCCATCGAATCACAAATTAATTGATAGGGAATCCCTAATTCGCCGAGTTCCCAGGCGGTTAAGCGACCACCTTGCAGCAATGGGCGGGTTTCATCTACCCACACCTGCTTGATCTTACCTTGCTGATGCGCTTTCAGTAGCACGCCGATAGCCGTACCAATGCCCGCAGTGGCGAGCCCGCCGGTGTTGCAGTGGGTGAGTAAGTTGCTGCCAGGTTTAACCAATTGCACCCCATGCTGGGCAATCTGCTCACATAACTCGCGGTCTTCCTCGACCAGACGCAATGCTTCGTGAGGCATGGCTGCGACCCAATTAGCCTGCAATAACGCCTGCTGCATCCGCGCCAGATTATTCATTAAATTCACGGCGGTTGGACGCGATTCCCGCAGCGCAATCAGTGCTTGTTCAAGCTGGGCTTGCGGCAAACCGCGCTCTGCCAACAAAGCCAACAGCAGGCTGGCTGATAAGCCAATCAATGGCGCGCCGCGTACGCGCAGCGCTTGAATATGCTCAATCAGCAATTCCACCGTATCGGCGGACAGCCATTCCTGGCGTTGTGGCAAGGTTTGTTGGTCAAGTATCCACAGCTTCCCATCAACAATCTTTAAGCTGGTCGTTTGTAAATCAAGCGTGTTAAGCGTCTGCATTGTCAGTTAAATCCATGTTGCGTTATTGCATCTGGTTTCTTATTCTGCCAACATACCTTACGGATGTGTAGACGTCTATATGGTTTTACGCCTAAATACGGATTTTTTTGCTCGAACAGGGAATAATTTCACGGCTAAGCAAATGGTTGGCGGTGAGTGAATCAGAATCAGATAAAGAATAATGAGGTTGAAGATGTCGCGCTACCATACATTTACTGCTACGGATGCCGTTGAATATGCTCGCCAATTTGGTCAAATAGCTGATCCACTGGCGCTGGTGACAGCCGACGAAATTGGCGATGGGAATCTCAACCTGGTGTTTAAAATCCGTGATGCTACCGGGATTAGTCGGGTGATTGTTAAACAAGCACTGCCTTATGTGCGTTGTGTGGGGGAGTCCTGGCCGCTGACTCTGGATCGCGCCAGAATTGAAGCAGAAACTCTGTTAACCCACAGCCAATTTTGCCCACAACATACGGTTAATGTTCTGCATCACGATGCAGAGTTGGCGGTGATGGTTCAGGAAGACTTATCTGATCACGAAATCTGGCGCAGTGAATTGGTGAAGGGAAAATACTATCCGCAAGCGGCGGGGCAATTAGCTGAGTATTTAGCGCAAACCTTATTCCATACGTCCGATTTTTATCAGTCGGCCCAAGCTAAAAAGGCCGCAGTCAGCCGCTATATCAACCCGGAATTGTGCCAAATTACCGAAGATCTGTTCTTTACTGATCCCTACATTGATCATGAGCGTAATAATTTCGATCCGGCTCTATTACCCGAGGTGCTGGCATTACGTCAGGATGATGCACTCAAGTTGGCTGTCGCTTCGCTAAAGCACCGTTTTTTGAGCAAAGCCGAAGCATTGCTGCACGGTGATATTCATAGTGGTTCTATTTTTGTTGCCGAGGGGCGGCTGAAAGCCATCGATGCCGAGTTTGGTTTCTATGGCCCGATAGGTTTTGATGTGGGTACCGCACTGGGTAATTTACTGCTTAACTACTCTGGTCTGCCGGGGTTAGCTGGCCCAAGGGACGCGGCGGCGGGCCGTGAACAGCGGTTGAAAGATATTCATATTTTGTGGGAAACCTTCGCCCACCGTTTTCTGGCATTAAGCGAGGAAAAAACACAAGATTCAGCGTTGGCAACGGCGGGTTACGCCCAGCTATTTCTACAGCAGGTTTGGCAAGATGCAGTGGGATATTGTGGCAGTGAATTGATTCGGCGCACCATTGGGTTGGCCCATGTGGCTGATTTGGATAGTATCGCTGATGATGAGATGCGCCGGGCATGCCAGCGGCATGCTTTGAGTTTGGGGCATACTTTGATTTTGGCAGCGCCACGCATAGATAGCATTGATGATTTTATTGCACGTATTAGACAGAATGGATAGCAAAGATTATCCATAGCTCAACGCGATAGTCATATGAATGAAAATATAATGACCCCGTTAAGTAATACGGGGTTTTTTATTATGTGAATCACTATTACTCATAGTATTTATAATAATTAAAAATCACATGGCTAATATTCCATTTAATGATTGGTATAGCGGTAAAGCTAAAGTGATATTAATGTTTTTTATTGTCATGATTATTTTTGTTTATAGCTTATTATTTCATTGCTTTTAGTTGAACCTCCTGTGTCTTAGATGATTGTCTTTGATTTTAGTATATATATTTCAATTTGTTGCGTTATTATCCTGCTATCTATAATAAACAAAGTTGCTCCAATAAGTTAATTGAATGAGATGTAATTATTATTTAATGTTGATTATGATGTATCTACCATAAATAACTATTTGTTATAAATATGAACTGAATATTAGTCTGAAACAACAGCGACCCCTCTTTAAGATATTTATAACTATTACAGCTAGCACATTCTGTTTAATTTTATTTTTTATAAAGGTACAACTAAAAATTAATCCTAATGGACCAGCGTTAAATAACTAAGATTTCTTTATTTAAACTGGCGTTGTCATCATGCTAAGCAGGCGTATTTTATGCGATATTTTTATTATCCAGAAAAATCACGGTATCAGAATTACTTTAGCTTTATGGTAATAATATCAATCCTTTTTTTTTGTTCGCAGGCCGTTGCCGCTCCTCAGGTTATAAATGTACCGAATGCTGGTGCGATTAGTAACGAAATACGGCAAACCACACCGGAACCACTGCTTGCGCCACAGAAGGCTGAAGTTAAGCTTCCGCCTTTGATTTCGGCCCCTTCGATTGGTCGTTCTACAGCGACGGAAACAATCATTTTGCGTGAAGTTAGATTTGAGGGTGATACTCAGTTATTACAGTCTGGCGACGGAAATAATAAAGCGCTACGTGGAGTCATTATTCCCTGGCTAGGGCAGAGATTAACCTTTAGCGATTTGCAATCCATGACTTTGGCGGTCACTCGTTTCTATCGACAACAGGGATTTGTTGCCGCTCAGGCAATATTGCCGCCACAAACTATTCGTGAAGGTATGGTCGTCATTCGTATTATTGGTGGCCGATTAGATAATCCGGAAGTCAATAATCTAAGTCGATTGAACACTGACTTTGCTACTGCTGTGATTGAAAGTAATAGTTGCAGTAAAGAAGTCGGATTCTTTGGTAATAAAGATTGTGCGGCTTCACCGGCTGAATTATCTCGTCTTGAAAGAACTGCTCTCATTCTTAATGAAATACCGGGAGTTGATGCGGCTTTGGCATTAAAGCCAGGAACCCAATCGGGAATGACAAGAATTTATGCTGATATTACCCCAGGACAGACCGCGATGGGATATATCGGCATAGATAATCAAGGTAATGATTACTCTGGTCATAATCGGTTATTAGCCGGAGGGGCTGCCAATAATCTGACGGGGTGGGGAGATCAATTACGAACCGATTTTATTTTATCCAGCTCGGCAGATGTATTCAATGGCATGCTGGATTACAATTTTCCGATTAATACCTATGGCACCCGCGCAGCGCTTAATTATAGCTATTTGGATTATACCCTGAAGGGGCCTTTCGAAATATTGGATGCTCGAGGTCATTCTAACCGTTGGGGCATTAATCTGAGTCATCCGTGGATACGTAATTCGGCGGCTCGGATTGATGCGAATGCAGGTTACTATCAGAGCAGAATGCGTGATGCACTTATTCTGTTACCGGAACAAAAACGTAATCTGGATGCCGGTGAGTTTGGGATTGATGGCACTTTTTCCGCAGTGCCACGTGGGTTAAGTCATTTTAATTTACTGGGTACAGCCGGTCATCTTTCATTGGATGACGAATTTAGTCAGAGCATGAATTCATTGACCGGTATTAGCGGTACTTTTGCCCGCTTTAATTATCGCGCGGGTCATGATCAAGGTTTTGGCCCTTATTTCTCTTTCTTCAACCAATTTACCGGTCAAATGGCCAGTAAGAATCTTGATAGCTCACAAAAACTGCTGTTGGGAGGACCATTGGCGGCTCGGGCTTACGGTATTGGCGCAGGAGCGGTGGATAAAGGCACGCTTTTTACCACCGAATTACGGACTCGCTGGCAACCCCCGCTTCCAGACTGGGCTGGTGCGGGCAATCAAATCACGGTTGCGGCATTTTTTGACCAAGGATGGGGATCCTATTTTCGCCAGCCTATCGAGGGACTGACGGGAAATAATATTAACCTATCAGGCTTTGGTGCCTATATCACTCTCTCTCGTCCGGCAGATTATTTTTTGAATCTGACTTGGGCACACCGCACCGGCCAGGCTGCAACTTCTCAACCGGATAACGACCAACTTTGGCTTAGCGCTTACAAGTTGTTTTAGCGCTTATCGGCATATTTGTCAGATTTAATGGACGTGAATAATGAACAGTAAATTATACAAACTTATTTTCTGCCGTCGGTTGGGATGCTTAATTGCTGTGGGAGAATTTACCCGAACTTACGGTCGATCATTTTCGTCTTTCGGCAAAGAAATTATTAATAATAGTCATACGAAGGCTGGAAAATTAAGTCACCTGGCTATTCTGACGGGATTAGTGCTCGGCACATTACCACTACTGGTATTTGCCCACCCCTCATTGCCGGTCAATGGCAATATTGTGTTTGGCCAAGGGACGATGGATGTTAATAACACCACTCTTACTGTAACGCAGCAAAGCGATAAGTTAGCGATCAATTGGAGTAGTTTTGATATCGCGCAGGGCAACAACGTTATTTATAACCAGCCAGGGCAGCAGAGTATCGCGCTGAACCGGGTGATCGGCCGGGATGCATCACAAATATATGGCAACCTGAACGCTAATGGTCAGGTCTTTTTACTTAATCCGAATGGCATTTTATTTGGTAAAGGTGCGCAAGTTGATGTCGGTGCTTTAGTTGCCAGTACTAAATCAATGTCTAATCATGACTTTATTAGCGGGAATTATACGCTGATCAGCCAAAAACAAGAAGGCAAGTTGGTGAATCAGGCTAATTTGCACACCACGGCAGGTGGCTATATCGCATTGATTGGTCAGCAGGTTGATAATCAGCCATCCGGTGTTATCAATACGCCGCAAGGGAAAGTGGCATTAGCGAGCGGCAGTCGCGTTACCCTTAATTTGGATCGCGGCAACTTACTCGGGGTGCAAGTTCAAGGCGAGCAGGTCAATACTTTGCTACAAAATGGTGGGTTGATTCGAGCTGATGGGGGGGTTATTCAACTGACCGCACAGGGTAAAGAGATGTTGATGAATACCGTGATTGATAATACCGGTATTTTGCAGGCGCGTGGTTTGTCTGAAAAAAATGGTGTTATTTACCTCGATGGCGGCAATGAGGGTGTGGTGAGTCAGCAGGGGATGATTAATGTCAGCAGCCAGCAGGGACGTGGCGGCAATGTTATCCTAATCGGAGAAAATATACATTTGGTTGCTGCGACCAAAATTGATGCGAGTGGGGATGAGAGCGGGGGCAAAGTACTGGTCGGTGGCGACTGGCAGGGCAAAAATAAGCTGATAAAAAATGCGCGTTCGGTTGTGATGGACAAAGGTGCGCATATTGATGTTTCCTCCACACATCAAGGGGCTGGCGGCACCGCAGTTTTGTGGTCTGAATATTACACCAGTTTCTATGGTGATATTCATGCCCGAGGTGGGCCACTGTCAGGTGATGGTGGGCAAGTAGAAACATCCAGTCAGCGCAATTTGCAGGCTTTTGGTCGGGTTGATGCCAGTGCGATTATGGGCAACATGGGCAGTTGGTTACTCGATCCGGCAGAGGTAAATATTGTTAGTCGTGGTGCTGAAAATGGAGTCTCGGTTCAGGTCGGTGATATTCCTGCCGGATATGTAAAAAATGCCCAGGTTTTCACGCCAATGGCTAATATTACGCAAATATTGAACACCAGTATCAATGCTCAGCTCGATAAAGGTACCAATGTCACAATTACCACCAGCAATGGCAGTTTAACGAATTGCCGCTGGTGTAATATTACGCTGCAAGCTGATATCAATAAAACAGCGGGTGGCGATGCGACTCTGACGTTACAGGCTGACGGCAATATTGTTAGTAGTAGCCATAATATTACGGCGACCACAGGAAAACTGAACCTTAATTTATTATCGGGAGACTCAATAGTTGATTCGACAATTACATTAAATAATAGTGATGTTTTATTAAATGGTGGGGATTTACTGGTAAAAAATTCCAATAAAAATAATACAGCACGCATTATTATTATGGGAGGAAGATATCAGGTTGGCAACCTGACACTGGAGGGGAATACCGGGTTGGCATCCCATGTAGGCGTCAATATTAGTAATGCTGCTAATATTACTGTGGCAGGTGAAACACGTATAACCGGTGAAAGTAGTAATGCTAATCAGCAAGGGTGGCGTGGTATTGATATATCCGGTGATTCAGTTTTAGTTGGGAAAGGTAATATGTCATTTACTATGATATCTAATTCTAAGAGTTCGTGGATGGGAACATTTACTAATGCAACTATTGCTGGCGATAAAAATATAACCTTCCAGGCAAATGCCAATGGTAGTACCTCAGGAGGAGTCGATTTTACTAATGGAAGCCTTGTCTCTAAGTCTGGCAATATTTCATTTGATATTAATGGCGAAATTACCACTCAGACTAGTTTTGGACTGCGAGTTCAAGGTTCACAAATTAGTGGCAATAATGTTAACGTTGAAATAAACACTAAAGGAGTTGATGGCTTATTACTCAGAGATAGTCATGTTACGGCAACCGCAGGTAATATTAGTGCGAATGCTACGACTACCCATAAAGGGCTTTGGATTTCAGGTAATACTAATCTGAACGCCAGTAAAAATATCAGTTTGCAAGGTGTGACTACTAATTCTACGACTGCAGGCGCTGATGCAATAAAGATGAGCGGTAACTCCAGTAGTGTTCAGGTCAATATGGCTGCTGGTGGCAATATCTCTATGGTGGCAGTTAATAAAGGAACTGAAGTTGGAAGTACTATTTCCGCAGATTATACTAATATAAAAGCTCAGAGCGAGGATTTTAATTTAAATATCAGTGGGATAAAAGGTAGCCCTTTTAGTAATGTTAATATCAGTGCTGATAATATTATATTGAATGGCAATATCAGCGATAACGATGCGGTAGTGATGACAAACACTTTTCTTACGGCTAAAGGTGATATTAAAGCCAATTTAAGCTCGCCAAACCATAAAGCATTATATTTTAAAGGTAATGGTGGAATGAGTGCTGGGCAGAATTTATCTCTAGCTGTTAATACCTCCGGAGCGAATGTTGAAGCGGTGACAATCACTGGAACCGCATCTAATAGAATGAATGTTACGGTAGGGAAAGATATCTCAATAATAGCCAATAATCATGAGAACATGACAGGGGCTGGTATTGGTGTTGATTATGTCAATTTTGCCGCAAAAAATGGAAATTTCACAGCAAATAACAATGGATCAAAAAGTATTGGCATCGCCAATACAAACATTAGAGCAAATGAAGTTAACTTGATATCTAATACTAGTCGCGCTGATGGAGTGGTTATCCGTGAAGCTGATATTACGACATTAACGGGAAATATTAATGCCAATGCAACTTCAACCAATAGAGGTATTGTTATCAGGCAAAATACAACCTTCAGTGCACAAAAGGATCTTATGTTAGCGGCTACGAGCAGTACCGCAAGTGAAGCCATTCTAGTGCAAGGGTTATCAGACGAGTCACGTAGTCATTTAGTTGCACAAGGGAATATCAGTTTAAAAGGCAATAATAGCAAAGGTTCAAATCCGCGCTCATCCGTTAATCTGGCGAATGTGAGTTTGACATCAGTTGGGAAGAATATTGATATTAATAGCTCATCAGCCGGTGATGGCGATGTTTATTTTAACAATGTCGCTCTTAATGCCGTATTGGGGAATGTTACGGTTTATGGTGAAGCACTATCAACGTTATCCACTGCCACAAATTCTGTATTAAGTCTGGGAGGGAATAACAGCATCGAAGCGCTAAATGGCTCACTTATTGGCAAAGCGATTAATACTACCCAAGGCGCAGGTACCCTATTTAGAGCCAATGGCAACTTATCCGTTGCAGGGAATATTGCTATCCAAGGTGAGACCGGTGGCACCGGTGCAATTCGTCATGGTATTGCGTTTTATGGTGCCAATACCCTTAATATTGCCAAGGATAGCCAGTTATCTCTTCTCGGTGAAAATACCGGTTCAGAAATGACTGCGGGCGGAAATGGCATCAGCTATCTAAGCCCTAATACGTTAACTATTAATAATAATGGTTCTTTAACAATGGAAGGGCGTTCAACCAGTGGTGCCGGTATTAATTTCCCCATTAGTAATAATACAGTTGTATTAAATGGTGACGGTGACTCGCTAATTAAAGGTAGCAGTGTTGCTGGCAGTGGGGTGGCTATTTCCGGTGTGGTTAATAATAGTAGCGGCCCTGTCACGATTGAAGGAACCAGTACTGATGGCTCTGGGGTTCATTTATTCAGTGCCGAACATCAAATTAACCGTATTAATGTGACTGGCAGTTCAATTCAAGCAGAAGGCCTACGCATTAGCGGTAATGCCACCATCACGGATACTGCACTGACCGGCAAATCAATTAATGGCAGTGGTATCAAAGTTGATTCATTGCCTGGTTCTGGTGTTATTACCCATACCATACTCGATAATGCCGCGCTCAATGGTAGCAGTACTCATGGCATAGGGGTGGAGACAACCAGTGATATAAACGGTATTCATCAGAGTATTATTAATGGAACAACAGATGGTGTCGGTTATGGCATTGATATTGGTGAGAATTTACATGTTACAGGTACCAGTGAAACGGATTTGCTCACCTTGCAAGGGACCGCGACGATGGATAGTGGTACTGGGATAAAACTCAATGGTAATAACGATTTAAGTAATACCAGTTTAAATGGTTCAACTGTTGATGGTATCGCTTTAGATATTTCCGGTTCATTGACTAATAGTGGCAATACCCGACTAAACGGCATAGCTTCAGGTGATGGCATCGGGGTGCAAGTTAATGGAACACTCAATAACAGTGTTGTCAACGGAACTTCAGCCAGCGGGGTGGGGGTGCAGGTTAGTGGCTCGCTAGATGATAGCCACGTTACTGGCATTTCGTCCGGTGGTAGCGGGGTGAAAGTTGGCGCTGAAACTGTTCTTAACAACACCATGCTTAAAGGAACCAGCACTGATGGTATCGGTGTGGAAATCACCGCCAATATGTCAGGTTATTACGGCAGCTCAGTGCAAGGTGATGTAACCGATGGCACCGGGGTGATGATTGATAGGAATACCCTCCTTGTGGGTGGTGACACGGATGATCTGTTGGTTATCAATGGTAATGCGACCGGGGATCATGGTAGCGGTGTGCAGCTTAATGGTAATAACACCTTGGATAACACTACATTAGCCGGTAGTGCCACCGAGGGCGTGGGTATTGATATCGACGGCCCGCTGACTAACAAAGGCAATAGCACGCTTGATGGCAAAGCCACGGACGGCGACGGCGTGCAATTGAACGGCGTTATTGCGGGCGGCACGGTAAATGGCACTTCAGAGCTCGGCTCAGGCATTAAGGTCGATGGCGACACTGAACTTGATAATACCACGCTGAACGGCAACAGCTCGGATGGCAAGGGTATCGACATCGCAGCCAATCTGACCGGCAATCATAGCAGTGCGGTGCATGGCGAGACTACCGACGGCAATGGGGTGGATGTCGGCCCGAATGCTACGCTCACTGGCGGCGGAGCCGACGATCAGCTGGCGGTTACCGGTGATGCCCGCAGCTATACTGGCAGCGGTATTCAGCTTAATGGCAATAATACGCTGGATAACACCACATTAGCCGGTAGTGCCACTGAGGGTGTGGGTATTGATATTGACGGCCCGCTGACCAATAAAGGCAATAGCACGCTTGACGGTAAAGCCACGGACGACGGCTACGGCGTGCAACTGAATGGGGCCATTTCGGGTGGTACGGTCAACGGAACTTCAGATCTCGGCTCAGGCATTAAGGTCGATGGCGATAGTGAACTTGATAATGCCACGTTGAACGGCAACAGCTCGGATGGCAAGGGTATCGAAATCGCAGCCAATCTGACCGGCAATCATGGCAGTGCGGTGCATGGCGAGAGCGACGAGGGTATCGGGGTGGATATTGGCCCGAATGCCACGCTCACTGGCGGCGGAGCCGATGACCTGCTGGCGGTGACTGGCAATGCCAGCGGCGATATCGGCACCGGCGTGCAGCTTGACGGCAATAACACGCTGGATAACACCACATTAGCCGGTAATGCCACCGATGGTCATGGCGTCAAGATAACCGGCCCAGTATCCAACACCGGTAATACGACGATTAATGGTAATGCTACTGGTGATGGTCATGGTATTCATATTAATGGCCCAATGAGTGGTGGTTCGGTGAATGGCAATTCAGCTAATAATCATGGCATTTTTCTCAATGATAAGGCTGTGATAGCTGAGATGGCGCTTGGGGGAAATACTGGCTCAGATAAGCCACTGATGTTTATAGCCTTGCCGGAAAATATTGGTAGCAATGCCACTATTAATGGCAAGCCGGTTGATAAGCATAGTCCTGACGGTAGAACCAAACCTGACCCAACATCAACATCAACGTCAACGTCAACGTCAACTCCAACCCCGACTCCAACTCCAACTCCAACCCCAACTTTGATCTCTGAGGGAAAAACGCTATCAAAGCAGATAACGCAGCCTCAGAAGGAAAGTAAACTCGGCTCATTACTCATAAAGCGAAACCAGATCCTCAGCTCTCTTGACGAGCAAATCTTGCCGCCGCCTGTGGTGACTGAATCTGAGCGTGATATCGCGGCCAATATCAGTGTCGCGGTTTGTATTCCTGAGAGCGTTACCACCGGTAGCGAGCCTTGCGATACGCATATTTTAGGAAAGTGGAAGCCCCTGACCAAGACCTTAGGTCAGGAGTAACAGGCTTGTTAACTCGCTAAATTTACTCGGAAAGTCGTGATATCGAAGTGACAAGGAGAGCTGATAATGGTGGATAAAACGGTTGAGTTATCACAAGAAGTAGAGAATTCGACAGCTTTTTCATTGCCTTATTTCGAATTTTTAGTATGTGTACGGCGTTATGAGGATGCGGGGCGATTACTGATATTAATGCTGGAGCAACTGGACACTCAATATGGTCGCTGGGATGTTTTTTCGCTTAAGCAACAATCGATACAACAACAGGAACATTATTGTAATCGGCTCGCGGCAGCTATTGGCAACTTATTCTCTGATCCTGGATTTGTGTTATCTGAAAAAGGATTCTTACAACTTATTAATTTCCATCGTTGGATTGCATTAATTTTCGCAGCGTCCCCCTTTGGTCATGCCGATCACGTCATTACTAATCTTAATCAGGTCGGTGAGGGATGTGCTCATCCTCTTCGCTTTGAGCAGAATAATTTTCTTAAATTCTGTGTCATGTATTTACCGGAATCCGGTATTCCTCTACAACCCGATATATTATGGCAATTTAATCCCAATGCAGCGGCAGCCTTATTTCTGGCTTTATTGTCCCCGCGAATTTTACCCAGCGTAGTGGGGCACGCAAAGCGTGAGCTTTTATTGCGATGGTTACCGGAACGATTATTGACACTCGATAGCCTTGAACATCTACCAGAACGTATCTTGCATGATGTTTATATGCATTGCAGTTATGCTGATATAGCGGAAAAACACGCCATCAAACGCAGTATTAATTTCCACTTACGCAACACACTCTTACACAATGGTCTATCTGATAATCACTTATCACCGCCATCACGCGATAAGCCATTGATGCTGGTTATTCTTGAATGGTTTAACAGCGGTCATTCTATCTATCGCACTCATTCCAGTACGTTACGGGCGGCGCGCGAGCAGTTTTCTACTCATGGTGTCACTATTATTGATGCAACCGACACAATAACCCGGGCTGTGTTTGATGACTTTACTGAGGTTAATCGAGCGGGGGCGGTCGAGGCCATTGTGGCATTAACGCAACAGTTGCTTCCCGATGTTATCTATTTCCCCAGTGTTGGGATGTTCCCGCTCACCATTGCGCTGACTAACCTGCGCCTGGCCCCTTTGCAAGTGATAGCCTTGGGGCACCCTGCGACCACTCATTCTGATTATATTGATGCAGTTTTAGTGGAGGAGGATTATTTAGGTGATATTGGGTGTTTCTCAGAAAAAGTCGTCTCATTACCTAAAGATTGCCTGCCTTACGTGCCGCCCGCCAATATTAGCCAGCCGGAACCTATATTACATTTTGCTGAGCGGCCAGCTGTACATATTGCTGTTTGTGCTTCTGCCATGAAAATTAACCCTCGCTTTTTAGCCACTTGTGCTGAAATCGCTCGGCAAACATCAACACCAGTGGTATTTCATTTTCTGGTGGGGTTCTGTTGGGGAATTACCCATCGGGTGATGGAAAAAGCCGTTAATGATATTCTTCCTCAAGCCAGAGTTTATGAGCATTTGGAGTATCTGGATTACTTACAGGTTATTAATGAGTGTGACCTGTTTATCAATCCATTTCCCTTTGGTAATACCAATGGGATTGTTGATACCGTGCGCCAGGGTTTACCCGGTGTGTGCCTAAGTGGAACCGAAGTTCATGAGCATATCGATGAGGGGTTATTTCGTCGTTTGGGGTTAGATGAAGAGTTAATCGCGCATGATTTGGCAGAGTATATTGCAGTAACAGTACGGCTGATTTCGGATAAAGAGTGGCGTCAAAGTTTACGCCAACGCTTGTTACAGATTCAGCCTGATAATGTGTTATTTGCCGGAAAACCTGAGCAGTTTGGACTGATTGTTCGTGGTTTGCTGGCAGATAAAAAAAGCCTCCGCTAAGGGAGGCTTTGGATAGAGAGTTAGACACTCACTTCAATGAGATTAGATCGTTATGCCGCTTCAGTTTGCCGTTGTTTTGCCGGCTGTTTTGCCACGGGTTTGGTCGCTAGTGCATCCGCTTCGAATTCATCGACATTAATAGAGCGCAGGCGGCTATGTTCTGCTTTGGTCAGTATTGCGGCTTCTTCAGCATTGATTTTTCCTTCAGCCAGCGCGCGTTTAGCAAGCTTATCTAGTCGGGTAAATGGCAAGCTCTTGCCTGCCTCTTTACTCAGGCGCTTATGAATCGGCTCTGCTGCAATCACATCCTGCAATGCCGCTTCCAGTAAACCTACCGGATTAAACTCGCTCGGTGTCAGATATTGACCACGGCCAATACGGCTGCGGGTGGCTGACGGTATTTGCAACAGTTGCGCCAACTGGTGATCCAGACGGTCTGATGGGGCCTGATGAGCGCGCCCAAATGGGAAGACAACAAACCGCATTAACCCGGCAATAAAGCCATTCGGGAAGTTACGCAGTAAATCATCCAGCGCTTGTTCTGCCTGATTCAGTGCATCTTGTACCCCCCAATGCACCAGTGGCAGATCTTCTTTTTGACGGCCCTCATCTTCAAAGCGTTTCAACGTAGCTGAGGCCAGATACATTTGGCTAAGAATATCCCCCAAACGGGCAGAAATTCGTTCACGACGTTTCAGACTCCCCCCTAGCACACCCATCGAGACATCAGACAACAAGGCCAGGTTGGCGCTCAAGCGGTTCAGATGCTGGTAATAACGACGAGTACTGTCTTTGGTCGGCGTGGCACTGGTGCGGCCATTGGTCAGCCCGAGCCAGAAACTGCGGACTTTGTTGCTACCTACATGACCCAAGTGGCCAAATAGCGCTTTGTCAAAAGCGGCAACATCATTCGATTGCGCAGCCGCCATTTCATCCAGTACAAACGGATGGCAGCGGATCGCGCCCTGACCGAAGATAATCATACTGCGGGTCAGGATATTCGCGCCTTCCACGGTGATACCAATGGGGGCTCCTTGATAACCACGGGCGACAAAGTTGGCCGGGCCAAGGCAGATACCTTTACCCCCGGCGATATCCATCGCATCCATAACTGCGCGTTGACCACGATGTGTACAGTGATACTTAACAATGGCAGATAACACCGCCGGCTTCTCACCCAACATAATGCCGCTGGTAATCAAGGTGGCTGCGGCATCCATAACATAGGCGTTACCGGCAATGCGTGCCAACGGCTCTTCAATCCCTTCCATTTTACCGATTGAGATTTTGAACTGACGGCGAATATAAGCATAAGCGCCGATACCCATCGCCACGCTTTTCAAGCTACCGGTGGCATTGGAAGGCAAGGTAATACCACGCCCTACAGACAGGCATTCCACCAGCATCCGCCAGCCCTGACCGGCCATTTTTGGCCCGCCAATAATGTAATCGATCGGTACAAAGATATCGTTACCGCGGGTTGGGCCATTTTGGAACGGTACGTTCAACGGGAAGTGACGATGGCCGATCTCCACCCCTGGGGTGTTGGTTGGGATAAGCGCACAGGTAATCCCTAAATCAACCGTTTCGCCCAGCAGATGTTCAGGATCAGACAGTTTGAATGCCAGCCCGAGCACGGTGGCGATGGGTGCGAGGGTGATATAGCGCTTGTTCCAGGTCAGGCGCATACCCAGCACCTGTTTGCCTTGCCATTCACCCATACAGACTGTGCCGGTATCCGGAATGGCACCGGCATCTGAACCGGCTTCCGGACTGGTCAGGGCGAAACAAGGGATCTCGTCACCGCGCGCTAAGCCCGGCAAATAATGATTTTTTTGCTCTTCAGTTCCATAGTGTTGCAGTAATTCTCCGGGGCCGAGGGAGTTGGGTACGCCGACGGTGATAGCCAATATGCCAGACACACCGGACAGTTTTTGCAGTACCCGCGCCTGAGCATAGGCTGAGAACTCAAGGCCGCCGTACTCTTTCTTAATGATCATCGCGAAGAAGCGATTCTCTTTCAGATAGGCCCACAGCTCTGGCGGCAGGTCAGCCAACTCATGGGTAATTTGAAAATCATTAGCCATACGACAGGCTTCTTCAACCGGCCCATCAATAAATGCTTGTTCTTCTGCGGTTAATTGCGGTTTTGGATAGTTGTGCAATTTTTTCCAGTCGGGTTGGCCCTGGAATAAATCGCCTTCCCACCAAGTGGTACCCGCATCAATCGCTTCTTTTTCAGTACGCGACATGGCTGGCATGACTTTACGGAACATGCGCAGTGCTGGTGCTGAAAACAGGGATTGGCGCAGTGGTGTGAGTGTCAGAGGCAGCAGAACAATCACCAATGGCAGTAATGCCCAGTATGACCATAACTGTGCCGCACCCATCGCTGCGGTATAAACCACAAGAATCAAACTACTGAGGTACAGGTTCACCCGGTGATAGAACAGCACACCAATAAGAACCAGCAAGGCAACAATGCTTAGAACCATCATAATGAAGCTCCTGAGATGTAGGAGGTCTGACCTGTTGAGTGATACATTTGTTGTAGTTCATCTCATTATATTTATCAATACCATTACATGTTATTTACAACTCATCTCACAAATTGGCAGCACTAACCGCTAAAACTGTTTTGGCTAATGCAAAACCGTACTGGCTAATTCATCACAGCGCTTCTCGCAGTTTCTGCTATCCGGTACACTGACTGAGGAAGAATAATGATGCCATAGGACTATAAAGAGGCTCCCATGTACCACGATTTAATCCGCAGTGAACTGAATGAAGCAGCAGACACACTGGCAAACTTTTTGAAAGATGATGACAATATCAATGCTATTCAGCGCGCAGCCGTATTACTGGCTGATTCTTTTAAAGCGGGTGGTAAAGTATTGTCATGCGGTAATGGCGGTTCCCATTGTGATGCCATGCATTTTGCAGAAGAGCTGACCGGCCGTTACCGTGAAAACCGCCCAGGTTATCCGGCAATTGCTATTTCAGATGTCAGCCATATCTCTTGTGTCAGTAACGATTTTGGTTATGACTACATTTTCTCGCGTTATGTTGAAGCTGTAGGCCGTGAAGGGGATGTATTGTTAGGTATTTCCACTTCAGGTAATTCAGGTAATATCATTAAAGCTATTGAAGCCGCGCGTGCTAAAGGCATGAAAGTCATCACTCTGACAGGTAAAGATGGCGGCAAAATGGCGGGTTCTGCGGATATCGAAATTCGAGTTCCTCATTTCGGCTATGCAGACCGTATTCAGGAAATTCATATTAAAGTGATTCACATCTTGATTCAGTTGATTGAAAAAGAGATGGTAAAAGCTTGATGTGCCAAGGTGACCAACGATAGTCGTTATCTCGTTGGTCACCTTGAGATTGAGTGAAGGGTTCGGCTATTACAGCCATATTTAGGTACTCGGAGGAATATATGTGCGAACTGCTCGGGATGAGCGCAAATGTTCCGACGGATATTTGCTTTAGCTTTACCGGCCTGGTGCAACGAGGCGGGGGAACTGGCCCACATAAAGATGGCTGGGGGATTACCTTTTATGAAGGTAATGGCTGCCGCACGTTTAAAGATCCTCAACCCAGTTTTAATTCACCCATTGCCCGATTGGTACAAGATTATCCGATTAAATCCTGTGCGGTGGTTTCCCATATCCGTCAGGCAAACCGCGGCGAAGTGGCATTAGAAAATACCCATCCCTTTACCCGTGAAATGTGGGGAAGAAATTGGACTTATGCCCATAACGGCCAACTTAAAGGCTATCGCCAATTGGATACCGGAACGTTCCGACCTATCGGTCAAACAGACAGTGAATATGCTTTCTGCTGGCTGCTGAATCAACTGGCAAAACGCTACCCGCGCACACCGAGTAATTGGCCCGCCGTATTTCGTTATATTGGCACCCTATGTGAGCAATTACGCGCCAAAGGGGTGTTTAATATGTTGCTCTCGGATGGGCGTTTTGTGATGGCGTTCTGTTCAACCAATTTATATTGGATAACGCGTCGTGCGCCTTTCGGCAAAGCGACTTTGCTGGATAGGGATGTTGAAATCGATTTTCAACGCCAAACCACACCTAAAGATGTGGTTACGGTGATCGCTACTCAGCCTCTAACTGGTAATGAAACCTGGCACAAAATTGTACCAGGTGAGTTTGCATTATTCTGTTTTGGCGAGCGTATTTGATTTTGTCAGCGCATCTGATTTTGTCATCGCATACTGCGAGGTCGGTGTACTGGAGGTCGGCGGGCGGCTAAGGACATACTGCCCGTTGATGACAGAAACTGAAGGCGGCATGCGGTTCTTAGCAAAATACTCATAACCCGGCTGCAACTGACGCCAGAAGTTATAATCCGAAGAGTTACGGTGGCGTTGCATATTTTGTTCAGTCATGCGGAACGGATAGATGCTGATATCCACTTTTTCCTGACCAAAGATAAATGCCGTTTGCACGTAGTTAAATATCTCGTCCATATAGGCATCAGTCATTGCATAACAGCCGATTGATTTGCAAGCGCCATGGATCATCAGATATTTCCCTGAATAACCTTGCGACTTATCATAATCATTTGGGAAGCCAATATTAATAGCCCGATAAAACTTACTGTCGGGTTTTAAATGGCGCATATCAATAGTGTAAAAACCTTCCGGACTCTTAAAATCCCCTTCACGGCGTTTTGGACCAAGTCCACCTGAGAATTCACAGATACGGTAGCTTTGCACCAAACGATACTCACCTTGTAACCTGGCATATAATTCCAGAGTACGTTCTTCTTTGAAGATTTGAATATAGACCGATGACCCTAGTAATTGCTGTTTTAGCTCTTTGGATACCGCCACAGGCTCACTGGCTGAGCTGGTGAAGGAGACCGCAGGCAAACAAATTATCATCGCAAACATTATCGTCACGAATGACGGCGCGATTTTGCCCATTCTTATTCCTACTTATATTTATAGATGCCACTGACTTTCTGATTTATAGGCGCAGATTATCAGTCAGAAAATTTTTAGCAATATATGTTTTGTATAAAATAAATACAAAATCGTTAAAGATGAATTAACAACACGATTTTACCGAATATATACAAAATTTAGCAGTAAATTATTTGTGTTTGCTTGACTCAAGTCACTGCATTTGTCAGACAGTGCTGGGTGGCAAATGCTAAAATTGCTCACTGCTGATGACCCGCTCAGTTATTGGCTGTTTCGCTATCTAGGCTTCGATAACATCCAATAAGGGTATCCGTATTAATATCTAAGACTCTTTCGGTCAGTATTTATGTTTATCTAATCGACTCGGTATTACACCGCCGTTTAACTGAACCATGAAAGTATCTTATCTTTGTGTGGCTGTACACTCTGGGTTAGTACAGCATTTGATATAACTAATAAAGTAGTTCAACTCTATGATTAAAATAAAGAAAGGGTTAGATATCCCCATCGCTGGGGCACCTGCACAAATAATAGAAGAGGGGCCAACAATTCATCATGTGGCTTTGCTTGGTGAAGAGTATGTTGGGATGCGTCCCTCAATGTTGGTTCAAGAAGGCGATTGGGTAAAGAAAGGCCAGGCGCTATTTGAAGACAAAAAGAATCCAGGTGTGATGTTCACCGCCCCTGCTAGTGGCAAAGTCAGTGCCATCAATCGTGGTGAGCGGCGGGTTCTGCAGTCTGTGGTGATTGAAATTGACGGGAACGAGCAAGTTCCGTTTGAACATTATGAGGAGTCCTCTCTCAACCAACTGAGTGATGAACAAGTGCAGCGCCATTTGCTGGCATCGGGTTTATGGACTGCTCTGCGTACCCGCCCTTTTAGCAAAACTCCTGTTCCTAATAGTCGTCCGCGGGCCATTTTTGTCAGCGCCATGGATACCCAACCGCTGGCTGCCAACCCGCAAGTTATTATTGCCGCCGAGTCTGATGCCTTCAATCATGGTTTAACTATATTGGCCCGTCTGACCGAAGGGAAAGTGCATGTGTGTCATGCGCCGGGGCAGGCCGTTGCCAGCTATCAGAACGCACAGGTGACTTATAATGAGTTCTCTGGCCCGCATCCTGCTGGTTTGGTAGGAACTCACATCCATTTCCTTGAGCCGGTCAGTCTGAACAAAACGGTATGGCATGTGGGCTATCAGGATGTGATTGCCATCGGCAAATTATTTACTCGTGGTGAGCTGTGGACAGATCGTATCGTCTCACTGGCAGGGCCGCAGGTGGAGCAGCCGGTTTTACTGCGAACTCGCCTTGGGGCCAGTTTATCTGAACTCACTGCCGGTCAACTGAAAGAGGGGGATAACCGCATTATCTCCGGTTCCGTGCTCAGCGGTACTGCTTTCTCCGCCACTCATGGCTATCTCGGGCGTTTTCATCAACAAGTGTCTGTCATCCGCGAAGGGCGAGAAAAAGAGCTATTCGGTTGGGTGATGCCGGGGCGTGATAAATATTCGATTACTCGCACCACATTGGGCCATTTCTTCAAGCACAAGTTGTTTGCTTTCTCCACTGATATGCATGGTGGGGAGCGTGCGATGGTGCCGATTGGTAACTATGAGCGCGTTATGCCACTGGATATTTTGGCCACTCATTTGCTGCGTGATCTGCTAGCTGGCGATACTGATAGCGCCGCAGCGCTCGGATGTCTGGAGTTGGATGAAGAAGATTTGGCTCTGTGTACATTTGTCTGCCCCGGTAAGTATGAATATGGGCCGGTATTGCGCGACATACTGACCAAGATTGAGCAGGAAGGATAACCGATGGGCCTGAAAAGTTTTCTTGAGAAAATAGAGCACCACTTTGAAGCCGGTGGCAAGCTTGAGAAGTATTACCCGCTGTATGAAGCTGCGGCCACCATTTTTTATACCCAAGGTAAAGTGACACCGGGTGCCTCTCACGTTCGCGATGCTATTGATCTAAAACGGATGATGATTCTGGTGTGGCTGGCGGTATTTCCGGCGATGTTCTGGGGAATGTATAACGTTGGCGGGCAGGCGATACCGGCATTAAACCAACTCTACAGCGGCGCAGAACTACAACAGATTATTGCCAGTGACTGGCATTACCGATTGGCGCAACTACTGGGTGCATCATTAGCACCAGATGCCGGTTGGGTGAGCAAAATGGTGCTAGGCGCTGTTTATTTCCTGCCAATTTATGCCGTTGTATTTATTGTGGGTGGTTTTTGGGAAGTGGTGTTTTCCATTATCCGCAAACATGAAATTAATGAAGGTTTTTTTGTTACCTCGATTCTGTTTTCCCTGATAGTCCCCCCGACCTTACCATTATGGCAGGCGGCGCTGGGGATCTCTTTTGGGGTAGTGATCGGCAAAGAGATCTTCGGCGGTACTGGACGCAACTTCCTTAATCCGGCACTGGCGGGGCGTGCTTTCCTGTTCTTTGCTTATCCGGCACACATATCGGGTGACCTGGTTTGGACTGCGGCAGATGGTTTCTCGGGGGCAACGCCTTTATCGCAATGGAGTGTTAACGGTAGCCACAGTTTAGTCAATACCGTCTCGGGTCAACCTATCACTTGGATGGATGCCTTCCTTGGTAATATTCCCGGTTCGATTGGCGAAGTATCCACGCTGATGATTCTTATCGGTGGGGCCATTATCCTCTTCGGTCGCGTGGCGTCCTGGCGAATCGTGGCTGGGGTCATGATTGGCATGATAGCAACCGCTTATCTGTTTAACTGGGTCGGCTCCACAACCAACCCGTTATTCGCCATGCCGTGGTATTGGCATCTGGTGCTCGGTGGTTTTGCCTTTGGCATGATCTTTATGGCGACAGATCCGGTATCCGCTTCCTTTACCAATAAAGGTAAGTGGTGGTATGGCGGCTTGATTGGCGCGATGTGTGTATTAATCCGCGTCGCCAATCCCGCTTATCCGGAGGGAATGATGCTGGCGATTCTGTTCGCTAACCTGTTTGCGCCACTGTTCGACTATGTGGTTGTTCAGGCCAATATCAAGCGGAGGAAAGCCCGTGGCGAATGATAAACCAAGGAATAATGACAGCATCGGTAAAACACTGCTGGTGGTCATCGTGCTCTGTCTGGTGTGTTCTGTCATCGTGGCGGGTGCCGCGGTAGGTTTGAAAGCTAAGCAACAAGAACAGCGCTTACTTGATAAGCAACGCAATATTCTGGCAGTGGCAGGATTACTGCAACCGAGAATGCCAGCAGAAGAAGTACAGAGTGAGTTTGCGCAGCGGATTGAACCACGCCTGCTGGATTTACAGAGCGGTGAGTTTATTCAACAAGATCCGGCAACCTTTGATCGCGTACAGGCACTGCGTGATAACCAAATGAGTATTGCACTGACACCAGCACAGGATATGGCCGGTATTCGCCGTCGAGCGAATGTGGTTGAAATTTATCTGGTGCGCAGTGAAAGCGGGCAGGTCGATAAAATTGTGTTACCGATTTACGGTTCTGGTTTGTGGTCAATGATGTATGCCTTTGTTGCTATCGACACTGACGGTAAAACCGTACGTGGTATCACTTATTACGATCAAGGTGAAACCCCTGGGCTGGGTGGTGAAGTTGAAAACCCGATTTGGCGTAACCAATGGATTGGCAAGCGGTTATTTGACGATCAAGGGCAACCGGCTATTCGTATTGTCAAGGGGCGAGCGCCTGCTAACGATCCCCATGCAATAGATGGTTTATCTGGTGCGACGCTGACATCCAATGGGGTACAAAACAGCTTTGACTTTTGGCTCGGTGAAAACGGCTTTGGCCCGTTCCTGAAAAAAGTGCGTGAAGGAGGGTTAAAAAATGGCTGATAGCAAAGAGATTAAACGGGTCTTATTGGGGCCGTTATTTGATAACAACCCGATTGCGCTGCAAATTCTGGGAGTGTGCTCTGCGTTGGCTGTCACCACCAAATTGGAAACGGCTTTAGTGATGACACTGGCGGTAACCTTGGTTACAGCATTCTCCAGCTTCTTCATCTCATTGATTCGCAATCATATTCCAAACAGCGTACGTATCATTGTTCAGATGGTGATTATTGCCTCATTGGTCATTGTGGTGGATCAGATTTTACGCGCTTATGCCTATGAGATATCCAAGCAGCTATCAGTATTTGTTGGCCTGATCATCACTAACTGCATTGTGATGGGGCGCGCAGAGGCTTATGCGATGAAATCTCCACCAATCGAAAGCTTTATGGATGGCATCGGCAATGGCTTGGGCTATGGCGTGGTGTTAGTGCTGGTAGGTTTTGTCCGTGAGTTGATTGGCTCCGGTAAATTGTTTGGTGTGACGGTACTGGAAACTGTCCAGAATGGTGGCTGGTATCAGCCTAATGGATTGTTCCTGTTGGCACCTAGTGCATTCTTTATTATTGGCTTGCTGATTTGGGGCCTGCGAACCCTAAAACCTGCGCAGATTGAGAAGGAGTAATTGATGATGGAACATTACATCAGTCTGTTTGTCCGCGCAGTGTTTGTTGAGAATATGGCGTTAGCATTCTTTCTGGGAATGTGTACTTTCCTGGCAGTTTCCAAGAAAGTCTCGACAGCCTTTGGCCTTGGCATTGCGGTAACCGTCGTCTTGGGTATCTCTGTGCCTGCTAACAATTTGGTTTATAACCTGGTTCTACGGGATGGCGCATTAGTTGAGGGGGTTGATCTCAGTTTCCTGAATTTTATTACCTTTATTGGTGTTATCGCCGCCATTGTGCAGGTGCTAGAAATGATCCTGGATCGGTATTTTCCCGCGCTGTACAACGCACTGGGTATTTTCCTGCCACTGATTACGGTGAACTGCGCCATCTTCGGTGGGGTGTCGTTTATGGCACAGCGTGATTATAACTTTCCTGAATCCATCGTTTATGGATTTGGTTCCGGTATTGGTTGGATGTTAGCCATTGTCGCGTTAGCAGGTATTCGTGAAAAAATGAAGTATGCCAATGTACCTGCGGGTTTACAGGGGCTAGGGATCACCTTTATCACTACCGGATTGATGGCCTTAGGGTTTATGTCTTTCTCCGGCGTGAACTTATAAAGGCAGGAATAATTCATGGAAATAATTCTAGGCGTAGTGATGTTCACCCTCATTGTCTTGGCATTGACGGTGATGATTTTATTTGCCAAGTCAAAGCTGGTGAATACTGGTGATATTACAATTGATATAAATGAAGATGCAGATAAGAGTTTCACTGCTCCGGCAGGGGATAAGCTGCTCAATATGCTTTCCAGTCATGGCATATTTGTTTCTTCCGCGTGTGGCGGGGGCGGCTCTTGTGGGCAGTGCCGTGTGACGATTAAAGAAGGCGGTGGCGATATTTTGCCCACGGAGCTTTCTCATATTTCAAAGCGGGAAGCCAAAGAAGGTTGTCGGCTGGCATGTCAGGTTAGTGTGAAACAGAATCTGAAAATTGAATTGCCGGAAGAGATCTTTGGGGTGAAAAAGTGGGAATGTGAAGTTATCTCTAATGATAATAAAGCCACATTTATCAAAGAGCTGAAGCTGAAAATACCGGATGGTGAGGTGGTGCCATTCCGCGCCGGGGGCTTTATCCAAATTGAGGCTGAACCCCATAGGGTAAAATACGCTGATTTTGATGTGCCTGAGGAATATCGTGGCGATTGGGATAAATTCAATTTATTCCGGTTTGAATCAGTAGTGACGGAGCCAACAGTGCGCGCTTACTCCATGGCAAACTACCCGGAAGAGCACGGTATTATCATGCTAAATGTGCGTATTGCCACACCGCCACCGTCAGTACCAGATGCTCCACCAGGAATCATGTCTTCCTATATTTGGTCGCTAAAACCGGGTGACAAAGTGATGATTTCCGGGCCGTTTGGCGAGTTTTTTGCCAAAGATACTGATGCGGAAATGATCTTTATTGGCGGCGGCGCGGGTATGGCCCCAATGCGTTCGCATATTTTTGATCAGCTTAAACGGCTGCATTCAAAGCGTAAAATCAGCTTCTGGTATGGTGCGCGTTCACGGCGCGAGATGTTTTATGAAGAAGATTTTGATCAGTTACAGGCTGAAAATGATAATTTCCGTTGGCATGTGGCTTTGTCTGACCCGCAGCCAGAGGACAATTGGACGGGTTATACCGGCTTCATTCATAACGTGTTATTAGAAAACTATCTTAAAAATCACCCAGCACCTGAAGATTGCGAATTTTATATGTGTGGTCCGCCAATGATGAATGCGGCGGTCATCAAGATGCTGAAAGACCTTGGGGTGGAAGATGAAAACATTATGCTCGATGATTTTGGTGGCTGAGTTGCCACCACTCGGATTTCTACATTAATTGGGGATATTGTGCGAAAACATATAATGCATTGGCTAATGGCTACTGTGGGGGTTTTGCTGCTAACAGGTTGTGGTCCTGAGCAAATCAACCTCGAAGGTAAAACTATGGGTACCTCATATTCAATTAAGTATGTGAGTGACTCATCAACCCTCAGCCCGAAAAAGTTACAACAGGAAATAGATCGCGAACTGGAACAGGTTAATGATCAAATGTCGACTTATCGACCGAATTCCGAGCTGAGCCGTTTCAATAAAAGTCAGCAAGTGGATACGCCATTTCCTGTTTCTATTGCTACCGCCAAGGTGGTACGTGAGGCTATTCGTATTAATCGCCTGACGGACGGAGCGTTGGATGTAACTGTCGGGCCGTTGGTTAATCTATGGGGCTTTGGCCCAGAAGGACGACCAAATGTGGTGCCTACTGATGCTGAGATCACCAAACGCCGGGAATGGGTTGGTATTGATAAACTTGCCGTAGAAAATGGAGCTTTAATCAAACATATTCCTGAACTGTATGTTGATCTTTCTGCTATAGCTAAAGGATATGGGGTCGATGTTGTTGCCGAATATTTGGAAGCGCAGAATATCGATAACTATATGGTTGATATTGGCGGTGAGGTTCGGACTCGGGGTAATAATGGGGAGAATAAACCTTGGCGCATTGCCATTGAAAAGCCTGTTGCAGGGTCAGAGCAAAGTGCGCAAGAGATTATCGAACCCGGTCGAATGGCTATCGCAACTTCTGGTGATTACCGTAATTACTTTGAACAAAATGGCGTGCGCTATTCACATACCATTGATCCTGAAACCGGGCGGCCAATTAAGCATCGCTTAGTTTCCATTACTGTTTTAGACCCAAGCTGTATGACCGCTGACGGGCTCTCGACTGGATTAGGCGTGCTTGGGCCGGAGCGAGGAATGGCATTAGCTAATTTATTGGGTATTCCGGTATTTATGATAGTGAAAACTGATGATGGTTTTGAGGAGCGTTCTTCAGAGTCGTTCAAACCTTATCTGCAAAAGCGGCTGTGACAGGAGAGGGATATGTTAACTGTTTTTATCGCGTCCTTTGTCTTTTTTCTCTTGGTCATTGCTGGGATGTCGCTGGGTTATATCGTAAAACGTAAAACCTTACAGGGCAGTTGCGGAGGCATTAGTGCTTTGGGTATGGAGAAAGTGTGTGATTGCCCCGAGCCTTGTGATTCGCGTAAGAAACGGTTAGCCAAAGAGTCCGCTCGTCAGAAAGCTCTGGAGCAGTATCGCATTCTATAGCTGGGATCTAAATTGTCTTACTGTCTGTAAAACCCCTCGCTTAATAAGGATTTGAGCGAGGGGTTTTGTTTTTTATATCCTAAATAATTCGAGTGGTAGGCAGTCAGCACACATGCAGTTTGAAATATGACGGTATAGTTATTTATTGTCGTGGGCTATCTTTTTAAATTGGCTTGGAGAGTCGACCATTACACCATTAGCACCTAACTCTTTTGCTTTCATATAATCTTCAGGAGTATTAATTCCGAAGAAAATAATATGTGCATTTGTATTTTTACGGAAACAATCAACGGCTTCTTTATCCCAACTTAATACTGCTTTAGAACGCCCTTCACCCAGAGTGTATTTTTCCACGACTTCAACATTGCGGTGTAATTCCAGACCATACCAGCGCTCTTTATTATCTGCTGGTAATTCACATTTATGATCCATCGTAATGTTGGCTAGCTGCGTTCGAGTAAAGTCACGGCTTTCAAAACGCTGAATTTGATGTGCAGCATCACTTTTTTCATTAACCGCATCCAATACTTTCAGATAACTATCATTGGTTGAGTAAATTCGGGTTCTGCCCAGCCGGTTTTTTTCGCCTTTGGTGGTTGCATTCAGCGTTTTTTGTAGTGCTGCGGCAAAGGCAACTGGGTTTGCATCTGGTGATTTAATGTCGAGGTAAAATGTTGTTGTCGGGAAGGTCTTCAATACTTCATCCAGCGTAGGAATGCCAATGCGTGGAGCTGATTTAGGTTGAATATTATGTTTTTCATTATAGTTAACGCTGGCATCAAAACCGGCGAGTTGTTTAGCGGTATAGCCAGAAACTTTCCCTGATTTATTGGTTAAGTCCTCAAGGAGAATAGGGCGATACAATACTGGAATATTATCCTTTGATAACTGTAGTGTTATCCAGATTGCATCTGCACCATTAGCCAATGCTTTTTTAATGGCTGGAATTGTATTTTCAGGTGCATCGGCTGTTCCACCCCGGTGAGCAATAATTTGTGGTGCTTGTTGGGGCATTGTTGAAGTGACTGAATTAGCATTTGTTACAAAAGTAGTTGAGAGTAATAAAGTAGCCATAATATAATTTCGCATAATATTTAATTTCCATCCATTGACTGGTGATGAGTTGTTGCAGGGTGATGTTAATCATATAGCCAATATTATTTGGCTTTGTCGAATTTAATGATTTTTTATTAAAAATAAATGACAAAAATGGAAAAAAAGCCAATAACAGAATTCAATTCTGTTATTGGCTAATTTGGTTGCCATATTGATTAGGATAATTATGACTATTTGCTATGGCGAATTAACGTCTTATCTTATTAAAAGAAGTATTTGGTGCTAATTTCTCTCAGACAAAAGTGGTTTATCCATCTGAACCAGAAAATTCTGTAGGAATCTTAAAAAACATTAGTGAAGCATGCAAAGGTTGTATTAATGTTACCTGTAATTTTATTGGGTGGTCGCGCCCTAAGTACCAGGTCTCAAGAAGGAATGCAGTGTGTCGAAATTGCGAGTAGGTGTGATTTTTGGCGGTAAATCAGCTGAACATGAAGTGTCATTACAGTCGGCCAAGAACATCGTAGATGCGATTGATAAAGAAAAATTCGATGTGATGTTATTAGGTATTGATAAACAAGGAATATGGCATGTTAATGATGCATCTAATTACTTGTTAAATGCAGAAAACCCAGCATTGATTTCCCTGAACCATTCAAACAAAAATGTCGCGCTGATCCCAGGCCAAGAGCATCAGCAGCTGATTGCTACCGATAATGCCTCTGCATTGGCTCAGTTGGACGTCATTTTCCCGATTGTCCATGGGACATTAGGGGAGGATGGATCCTTGCAAGGCCTGCTACGCATGGCAAATATTCCTTTTGTCGGCTCCGGTGTTGTGGGTTCTGCGGTTAGCATGGATAAAGATATTACCAAGCGTTTATTGCGTGATGCTGGGTTGAATATTGCACCATTTATTACCCTGACACGGGCGAATAAAGATAACTATCGTTTTGAGCAAGTTACGGCAAAACTCGGGTTACCTTTATTTATAAAGCCAGCAAATCAGGGCTCCTCGGTTGGTGTGAGTAAAGTGCGTAATGCATACGAATATGAGCAGGCGGTAGCATTAGCCTTTGATTTTGACCATAAAGTGCTGGTGGAATCGGCTATTGTTGGGCGAGAAATCGAATGTGCAGTTTTGGGCAATGATAATCCGCAAGCCAGTTTGTGTGGTGAAGTCGTTATTAGCGACGAGTTTTATTCCTATGACACAAAATATATTAATGAAACCGGTGCTCAGGTCATTATCCCTGCATCAATAGACAGTGCCGTCAGTGATAATATTCGTGCAGTCGCTTTAGCAGCATTTCGCGCACTTGAGTGCCGTGGTATGGCTCGGGTCGATGTTTTTTTAACGGCCGATAACACCATAATTATCAATGAAATAAATACCCTTCCTGGATTTACCAATATTAGTATGTATCCTAAATTGTGGCGCGCTACAGGGGTTGGCTCGACGGAATTGATCACCATACTGATTGAGCTGGCTTTAGAACGTCATCAGCAAGATAAATCACTGAAAAGCTCTATTCTTAAGTAACACTGACTATCACGAATTCAATGATAAAAAGCTGCCGCGCGCAGCTTTTTTATTGAGATGTTATGCGCATACAATCAGTTTGACAAAATGTCATAAAATGACAATACTTCAATTATGAAACTAACAGAAGATCAACTCCTGTTGCGGGAGAGCAAAAAAATCGTTGAAGCACTGGGCAAAACATTTGCACCCTTAGTGGAATTTGTCTTGCACGACCTGACTCAGCCTGAACATGCTATTGCGGCGATTTCAAACAACTTATCCGGTCGGGAAGTCGGTGAACCAGCGACTGAACTGGGATTGAGCCGTATTGCTGATCCTAACTTCCCTGAGGTCATCCTTAACTATCCGAACCAATTTCCTGATGGCCGTCCGGCAAAAAGCACATCAATTGGCCTGAAAAATAGCAAAGGAGAGTTTATCGGGGCTCTCTGTCTGAATATGGACATCTCCCTGTTTTCTGCCGTTAGTGCCAGCCTGTCACAGCTGACACAAACTACGCCCACCGAAATTCAAGAGTCTTTGGCATCACCTCGCCTTGAGATGTTACGGACTCAGTTGGAGCAATTTGCAGCGGCGCACAATACCACGCCACGCGCACTGAATCCGGCACAGCGGCGTGAAATTGTCCGTCAATTGGCACAGGCCGGTTTGATGGATTTGAAAAATGCCCAGACCGTGGTTGCGAATAATCTGGGTGTCGCCCGCTCGACTGTCTATACCTATCTCCCTACTGAAGGAAACTGAAGATGGCCCCATTAGCAATCTGTTACGACGATATTGTTCAAGCACACCAGCGGATTACTGGGGTTGCGCTCAAAACTCCGGTTTTGACCTCATCCACTGCCAATGAGCAGACCGGCGCGCAGCTGTTTTTTAAATGCGAAAATTTCCAGCATATGGGGGCATTCAAATTTCGAGGGGCCTATAACGCGCTGGTGAAATTATCGCCGCAACAGCAAGCAAAAGGGGTTATTGCTTTCTCGTCGGGTAATCATGCACAAGCTATTGCTTTATCGGCTCGTAAATTAGGGATTCGCGCTGTTATTGTCATGCCTAAGGATTCTCCAGCGGTCAAAATTGCGGCGACCCGTGGCTATGGCGGCGAAGTGGTGCTGTATGACCGCTACCTTGAAGATCGCGAAGCTATTAGCAATAAACTGGCACAGGAACAGGGGCTAACATTAATCCCGCCATACGATTATCCGGATGTGATGGCCGGCCAGGGGACAGCGGCGAAAGAATTATTTGAAGAAGTGGGTGAGTTGGATGTGCTGCTGGTACCACTTGGAGGCGGGGGGCTGTTGTCTGGTTGTGCCACCGTCGCCAAAGCGCTTTACCCCAATTGTCAGGTAATTGGGGTGGAACCTGCCGCGGGTAATGATGGGCAACAGAGTTTTCGCAGTGGAAAAATCGTTAAGATTGAAACGCCAGTGACCATTGCGGACGGTGCACAAACTCCGGCTTTGGGTCACTACACTTTCCCAGTCATTCAGGAGCGAGTTGATAATATTCTGACTGCGACTGATGATCAGTTAATTTCTGCGATGAAATTTTTCACCAGTCGAATGAAGATTGTGGTTGAACCCACCGGCTGTTTAGGGGCAGCAGTGGCTTTTGGTGACCAGTTGGAGCTGCGCGGTAAACGAGTTGGGGTCATTATTTCGGGCGGTAATGTTGATTTAGGGCGTTTGGCTCACTTTATTGATAAGCTTTGATGATGTCTGAGCCTATCTTGATAAATTCAACATCAGGCCTGCCGCCGGCGGGCCATTATAGCCATGCTGTCTGTGCGGGCGGTATGATCTATCTCTCCGGTCAATTGCCTGTCACGCCATTGGGGGTGGCCTTATCAAATCAACCTTTCGATATTCAGGTGAAGCAGGTATTTACCAATATTGAGGGGATACTCGCGGATTGTCATTGTACTGTAAATAGCCTGGTTCAGGTGCGAGTTTATTTGTGTGATATCGCACTATGGTCACATTTTAATGCGCTATATGCTGATTGGCTGGGGTCACATAAACCGGCTCGCTGCATAGTACCAGTGCCGGTTTTGCATCATGATCTGGCCTTGGAAATTGAAGTGGTTGCGCTGCTTCCCGCCTAGTTTTTCGCTGTCATACTATTGGTGTGATGCGGATCTAGGATAATCTTGAATTTTTCCGATTTAACTGTATTCTTATACAGTGGTTTGGTCGGGGAAATAAACATGCGAAAAATTATTCATGTCGATATGGATTGCTTCTTCGCGGCAGTCGAAATGCGTGACGATCCCAGCTTGCGTGATATTCCTATTGCGATTGGCGGTAGCCGTGACCGGCGCGGTGTTATTAGCACCGCCAATTATCCCGCCCGCCGTTATGGGGTTCGCAGTGCGATGCCCACCGCTATGGCATTGAAACTTTGCCCACAACTGAAAGTGATCCCCGGCCGAATGGCTGCGTACAAAGAAGCTTCGCAGCATATTCGTGAGATTTTTGCGCGCTATACTCCATTAATTGAGCCACTTTCGCTGGATGAAGCCTATCTGGATGTCTCTGATTGTCAGGCATGCAGTGGTTCCGCCACATTAATAGCACAAGAAATCCGCCAATCCATTGCGATGGAGCTCAATTTAACGGCTTCTGCCGGTATTGCCCCTATCAAGTTTTTAGCCAAGATCGCGTCTGATTTAAATAAACCCAATGGTCAGTATGTGATAACCCCGGATCAGGTATTGCCTTTCTTGCGCGACTTACCGCTAAGTAAAATCCCCGGGGTGGGTAAAGTGACCGCAAAACGTTTACAAGAGCTGGGGCTGATAACCTGTAGTGATGTACAAAACTATTCGCAGGCAGAATTATTAAAGCGCTTTGGTAAGTTTGGTCATGTGTTATGGGAGCGCAGCCACGGCATTGATGAACGTGAAGTTTCTCCTGATCGTTTACGTAAATCAGTTGGAGTCGAGCAAACACTAGCCGAAGATATTCATGATTGGGAAAGCTGTGAGTCATTGATTGAAAAGCTTTATATTGAGCTGGAGACTCGCCTTCGTAAAGTCAGGCCAGATTTGCATATTGCCCGGCAAGGGGTGAAACTCAAATTTCATGATTTTCAGCAAACGACACAAGAACATGTTTGGCCACAGCTGAATAAAGCCGATTTATTACAAGTGGCACGGACAGCATGGAATGAGCGGCGCGCGGGGCGAGGGGTTCGACTGGTCGGGTTGCACGTCACGTTACTCGACCCACAACTTGAGCGGCAATTGTTGCTGAGTTGGGAATAGCGCTGAAAATAGTATGAAAAAAGGCGAACCATTAGGTCCGCCATTATTGTATTAAAAGTTAGCTAATTCAGCTTATGCGCGCTCAGGAATTGCTTTCAGCAGCGCCGTCAGTAATTGCCAATATTGACCCACGCTTTCGATATGAACTTGTTCATCCGGTGAATGTGGCCCAGTCATGGTTGGCCCAATCGACACCATATCCATATCTGGATAAGGTTTCTTGAACAAACCACATTCCAGACCCGCATGAATCACCATGATATTAGGTGTTTTGTTAAACAGCTTTTGGTAGGTTTCCCGCACCAGCGCCATCACCGGTGAGCTTGGATCTGGCTGCCAGCCAGGGTAGCCGCCTTTCGGTGAAGTTTCAGCGCCAGCCAACTGACCAATAGCCGTCAGCATGCCGACGACATAATCTTTACCGCTGTCGATCAGGGAACGAATCAGGCAAATGATTTCTGCTTCGTTTTCATTCATGGTCACTACACCCACATTCAGTGAGGTCTCAACCACGCCTTTCACCGCATCACTCATACGAATGACACCATTTGGTGTGGCATTCAATAAAGCGATCAGGCGCTGCTGCGTCTCTTTGGTCAGCGCTTTGGCATCAATAGCTTTGTCATTAATAGATAGTGGTTCAAGCAGTACAGTCAGATTTTTTTCAACTGCGGCTAGCTCATTTTTCAAGGTGGCCAGGTACTCTTGGCTCAGGCTTTTCAGCTGATCGACTTTGTCTGGGGCAATTGCCAGAGTCACAGAACCTTCACGTGGGATGGCATTACGCAGGGTGCCGCCATTCAAATCCAGTACCCGCAGGTCTAATTCTTTGGCATGATCGAACAGGAAACGAGCCAGCAGTTTATTGGCATTGCCGAGTCCTAAATGGATGTCAGCTCCTGAGTGACCACCTTTCAAACCCTTAATCGTCAGTTTCAGCGTCTGATAACCGGCGGGGATTGCTTCGCGCTTTAGCGCTAAAGTGGTAATAAAATCAATACCACCGGCGCAACCCATATAGATTTCGCCTTCCTGCTCGGAGTCGGTATTAATTAAAATATCGGCTTGTAACCAGTTAGGTTGCAGACCAAATGCGCCATCCATACCGGCTTCTTCGGTCATGGTCAGCAGCACTTCCAACGGACCATGCTCGACGTTATCGTCAGACAGTACCGCCAGCGCGGAGGCCATACCAATGCCATTATCTGCACCTAATGTGGTGCCACGGGCTTTAACCCATTCACCGTCGATATAAGGCTGAATAGGATCTTTGGTAAAGTCATGCACCGTATCATTATTCTTCTGCGGAACCATATCCAAATGGGCTTGCAGGGCAACGGGCTTGCGGTTCTCCATCCCCTTGGTAGCAGGCTTACGCAACAGGATATTACCGACCTTATCACGCTCGGCATGCAGACCTTTTTCTTTGGCCCAGGTCATAATATGTTGCGCTAGCGCTTCTTCATGGTAAGACGGATGAGGGATCGAGCAGATTTTGGCGAAAATATCCCACAACGGCTGAGGCGAAAGTTGAGACAGTTCAGACACTGTAAGTCTCCTGTAACAGCATTCTCATATCGGCAACCTCACAGTAGAGATGTCAGAGATGCTATTGGGTTGATGACTAAAGATTTTAAGGGTGGTGATACACCGCCATTAAGATGGCGAGATAGTTTGAGAATATCACTTTCATTAGTATTACGCGCGTATCGCCGCACAATAACTGTAACTAACCTGATTAATTAGCCGGATAATTGCTGGTTTTTATCCGGCTGGCTCTCTATAATCTCGCGCAACCTTTTTTCCCCTTCTGAACCATGGCAAGCCACTTCTATACTGGCTGGGATTACACTTTATGAGCGAAAAATACGTTGTTACCTGGGATATGTTGCAAATTCACGCCCGCAAATTGGCAAGTCGCTTATTGCCTGCTGATCAATGGAAAGGCATCATCGCGGTTAGCCGTGGTGGCTTAGTACCAGCGGGTATTCTGGCGCGTGAGCTGGGTATTCGTTATGTCGACACCGTTTGCATCGCCAGCTATAACCATGATAACCAAGGCGAGCTTAAAGTCCTGAAACGTGCTGAAGGCGATGGTGAAGGCTTTATTGTGATTGATGACTTAGTTGATACTGGCGGTACCGCGAAAGCTATCCGCGAAATGTATCCGAAAGCACATTTTGTCACCATTTTTGCCAAACCTGCTGGACGCCCATTAGTTGATGACTATGTGGTTGATATTCCGCAGGGTACCTGGATTGAACAGCCTTGGGATATGGCGGTAACCTTCGTTGCCCCACTAAGCGGTAAGTAATTTAGTTCGCTTTCAATGCCCGGTGCCTACCGGGCGTTTCATTTTCCCCGCAGTATGAGTACACTTGACTCCATCTGACCAGCCCTAACGGGCTTGAATCACGGCTTATGGAGGCTATTGTTATCATGGCACAAGCCAACCTTTCTGAAATTCTGTTCAAACCAAAATTTAAGCATCCTGAAACCTCAACGCTAGTGCGGCACGCCCACTGCAATCAGGCAATGAATGTTCATTCGGCGCTGGATGGTGACACCACCAGTCATTGGTACCGCATGATCAACCGCCTAATCTGGACCTGGCGTGGTGTCGATCCGCTTGAAATCGAAGAGGTATTGTCACGCATTGCTTGCTCTAAAGCGGAACACAGCGATAACGAACTGCTCGATACTGTTGTGGGTTACCGCAATGGTAACTGGATTTATGAATGGGCCCATCAGGGGATGCAGTGGCAACAAAAAGCCATGGAAGAAGCTGACCCAATGAATGCTGGCCAGTATTGGTTGAATGCGGCAAATTTATACAGCATTGCCGGTTATCCACATCTGAAAGGGGATGAGTTGGCCGAGCAAGTAGAGGTGCTGTCTAATCGCGCATATGAAGAAGCGGCTAAACATCTGCCTTACACCTTGAAAGAACTCAGTTTTGATATTTCTGATGGCGGTACGCTTACCGGGTTCCTGCATATGCCGACTATCGGCAGTGCACCATTTCCAACCGTACTGATGTGCGGTGGGCTGGATACTTTGCAAAGTGATTATCATCGCCTGTTCCGCGACTATCTGGCCCCCAAAGGAATAGCGATGTTGACCATCGATCTGCCATCCGTCGGGGCTTCATCAAAGTGGAAACTCACTCAGGACACCAGCTTCCTGCATCAGCAAGTGTTGCAAGCATTGCCCAATATTCCGTGGATTGATCACCTACGCGTCAGTGTTTTTGGTTTTCGTTTCGGTGCCAACGTGGCGGTACGTCTGGGGTATCTGGAACCACAGCGTGTGCGCGCAGTGGCGTGCCTCGGGCCAATTGTGCATCATCTTTTGTGCAACGCGGATAGCCAGCGCAAAATGCCTGATATGTATATGGATGTGATGGCCAGTCGTTTGGGCATGGCAGATGCTGCGGATGAAATACTCAGAGCAGAAATGAACCGCTACTCTTTAAAAACCCAAGGATTATTGGGGCGGCGTTGCCAAACTCCGATGTTGGCTGGTTTCTGGGAAAACGACCCTTTCAGCCCGAAAGAGGAAGCTAAACTCATTTGTTCTTCTTCTGCCGATGGCAAATTATTACCCATATCATCAACACCGCTGTATGACAATTTCCATCGCGCATTATTGCAAACCAGCCAGTGGTTAGAAGATAAAATGCGTTAATGAGTTGCTAATTTTTAACAGTTTGCTAAAAAGGTGAGTCTACATAAGGAGATTTAAGAATGACGTCAACCAGTGCTCATCCTAAAAGCAAGCTTATGAAACGTTTTGCAGCTTTAGGGCCATACCTGCGTGAAGGGCAGTGCCAGAACGACCGATTTTTCTTTGATTGTTTGGCTGTGTGCGTCAATGTGAAGCTTGCTCCAGAGAAGCGTGAGTTCTGGGGATGGTGGATAGAGCTGGAACCTGCGGCTGATCATTTCACCTATGTTTACCAGCTCGGCCTGTTTAATAAAGATGGCAACTGGAAAGCTGAAAAGATTAAAGATCCTGAAGTACAAGAGAAACTGGAGACTACATTACGTGGTTTCCATAAACGCCTCGCCGAGATGCTGACTTCCATTGAAATGAGATTGGAGCCAGCACAAGATTTTAGCGAGCAGCCGGTTAAGTTGTCGGCATAAAAATAGACCTGTTTAACTGGCATTGCAGGTTTGTACCTAACCTGCAATGCCAATTAAGACGCTGATCCGCAAAGTGCTTGGCATAACGTCTCCCACCTGTTAAAAAGACTCCTATACCCTTTCTTTTATTCTTACATCCCAACGGCAGAAAAATTATGAGTGGCAGCCAGACATTGGTTGTGAAATTGGGGACGAGTGTCCTGACTGGCGGTTCCCGTCGTCTTAATCGTGCCCATATTGTTGAACTGGTGCGCCAGTGCGCCCAGCAACACGCAAAAGGTCATCGTATTGTTATTGTCACCTCTGGTGCCATTGCAGCAGGGCGTGAACACCTGGGTTATCCAGAATTACCCGCCACTATTGCTTCAAAGCAATTACTCGCCGCTGTCGGGCAGAGCCGGCTCATTCAGCTTTGGGAACAACTGTTCTCAATCTATGGCATTCATATCGGCCAGATGTTGCTGACCCGTGCTGATTTAGAAGATCGTGAGCGGTTTTTAAATGCCCGCGACACCATGAATGCTTTGCTGGATAACCGCATAGTGCCGGTTATCAATGAGAATGATGCAGTTGCCACTGCTGAAATCAAAGTTGGCGATAACGATAATCTCTCTGCATTGGCGGCGATTCTGGCTGGTGCCGATAAATTGCTGCTGCTGACAGACCAGGCCGGGCTATACACGGCTGATCCACGTAATAATCCGCAAGCTGAATTAATTCGCGAAGTGCACGGTATTGATGATGCTTTGCGCGGGATTGCAGGCGATAGTGTCTCTGGTCTTGGCACCGGTGGCATGGCGACAAAATTGCAGGCTGCTGATGTTGCTTGTCGTGCCGGTATTGATGTCGTGATTGCTGCGGGTAGTCAGGTGGGTGTTATTGCTGACGTGATTGAGGGAACGCCAGTTGGCACTCGATTCCACGCTCTTGAAACACCACTGGAAAACCGCAAACGGTGGATCTTTGGTGCACCGCCAGCCGGTGAAATTACCGTCGATGATGGCGCGGTAACCGCGATAATGGAGCGCGGCAGCTCGTTGCTACCAAAAGGCATTCGCAGTGTGGTGGGGAACTTCTCGCGCGGCGAAGTTATTCGTATTCGTAATCTCAGTGGGCGCGATTTGGCTCACGGCGTGTCGCGCTATAACAGTGATGCCTTACGTATGCTGGCGGGGCACCATTCGCAACAAATCAGTGAAATCCTCGGGTATGAATATGGCCCGGTGGCTGTTCATCGTGACGATATGATTGTCAGCTAAGGAGCAAGCATGAGCATGCTGGAACAGATGGGGAAAGCCGCTAAACAGGCTTCCTGGCAATTGGCAATGTTGAGTACGGCAAAGAAGAATCAAGCTTTGGCCGTGATTGCCAATCTGCTGGAATCTGAAAGTCAGGCCATTTTACAGGCCAATGAACAAGATATGGCGGCTGCCCGTGACAGCGGTATGAGTGAGGCGTTGCTGGACAGATTGCTGCTAAGTCCTGCACGTTTAGCCGCCATTGCTAATGATGTGCGTCAGGTATGTCGCCTGAATGACCCTGTTGGCCGGGTTATTGACGGTAGCTTACTCGACAGTGGTTTGAAACTTGAGCGCCGTCGCGTCCCGCTGGGAGTGATTGGTGTCATTTATGAAGCACGCCCTAATGTGACGATTGATGTGGCCAGTTTATGCTTGAAAACCGGCAACGCGGTTATTTTGCGTGGCGGTAAAGAGACGCATCACACCAATCAGGCAACAGTAAAAGTTATCCAGCAAGCGCTGGAGCAATGTGGTTTACCACCCGCTGCGGTGCAGGCGATTGAAAGCCCGGATCGTGAATTAGTGACTCAATTACTGCGGATGGACAACTATATCGACATGTTGATTCCACGCGGCGGAGCGGGCTTACATAAATTGTGTCGTGAGCAATCGACAATTCCGGTTATCACCGGCGGCATCGGTGTTTGCCATACTTTTGTCGATGAAAGCGCTGATTTTGAAAAAGCCTTGTTAGTGATTGAAAACGCTAAAATTCAGCGGCCAAGTGCATGTAACTCATTGGAAACCTTGCTTGTCCACCAAGAAATTGCCGCGCGTTTCCTACCGGTATTGAGTGACAGAATGCATGCCTTTGGTGTGACGCTGCATGCCAGCCCGCAAGCTATGCCGTTTTTGGCGGAAGGTAAAGCCAGGGTCGTGGCGGTAGAAGCTGCTGATTATGATGATGAATGGCTATCTCTGGATCTCAATGTGGAGATTGTGGCTGACATTAATGCAGCCATCGACCATATCCGTGAACATGGCACCAGTCATTCTGATGCTATTTTGACGCGCTCACTCGGCAATGCTGAACATTTTGTTCGCGCGGTTGATTCATCAGCCGTTTATGTCAATGCCAGCACGCGTTTCACTGATGGTGGGCAGTTTGGCTTGGGCGCAGAAGTGGCAGTCAGCACACAAAAACTCCATGCTCGTGGCCCAATGGGGTTGGATGCATTGACAACCTATAAGTGGATTGGTTACGGCGATGATTTAGTTCGTAGCTAATTTATTACGAATCGGCGTTATTCAGTAAAGCGATATTTGGCATCCGCCAATGTCGCTTTATTTTTAAATTTAATCCAGCGGGTGGCGTTTAAGATAATAACTGATTTTATAATCAACCGGGTTAAAGGTAATTACCGAGAAATCCACAATCACCCCATCCGTGGTATTCGATACCGCCAATAGTTGCAGCAATAACGTACGCGGATCACAATGAAGCTGCAAAGCGAATTCCTGACTGGCAACAATCGGTAAAAAAGTTTGCCGACAACCTTCAATTTGGTAATTGGCCTGTTTTTCAATAAAGTCATACTTTGATGATTCAAGATGGTGGTAGGTTAAATCCGGCATCAGAGTCACTGGTAAGTAACTTTCTTCTATCTGAATGATCTGTTTATCGGCATAGCGTAATCGCTTGATATAATATGTTTTGTCATCTTGTTGGATATTTAATTGGCTGGCAATAGCCTGCGGAGCTCTAATGATTTTGAATTCAGATACCTCCGTATGGGGTGTTTTTCCGAGCATTTTCATGTGTTCAGTAAAACTGTTCAGATGATTATTATCGTGTTTAAGATCTTTCCCGATAATAAAGGTGCCCCGACCTTGCTGACGCTCTAATAAACCATCCTGAATTAAAACATCCAATGCCTTCCTGACCGTCATTCGTGACGCACCAAAACGTTCAGCTAACTGAATTTCAGAGGGCAAGCAATCACCCACAGAAACATCCTGATGATTTATTAGTTTTCGGATATTGGTGACTAGATTTTTATATACCATTTTCATACCTATTTTGGTGGAGATGCTCATCACGAATGTGTTTTCAACTAATTGATAAATAGCTGATAAAATTTTGTCGGTATGAAAAATAGCTTAAATGTCTAACTTTTAAGGAAATAATATACAAGTGTGACTAACGATTTAATGCAATCGTGATCACATATTTTTATCAATCGCCAAATCATAACCTGCCGATTCCATAGAGTGATGACTGTTTATACTCAAGAGGGAAGCGGTCATGTTAAGTTCGTTTAATCGGTTTGGCGGGGCAATGCTTGGTGCGGTGCTACTCTTCCCTTTTGCCGGGATGATAGTCGGTCTATCTTTGGTACTACAAAATCCAACCTTTGCCAGCCCAGATGGTCTATTTTTCCAACTATTGAAAATTATTGAATCCGGTGGCTGGACGGTATTCAACAATATGGGGTTGTTATTTGCTGTTGGCTTACCTATTAAATTAGCAAATAAAGCACCAGCCTCTGCCTGTTTAGTCTCATTAATTACTTATCTGACCTTTAATGCTTTCCTCGGGGCAATGTGTGAAGTCTGGGGAGCACATTGGGGGGTTAATTTCGCACAAGAGACCGGCGGTACCAGTGGTCTGGCGATGATTGGTGGAATTAAAACGCTGGATACCAGTGTGATTGGTGCAATTCTGTGTGGCAGCCTGGTGACCTGGATACATAACCGCTATTACTCAACTGAATTACCTGACTATATCAGCATCTTCCAGGGCGCAGCCTTCGTTAATATTCTTGGTTTTATTGTCATGCTGCCGCTGGCCTTTATAACATTAATGCTGTGGCCAAAAGTGCAGTTAGGCATGATTTCATTGCAAGGTTTCATTTTGCATGCCGGTAATTTTGGTATCTGGTGTTATATCTTCCTGGAAAAGATCTTATTGCCTACCGGCCTGCATCACTTTGTTTATAGCCCTTTCCAATATACTGATGTCGCTGTATCTGGTGGTACCACACTGTATTGGCTAACCCATTTACAAGAATTCAGCCAATCGACCGAACCGTTAAAACAGCTGTTCCCGGCTGGCGGTTTTGCCATGCAGGGCAATGGGGCGGTATTTGGTGGTTTGGGAATGGCGTTGGCAATATACAGTACGGCAAAACCAGAAAATAAAGCCAAGGTTGCGGGGTTATTGATCCCGGCAACGATTACCAGCATGTTTATCGGTATTACTGAACCGCTGGACTTTACCTTCCTGTTTATTGCTCCGGCGTTATTTGTAGTCCATGCCATGCTTTCCGCCACCATGACCGTGGTGATGTATAGCTTGGGTGTGGTGGGGAACTTTGGTTCTGGAATACTTGAGTGGGCAACACAAAACTGGATTCCAATGTTCAGTAACCACGCCAATGTCATGATTACCCAAATTATTGTCGGCCTTATTTTTAGTGGTGTTTATTTCCTGATATTCCGCGTTTTGATTCTGAAATTTAATTTCAAAACCTTGGGGCGTGAAGATAGTGATCTCAAGCTTTATTCAAAACAAGATTATAAACAAAAAGGCGAAAGTCAGGGGAATGAGTTCCAACAGCGTGCCAGTGCTTATTTAGAAGCCGCTGGTGGGAAAGATAATATTGCAAGTTATACCCACTGCTTTACTCGTTTGAGATTAGTGGTAAAGGACATTAGCCGGGTTCAGCCCAGCACTGCATTCAAAGCCTATTCCGCGATTGAGGTTTATAAAAATGGCAATGATGTGCAGGTGATTGTTGGCAACAATGTGACGCATATTTATGAACAATTTGCTGAGTTGATGAATTAAGGAGTTTTTAGATGAAAAAGTCATCCATTTTGATTGCTGGTGGTGGTTCAACGTATACACATGGCATTATTCTTATGCTACTGGATAATTTACATCGTTTCCCTATTTCGGAAATAAAACTGTATGACAATGACGGCCCACGCCAGGAGATTGTCGCCAAAGCTTGTGAGATTATTCTGCGTGAGCAATCAAGCGGAATAAAGTTCTCCTATACCACCGACCCCAAATCTGCTTTTAGCGGAGTTGATTTCGTGATGGCACATATTCGGCAAGGCAAACTTCCGATGCGTGAAAAAGACGAAAAAATCCCAATGAAATATGGCTGTGTTGGGCAGGAGACTTGTGGCGCGGGGGGAATAGCCTATGGTATGCGTTCTATTAGCGGGGTGTTGGAGATTCTTGATTATATGACGGAATATTCTCCGAATGCCTGGATGCTAAATTACTCAAACCCGGCTGCTATTGTTGCTGAGGCGACGCGCCGCTTACGGCCAACGGCTCGTATTTATCATATTTGTGACATGCCTATCAGTATTGAAGAGGCAATGGCTAAAATACTGCACTATCCTTCTGCGGCAGATTTAGAAACTCGCTATTACGGACTCAACCATTTTGGCTGGTGGAGCTCGGTACGTGATAAAGCCACTGGCGAAGACTTAATGCCGAAATTGGCCGAGCACGTCAGACAATATGGTTATGCTGATGAGCAAGGTGAGGGTAAAGAAGAGATCAGCTGGAATGAAACTTTTGCTAAAGCACGGGATAGTTTTGCACTAGACCCCAGCAGCTTCCCAAATACCTATTTGCAATATTATTTGTACGGCGACGATATGGTGGCACATACCTCACCTGACCATTCCCGAGCTAATGAAGTGATGGAAGGCCGAGAAAAGTTCGTGTTTGATGAGTGCCGTAAAATTATTGCAGAGGGGAGTGCTGCCAATACTCAACTCAAAATTGATGAACATGCGTCTTATATCGTCGATCTGGCACAAGCCATTGCGTTTAATACCAAGCGTCGCATGTTATTGATTGTGCCTAATAAAGGCGCTATCAGTAATTTCGATAATGATGCGATGGTGGAAGTGCCTTGTCTGGTTGGCGCTGAGGGGGTAGAACCATTGGCTATTGGTGATATTCCGACTTTCCAGCGTGGCCTGTTATATCAGCAGCATGCGGTAGAAAAATTGGTGGTAGATGCGTGGATTGAAAAGTCCTACCAAAAATTGTGGCAAGCACTGACATTGTCCAAAACTATCCCCAGTGCCAAAGTCGCGAAGCTGATTCTAGACGATTTAATTGAAGCGAATAAATCCTACTGGACCTTGAATTAGCTCTGACAAAACACCGTTACGGTCTATTTAGGCTGTAACGGTGTGCCTAATCAGCCGGTGGCCACACCAGGGACTCACATTTCATTTTATAAAATAATAACTAAAGTTTCGCCAAAATCTGCCGATAACGATTTCTGATATTTATATGCTTATTAATAATAGTCTGGGTAGCCAGAGCAATAAATTAAAGATGGGGATGGCTGGTGAGCGAAACGTCTAAAGAGAATTTTGTAAAAACCAATAAATTAGCGATCTGTGCAATTCTTCGTGATTTAAAGAAGAATGATACCGCAGTGATGATAGTTCATGCTCGCGGGCAATTTATTAGCCGTATTCTGGATGTCGTTCCTGAGACAAATCAATTTATTTTTGATTTTGGCAGTGTAGCTCATGAGAATATTGCGGCACTTGCTGCCAGCCAACTGACAATCATTGCAGAACCGACAGGCGCAAAAATTGAATTTACCTGCAATCCACTGAAAGAAATACAGTATTTATCTTTACCCGCTTTCAGTACCTCCATTCCTGACAGCCTTTACTTTATTCAACGTCGGGAATATTTCCGGGTCAATATTCCTCAATGGCCTGCCTATTATTGTGCAGGCAAATTCGCTGATGGTAGTAAATTCTCATACACATTAGCTGATGTTTCTTTGGGAGGAATGGGCGTGTATGCCGTGAAAGGCAGTGAATTCCCTGTCCAGAATTGTGGCATCCTGCGTGATGTGTCAGTCGATTTATGTGGTTTTGGTATTTTTAAGTTGGATTTGCAGTTTATCCGAGCTATCGATAAACAAGTGGTGAATAACAAAGGTGAAACTCTCACTGTGCAGCGCTTGAGTTTTAAATTCCCGCGTTTAAGCCCCATCCAGGAAAAAGGATTGCAACGGGCTATTTTTGAACTGGAAAAACAGCAAACGGCCAAAGCGCGAAAATTCCAGGATAGTATTTAGTTTCTGAAACACCTGCTGCCTGAATCATTGTACCCAGACAGCAGGTCTGACAATTCCCTCTCTGGCTATATTTATAACCATTTGTTTTATTTGCCTTATTTTATTCTCTAATCCGTATTTCTTTCTTTGGGCTATAGTTAATACTATTCAGCTTTATCGCTGTCGCATATTTATGCATAACGTCAGCCTTTACTCGCCTCTTTTTTGACTGTTCGTTTGTATGTATCAGTCTTTTGCTTTCTACCTTCACTCAGCATCTTTGACAGCATTCTGCCTGTAAGGGTGTTTTCTGTTCAAGACCATGCGGCTCGCCCCGATTTTTTATTGTACAGATTGCCATAAGACTGTATGAGCACCCGACCAGAAAGGTACCTATGAAATCATTTCTAAAGACTATTCTTGGGCAAAGATCCATTTTGGGATCACGAACTACAGTCACACCCTGGCATGATTTAGCGCCGGTCAGGGAAGAGTTATTCAGTGTCGAGCGGTTGGAGCAACATGCTGAAAGCCTTGCTAAAGCTCAGTCGATAACACCCCATCCACCCCGGGTGTCTACTTTGCATGCGCGGCTGGATGATAATGCCAATACCTTGCTGGCGGCATATCGGGCCAGTGCCGCAGAGTTAGAAAAAGGTCGTGCGGTAGTACCTGCGGCTGAGTGGTTGCTGGATAATTATCATCTGGTTGAAGAACAGATCCGCGAGATTCGCGACGATTTACCGCCGGGCTATTACCGCCAATTGCCCAAACTGGCTGATGGGCCATTTGCTGGTTACCCGCGGGTATTGGGTATTACCTGGGCCTTTGTCGCACATACCGATAGCCATTTGGACCCCGAGGTATTGTGCCGTTTTATTATGGCCTATCAGCGTGTTCAACCGCTGACTATCGGTGAGCTATGGGCGGTCGCGATTACACTGCGTATTGTGCTGATAGAGAACTTACGCCGCCTTGCCGACCAGATTACGCAAGGGCGCAAAGCGCGTGCAGACGCCGAAGCACTGGCAAATCGGTTATTGGCAGCAGGGGATAGCCGCTTAGCGCTAGAGTCCGATATTGCGATGCGTTCAACGGAGCCATTATCTGAACAATTTGCATCTCAGCTGGCAAAACGGCTGCGCGATCAAGATCCGCGCACCACACCAGCACTGGGATGGCTGGAAGACCGCCTGAAGTTACAAGGAGTCACGATCAGCGAAGTGGTTCAGCATGCCCAATTACGTCAAGGGGCGTCTAATGTTTCGGTCCGAAATGTGATTACCAGTATGCGGATGATTTCGGATATTGATTGGGCTGATTTATTTGAGAGTGTCAGTCTGGTTGATGAATGTTTACGGCAGGGAAGCGCTTTTGCCAGTATGGATTTTCAAACCCGCAATCTGTATCGCAGCGCCATAGAACAATTATGCCGTGGCTCGACTTACACTGAACTGGAGATTGCCAACTTTGCCTTACAAGCGGCGCAGAATGCGGTAACCACCGCAGAACCGGAAAATATCGATCGCTGCCGTGACCCCGGTTATCACTTAATTGGGGCTGGGCGTCGTGAATTAGAGAATCAGATCCGATTCAGCCCCTCAATGCGATTATGGTTCAGCCGCCTGAGTATCAGTCTGGGTGTCGGCGGTTACATAGGGGCGATTTTACTGGTTACGGTGGGATTGCTGGCATTGGCATGGTGGGCGCTCTCTTTCCCTGGTTTGGCAGTCGGATGGTTGGTGATATTTGCCTTAGTCGGGTTTATTCCGGCGACTGAAGTGGCAGCTGCGTTGGTTAACCGCGTTATTACCTGGAGCTTTGGTGCCACGATTTTGCCGGGGCTGGAACTGACCAGTGGTGTCCCCGATGAGTTGCGTACCTTAGTGGCGGTGCCCACATTGTTAACCAGTAAAGCTGATTTACTGGAGCAAATTGAGCAACTGGAAGTTCATCATTTGTCGGGTACTACCGGCTCTCTGACTTTTGCGCTGCTGCTCGATGGGGTTGATGCTGATACGCAGGTATTGCCGAGTGATGGCCCACTATTGGCTTTGGCTGACGCAGCTATTGCCCGACTAAATCAACAATATGGCCCCGGTCCGGCTGGCCCGCGTTTCCTGTTGCTTTATCGTCAGCGCATATTTAATGAAAGTGAAAACCGCTGGATGGGCTGGGAGCGCAAGCGAGGCAAGTTGCATGAGCTTAACCGCCTGTTACGCGGAGCAACAGATACCTCATTTATTGCCACTGCGGCTGGTGAACCGCAGGTGCCCACAGGGGTTCGTTATGTGATTACGCTGGATGCTGATACCCGCCTTCCGCGTGATGCGGCGCTGCGTTTAATCGGTAAAATGGCACATCCACTTAATCGGCCACGCTTTAGTGTTGATCAACAACGAGTTGTTGATGGCTATGGCATTCTTCAGCCGCGAGTGACACTGGCATTACCAATGGGAAAAGGCGGTTCATTGTATCAATGGGCTTTTTCCGGCCCCGGCGGTATCGACCCTTATGCCGCTGCGGTTTCAGATGTTTATCAGGATATGTTTGGTGAAGGCTCCTACACCGGCAAAGGCATTTATGATGTTGATGCGTTTGAAGCCTCACTGGCAGGTAGGGTGCCGGACAATACCTTACTCAGCCATGATCTGTTTGAGGGGGTTTTTGCCCGTGCAGGCTTAGCTTCAGATATTGAAGTGGTTGAAGAGTCACCGGCACGCTATGACGTCGTTAGCAAGCGCCAACACCGCTGGACGCGGGGCGATTGGCAGTTACTGCCCTGGATTATCAAACCATCCATCATTAAACCATCCATTATCAAACATAGTAAAAGCAATCAAAGTATCCCGCTGCTGGGGCGTTGGAAGATGGTTGATAACCTGCGCCGTTCACTGGTTGCCCCTTTTACCCTGTTGTTGCTGGGTGGCAGTTGGATGCTCCCCATGCCAGCGGCATGGGTTGGCGTGCTAGTGGTGATAGTGTTGGCTGCCTTGCCCTCTTTATTGCCGATTTTGTTCTCATTATGGCCATCTCAAAATACTCGGCTTAGTAACCATTTACGCTCTTTATTAGATGATGCCAAACGCGCCGGTAGCCAGATATTACTTTCGTTGGTCTTTTTGGCTGACCATGCCTGGCAAATGGCAGATGCTATTGGGCGCACACTGATTCGCCTGTTTATAACGCATCGGAACTTATTGGAGTGGACGACGGCGGCCCAATCCGCAGGCAAGCCGCGCCCCGGTTTAGCCGGTTTTTATCGCCATATGGCCGGTGGTACATTATTCGGTTTGCTGATGGCCGCCATTGCACTGATTGTCTCTCCCGCCACCTGGCCGTTGATTTTGCCTTTTGCGCTACTTTGGCTGTTTGCCCCTGCCATTGCATTGTGGGCCAGTCGCGCCCATCAGGTGGTATCGCATAAACCGATGACTGGGGAAGATATTCCCGAGCTGCGGCTGATCGCCCGCCGTACCTGGCGTTTCTTCGAAACTTTTGTCACGCCTGATGAGAATATGCTGCCGCCTGATAATTTTCAGGAGGACCCAAAACCGGTGGTGGCACACCGCACATCCCCAACGAATATGGGCCTGTATTTGCTCTCAACTGTGGTGGCCCGTGATTTTGGTTGGGCGGGGACGTATCGCACTTTGATACGGCTGGAAACCACTTTTGAAACCTTTCATAAATTGGCGCGTTTCCGTGGGCATTTCTTTAACTGGTATGGGACGCAAGATCTGCGCGCACTGGAACCGGCTTATGTTTCCTCCGTTGACAGTGGAAATCTGGCCGGGCATTTGATTGTACTGGCCAATACCTGTGAAGAGTGGGCCGCAGAACCCTTAGCGGCCAACGGGGCCAAGGGGTTGATGGATAACCTGTTGCTGGCTGAAGCTTCGTTTAGGCAACTCCCGCCGGGTGATGCTGATTTTAAACGTAAACTCTGGGCTGTCCTGGAACAAATTCGCCTGGATTTAAAAGATGTTGGCGAAGCTGAAATGTTACCGCTGGCGTTGAAACCTCTGTTGGCGAAAGCCACTGCGATGGTGCACGGTGTCGCTCGCCCAATCGATGATCATGCCTTTATTGATTTGAGTTATTGGATTGAGGCGCTGATTGTTGCTGCCGCAGAACATGAATATGACCAACAATTGACCCAAGAGGTGCAGGAGCAGGTCAATGACCGATTGCTCAAATTAGCAGCCGAAGCTCGTCATATGGCGCTGGCGATGGATTTTGCTTTCCTACTCGATCCCGAACGCAAGTTACTGTCTATCGGCTATTCGCTGGTGGATAACAGCCTTGACCCGAGTTGCTATGACTTACTGGCTTCTGAAGCGCGACTTGCCAGTTTGTTCGCTATCGCCAAAGGGGATGTGCCGACGCGGCATTGGTTCCGTTTAGGGCGGGCTGCAACCCCAATCGGCAAAGGTGCGGCGCTGATTTCATGGTCAGGTTCGATGTTCGAATATTTGATGCCGTCATTAGTGATGCGGGCACCTGCAGGGAGCTTATTAGAGCAAACCAATCAATTGGTGGTTGAACGGCAACAGGCTTATGGGCGTAGCTTGAATATCCCGTGGGGGATATCTGAGTCGGCATACAGTGCGCGCGATATCGAGTTTACCTATCAATATTCTAATTTTGGTGTGCCGGGGCTTGGGTTAAAACGCGGCTTATCAGAAAATACCGTCATCGCGCCTTATGCGACGGGGCTGGCTACCATGATTGACCCTCACGGCGCATTGCAAAACTATGAGCGGCTGGCCGATATGGGGGCACTGGGGCGTTATGGTTTTTATGAAGCGTTAGACTTTACGCGCTCCCGATTGCCAGAAAACCAGCCGGTGGTGATGGTGCGCAACTATATGGCGCACCATCAGGGGATGACCATTGTGGCTATCGCCAATACCGTGCAGCAGGGCCGGATGCGTAATCGCTTCCATCATGAACCGATGATTCAGGCCTGTGAGTTATTGCTACAAGAGCGCATGCCGCGCAATGTGGCCATTGCCTACCCACGTACCGAAGAGGTGTTGCTATCAGCGGTGGCGGACAGCGCGTTGCCCACAGTGCGTCGCCTGTCTTCACCGGTTATCGGGCCACCGGTCACTCATCTATTATCCAACGGGCGTTATGCTGTGATGTTGACCACCGCGGGGGCCGGCTATAGCCGCTGGTTGGATGTTGCCGTCACCCGCTGGCGAGAAGATGCTACCTGTGATGATTACGGTTCCTTCATTTTCCTGCGCGATTTACGCAGTGGTCGCAGTTGGTCGGCTGGGGCACAGTTGGCCGCTAGTGATAATGCGCATCGTGAGGTGATTTTTGGTGAGGATCATGCTGAGTTTATCTGTCGCGATGGCACACTTACCAGCACCATGAATGTACTGATTTCCAGTGAAGATGATGGTGAAGTTCGTCGCGTTTCGTTGCTGAACACCGGTCGCCGTGCTCGCGAGATTGAACTGACCTCTTATGCTGAAGTCGTGCTTGCGACAGCCTCGGCCGACAATGCTCATCCGGCATTCGCCAAAATGTTTGTCGTGACCGAGTTCTTACCGGAGTTGGGGGCCTTAATTGCCACTCGTCGGCCTCGGACGGCGCAAGAGCCTCAGGTCTGGGCGGCGCATTTTGCGGTGGCTGATGGCTTGCCGATGTCTGCATTGCAATATGAATCGGACCGGGCAAAATTTATTGGCCGTGGTAATCGGGTTGCCACCTCAACAGCACTACAAGCAGGGGGGGCACTGTCAAATACGGTTGGGACAGTGCTCGATCCGATATTCTCGTTGCGCCAAAGCTTACTGATTCCGGCCGGTAAGACTATCACGGTTTCTTTCTGGACACTGATTGCCTCTTCAAAAGAAGATTTGCTGGATATGGTGGATAAACACCGTGACCGTAGCGCGTATGATCGTGCTAAAACACTGGCCTGGACTCAGGCTCAGGTGCAATTGCGTCATCTGGAAATTAAAGCGGAAGAAGCCGCTGATTTTCAGCAACTGGCTGCGCCGATTTTGTATGCCGATGCCCGCTTCCGCTCGCCGTCCACAACTATCATGCGGGGCGCGGGAATCCAGTCAATGTTGTGGTCGCAATCAATCTCCGGCGATTTACCGATAGTCTTACTGCGTATTGAAGATATCGAAGACATTGAGCAAGTGCGGCAACTACTGCGCGCTCATGAATACTGGCGTATGAAACGTCTGGCTGTTGATCTGGTTATCATCAACGAGCGAGCCTCTTCGTATGTACAGGATCTGCAAATCGCCATTGAAACTGCGGTGCGCAGCAGCCAATCGCGCCCTCGTTTTGGTGATGAACTTCGCCAGGGTTCTGCATATGCTTTACGAGCTGATCTGATGAGTGCCGAAACACGCGCATTATTGCGCTCTGTCGCGCGAGTGGTGCTCTCAGCCCGTTATGGCACATTGGGCAATCAACTGAATCATCTATTATTCACGCAGGATAAAAAGGGGATTCCGCCGGCTAAAAAATTATTCACATATGATAAGAAATTGATTAATAAAGATAAAGAATCAGGATTTTCTCTGGTTAAATCAGCTAATTCACCGATAACAGCACAATTGCCACTAGCGAAAACATTATTACCGCAACCGGATAATTTAGAATTCTTTAATGGGCTGGGCGGCTTTGCTCAACAGGGGCGGGAATATGTCACTTGCCTCAATGACGGGGAAAATACACCGGCGCCCTGGATTAATGTTATTGCTAATCAGGCCTTTGGTTTCCAGGTTTCCGCGAGCGGCAGTGGTTATACCTGGGCTGAAAACAGTCGGGAAAACCAGATCACGCCGTGGTTAAATGATCCAGTTATCGATTCATCTGGTGAATGCCTCTATCTACGCGATGAAGATTCCGGACAACTGTGGAGCCCGACGGCGCAGCCTATCCGTGATGGTGGCACTTACATTGCTCGACATGGCCGTGGTTATAGCCGATTTGAGCATCAGGCTAATGGTATTGGTATGGCGCTGCTGCAATATGTGCCGTTGGCTGACCCGATCAAAATATCTCGCCTGACATTACATAATATGTCAGATACACCACGGCGTATCTCAGTAACGGCCTATGCCGAGTGGGTATTGGCGACATCGCGCGGTGCCACCGGGCCATTTATTATCACCGAAATGGATGAGACAACCGGCGCGATGTTGGCGCGTAATCCGTGGAGTACCGCTTTCCCCGGTAGAATTTCTTTTTCCGATCTCAATGGGCAGCAGAGTCGTTGGACCGCTGACCGCAGCGAGTTCCTCGGCCATTATGGCAATAGTGCTGCCCCATTTTCGCTGCTGGCAAAAGTACCACTATCTGGCGTGACAGGGGCGGGATTCGATCCCTGTAGTGCGCTACAGCAGACCATTGAACTGGCCGCCGGTGAGCAGGTTGAAGTGGTTTGGTTTATGGGGCAGAGCCCTTCTGTGAGTGACGCGCAGGCGTTAATTATGCGCTACCGCGCCGCCAATCTGGATGCCGTACTGACTGAAGTCATTGAATACTGGCGTACGGTGTTGGAGGCGGTTCAGGTGAAAACGCCGGACAGGCAAATGGATATCATGCTCAATGGTTGGCTGCTGTATCAAACACTGGCATGCCGAGTCTGGGCACGGTCGGCGTTTTATCAAGCCAGTGGCGCTTATGGATTCCGTGACCAACTACAAGATGGTATGGCGCTCACCTTTGCTCTGCCGGAGACAACTCGTCACCATCTGCTACGTGCGGCCGGGCGACAATTTATTGAAGGCGATGTCCAGCACTGGTGGTTGCCACATTCAGGGCAGGGAGTGCGTACCCGAATCTCTGATGATCGGGTATGGCTCTCTTATGCGACAGCCACTTATATTCTTGTCAGTGGTGACGGCGCGGTACTGGATGAAATTGTACCCTTCCTCGAAGGGCCGATATTGCATCCGGGCGAACACGATGCCTTTTTCCAGCCATTGGTGGCGCAAGAAACCGCCTCACTGTTTGAACACTGCGCCAAAGGTTTGGATCAATGTATTGAACTGACGGGAGAGCTGGGTCTGCCATTGATGGGAACGGGGGACTGGAATGATGGGATGAACCGGGTTGGTGAGGAAGGAAAAGGCGAAAGTGTTTGGCTAGGTTGGTTGCTGGTGGCAACGCTGAAAATGTTTATTCCGCTGGCAAAAGAGCGTGATCCGCAGCGGGCCAGCCAATGGCAACACCATCTTACTGGCTTAATCTCGGCATTGGAGCGGGAAGCGTGGGATGGTGAGTGGTATCGACGTGCCACCTTTGATAACGGCAGTTGGTTGGGGGCCAAAGAGTGCGAAGAGTGCCGCATAGATTCTATCGCCCAATCATGGGCGGTGTTATCTGGAGCGGCAGATCCGCAGCGGGCAGTGCAGGCGATGGCCTCGCTCGAACATCATCTTATTCGCCCTAACGATGGCATGGCCTTGTTGTTCACTCCACCGTTCGATAAAACCCCTGACGACCCCGGTTATATTAAAGGTTATCCACCGGGATTAAGAGAAAATGGCGGCCAATATAGTCACGCTGCGATGTGGGTGATTTTTGCTTTTGCTGAGTTAGGGGAGGGGGATAAAGCCCGTGATTTGTTTGCATTACTTAATCCGATAAATCATGGGAATACCCCGGCGGGAATTGAGCGTTACAAAGTTGAACCTTATGTGGTCGCTGCCGATGTTTATTCTGTCGCACCTCACGTTGGGCGTGGTGGCTGGACGTGGTATACCGGCTCAGCAGGCTGGATGCATCGTGCCGGTATCGAAGGTATTCTGGGGATTCGGCGAGAAGGAAAAGAGTTAGTCATTAATCCTTGCATTCCAGCCAGTTGGCAAGGTTTTGAAGCGACTGTTAACCTTGCCAACACGCGCTATGCCATTCGTGTTGAAAGCCCGGCTCAGCGCTGTCAGGAGATCAGTTCTGCGACACTGAATGGCTCGCCTATCTCCTCTCAACCGGATGGATTACGGCTAGCGCTGGACGGTGGAGAGTACGAACTGATTATTATTTTGTAGCTAATATCAACCGAGTCGGGATAGTCAATCAGCGTTATCTCGACTTAACAAAATAAAAGCTGAAAAATATGTTGAATTATCATGCAACTGCCCCAATATTATAAGCTGAACAATAAGGAGGATTAAGTATGGGGATCAGCGAGGAAGAGAGTATCCGCCGTTTGACTGATGAGAAAAGTTCTATTGGTCATTCGGCTAAATGGGTAGCAATTATATCTGCTGTCTATTTCGTTATTATGCTGTTTTATCAGCATGAATTGGGTGTATTAACCTTGGCAGGTGGGATTTTTGTTGTGTCATTCTCAATCTGGATGAAGAAGCGCCAGAAAGTGAAGTCTTACAAGGATCAACTGCAACAGATGGGTGATGACAAAATGGTTTAATCTCACGCCCACACTTCGATTAGACTGATTTATCAGAGGAACAGCAGGCAACAATCCTGATGAACTGTTCGTCCGATTCTCAGCCTTTTATCTATTTTCGTTTGCTGACCTGCAAGCGCATCCTTAATATTGCCTTTATCTCTATTATGATTTGTCCATTGGTTGCAGTGATTTGGACATATTAAACCCCGTTATCACAAATTTCATTTGCTCATATAATCTCTTCGCCTGTGGGTTATCCGCCGCGACGCGTAGCTTTATCTCAAATATATCTTGAGCCACCAGCAATTTTTCTAATTCTTGTAAACAGGCCGAGCCATATCCTTTGCGCTGACACTGCGGTAGCACATAAAAATCTTTAATAAAGGCCGCGCTATCATTTTCACCTAAACCAAACCATAGATAGCCCACCAGTTGACTATCTTGGCCGATATTGCTTTTATTTTCGATGCAATACAAATGATCGTCAGGGCTATTAACACCCACTGGTAGATAGCTATCAAAGCTATGGCTGGCATGAGCGATGGCCTGTTCACTGCTATAGCCACTGTTGGACGATAAATCTTGTGCATATTCGGTAATAAATAAATTCCGATAGTCGCTAAGTTCCTCAGCACGCATCTCTCTGAGTACGATCATGATGTTTCCCTAATGTAAACACGCTATTGTGATTGTTCAGTTTTGGGTAGAGTAGATTTAATTCGGAAGAAACATTTTAACGCTTTTTAGGTAATAAGGTAGATAAAGTAAATCAGCTGGTTAAATCATAAAATGGGGATGTAATGACGACGCAAAATAGCCACAAAGATGCCGTTGAACGGCAGTTTGGTGATCAGGCAAATGCCTATTTAACCAGTACGGTTCATGCTCAAGGTAAAGATTTACAGCGCCTGGCAACACTACTACAACCCCACGGTGATGCTCGTTTGCTTGATCTCGGTTGTGGTGCGGGGCACGCCAGCTTTACCGCTGCGGCGGCGGTAAAATCAGTGGTTTCTTATGATCTTTCAGCACAAATGCTAGATGTTGTCAGCCAGGTTGCTACGGATAAAAAGCTGACTAATATTGAAGTAAAGCAAGGGTTAGCTGAATCATTACCCTTTGATGATCAGAGCTTTGATATTGTCATTAGCCGCTATTCAGCTCACCACTGGCATGATGTGGGCCAGGCTTTGCGCGAAGTTAAGCGGGTATTACGGCCCGGTGGCAAGGTGATATTTATGGATGTCGTTTCCCCTGGTCATCCAGTGTTAGATATCTATCTACAAACTGTGGAGGTTTTACGTGATACCTCACATGTTCGTAATTACGCTCCTGGTGAATGGCTGGCACTGTTTACCGAGGCAGGATTGCTCATTAATGAAGTGACGTCTGATCGGTTATATTTGGAGTTCAGTAGTTGGATTACCAGAATGCGTACACCGACACATTTCGCTACCGCCATCCGTGAGCTACAAAAATCAGCATCTGATAGCGTAATTAACCATTATGAAATTCAACCTGATGGTTCTTTCACCAGTGATATTATGATGATTGTTGCAAAGCGTATCTAAATATATATAACTGGGCGGCGGTATATTATACTGGCGTCCTTGTTTTTTATTCATATTCTCCTGCGACATAGATATTTTTATTTCCTCCTTATTCTCCTCACAATGATTAGTCTTCTTTACACAGCATTACGTCCCCTTGCATTGGTTCACTCATAATTAACCTCACAAAGACATTACATATAACCCGTCAGTTGGAGCATATTATGAAACTACTACCAGTCATCGCAGCTGCACTTATTGCTACCGCATCATTCGCCACTATGGCCGCGCAAGAAGTCAGTTCAGAACAAGCAACCAAATTGCAAAGCATCGGGGTTATTTCTCTTTCTAATGTCAGTGGGTCACCGACGGATGTGGAGTCAGCACTGAAAGCGAAAGCGGATGCTGATGGTGCCAGCCACTACCGAATTATTGGTATCAGTAACCCCGGTGATTCGAGTAATTACAGTGCCAGCGCTGAAATTTACCGTTAATTCTTCATCGTCAGTAAGTGTTAACGAAATAGTTAGATACAGTATTGATATTGATTAAAAGCTCGATATGACAATGGTTATTTATTGTTATATCGGGCTTGATTGTTTTAGTGTTGCAAGTATTCATAAAGACAAATTTCTTCTATTTATAGACTAAAAATAGTTAACTCTTAGAGCAATCTTAATGAGAACTTAAGGAAAATAAGGTGTTATTGTAGTCCATCCGGGTTTCCGAGGAGCGGCTATGCTAAACACTGTCCGGCGTAATTTTAAAAGTCAGTTTTCTTATTTACAGCGTTTTATTGCCTCACCACGTACCGTTGGTACCTTGGCCCCTTCCTCGCCTTGGTTATGTCAGGCGATGTTAAATCAGGTAGATTGGAAAAAAAGTCTTAATATCGCTGAGCTAGGAGCGGCCGATGGCGTGCTGACCAAGCGTATTTTGTCGCATATGTCAGAAAGCTCGCGCTTGCAGGCTTATGAAATCCAGCCTCATTTTGTGCATTCTCTGCATCAGATTAATGACTCTCGATTACAGGTCGCTTTCCGCTCTGCTGAACAATTGGATCAAGATTACGATGTGGTGTTTTGCTGTTTACCATTATTATCAATCCCGACCAAGATAAGTATCAAGATATTACAGCAGGCCCAGCAGCGCTTACGAGCCAACCAGGGTGTTTTGGTGTTATTCCAGTACAGTCACCTTTCCGAGCCTCTATTATCCCGCTATTTCACCTGGAAAAAGATACGCGTCGTGCGTAATTTCCCGCCGGCTTTGGTCTATATTTGTCAGCCTCGTTAGAGGCTCAGTCTGGTTATTACCCTCAGCTAAATTGCACTATTCTCTCTGATTTTTCAGCGGATTATCAGGCGAAAAGCACAATTCTCTTTATTAATTAGGGGGGGGCTGAGGGGGACTTTCTGCTGTTTTTCTTTCATCTCCTGATGCAATAATCAATACAATTGAAAATATCAATGATAATGATTACCATGCGCACTTGTTTTTTTGGATTATGTGATGTGCATGCGCTATTTTCAAATTCTATTGGTTTTTTGTCTGTTAAGTTTCACTCTCACCAGCCAGGCAAAAAGTGTTACCGATATTCTCGGTCGTCAGGTCATCGTACCGGATAACCCGCAGCGTATTATTCTGGGTGAAAGCCGGATGTTATATACATTGGCGTTATTAGAACCAGGCAATCCTGCACAGCGTGTTATTGGTTGGCCAGCAGATCTTGAGCGTTTTGATGCGCAAAGCTGGCAGCTTTACAGCCAAAAATTCCCCGAAATCGCCAAGATTCCAATAATTGGCAGTGGAAATATTCGTCAGATCAATGTTGAGCGTTTAATCCAATTACAACCTGATCTGATTATTCTGCCGCGATTTGCTCGTGCCGAGGGCGACGATGGGACACTTGCGGGCCTGACGAAAGCCGGTATTCCGGTTATCTATGTGGATCTGCGGGTCGATTTATTAAAACACACCGTTCCCAGTATTAAACTTTTAGGCGAGGTGCTTAATCGCCAAGCCCGTGCTGAGCAATTTATCAATTTTTATCAACAGCATATGCAGCTTATCCAGCAGCGTCTCGCCAATTATCAAGGGCGAAAGCCGACAGTTATGCTGCATTTGCATCTTGGGCGACGCGAAAGTTGTTGTACCACAGCCTCTAAAGGCAATCTAGGTGACCTGATTGCTTTCGCTGGGGGCGATAATATCGCCGTTTCCCGTATTAATACTGTTTATGGTGAGCTGAATCCAGAAAATGTGCTGCAAGCCAATCCCGATATTTATATCGCAACTGGCATGGCAGGCACGACAGGAAAACGCTTCTCAAGTTTACAATTAGGGCCGCTGGTTAATATCGAACAGGCGCAGCACAGCTTCCAACAAGTGTTATCAGAGCAACCGATCCTCTCTCATCTTAACGCGGTAACACAGGGGCGGGCCTACAGTATCTGGCACAATTTCTACCTCAGCCCCTACCACGTTGTGGCGGTAGAAATGTTTGCAAAGGCCTTCTATCCAGACCTCTTTGCCGATATCAATCCGCAACAAACTTTCCAACAATTATATCAACAATTTTTGCCGTTACCTTTCTCAGGGATTTATTGGAGTCAGTTAGAAAATGAAAATAATTAAGCGCCAGCATATGTACTGGTGTAGCCTGCCGCTGCTTGTTATGGGGCCAACAGCCCAAGCTGCTGATGCTCAAACAGCAACCAAGAATAGTGAAGAAAAAACCAAAATAGTGGTGATTGGTCAGCAACGTGAAGCTGACACACAAAGCTATCAACCAACCAGTAGTGTTACCGGAACGCGCACTGAAACCAACCTGCTGAATGTACCGCAGGCGGTTAACGTGGTTCCGCGGCAAGTATTACGTGACCAGGCAGCAAGAAATATTGATGAGGCGCTGTATAACGTCAGTGGCATTACTCAATCTAATACATTAGGTGGCACACAAGATGCAGTGATGAAGCGAGGGTTTGGTGATAACCGTGATGGCTCCATCTTGCGCGACGGCGTGCGCTCAGCTCAGGCTCGTAATTTCACCCCCACCACGGAACGGGTCGAAGTTTTGAAAGGCCCGGCCTCAATGTTATATGGCATGGGGGAGCCGGGTGGGGTGATCAATATGATTACCAAGAAGCCACAGCTAGTGCAGCAAACACATATTGAAGGGTGGGGCAGCAGTTTTAAAGGCGGCGGCGGGCAGCTAGATGTCACTGGCCCATTGGGCCAGTCCGGTTTTGCGTATCGGATGATTGTCGATCACGATGAAACTGATTATTGGCGCAACTTTGGTCGTAATCGTCAAACAGTCGTTGCGCCATCGGTTATGTGGTTTGGTGACACGACCACAGTACGTGTGGCTTACGAACATATGGAATATCTCACTCCCTTTGATCGCGGCACTATTATTGATAGCCGCACCGGGAAACCGGTCAATACTCCGCGTGATCGTCGCTTTGATGAAGCCTATAACGCCACTCGTGGTGATCAGGACAATATCACGCTGCAAATTGATCAGGTGCTGAATGATAATTGGAAAAGCTCTCTGACCTACGCCTATAACCGTAATCGTTATAGTGATAACCAGGCTCGTGCATTATTGCTGGATCCCATTACAGGCGTATTGAGTCGTCAGGCCGACGCTACTGCCAGTGCAGTTAGCCGCGCTCAGGCCGTGCAGATAACTCTCAATGGTGACCTTGACTTGGGCGGCATAGGCCATCAGATGCTCTTTGGTTTTGATTATGAAGATAGCCGCACATATCGTGGCGATATGATTCGCGGTAAAAAGAACTCAAACTTTAATATCTATGATCCAGTATATGGTTTGATGCCACCGTCAACGGCCGTCAGCGCTAAAGACAGTGACCAGCGTGAAAACCTAAAAAGCTATGGCTGGTTTATGCAAGATTCCATTGAGTTGACCGATAAATGGATTGTACTGGCAGGTTTACGTTACGATCGTTTTGATGTTTTTGCGGGTAAAGGCCGGCCATTCATCACCAATACTGATAGCTCTGACAGTAAGTTAGTTCCCCGTGCCGGAGTGGTTTATAAGCTGACACCAGAAGTCTCTTTATATGGTAGTTATAGTGAGTCTTTCAAACCTAATTCATCTATCGCCACCCAGATAGATTCGCTGCCGCCGGAGCAAGGCCAATCCTGGGAAGTAGGAAGTAAAGTGGAGTTAGTCAATGGCGTGACGGGGACTTTGGCGCTGTTTGATATTGCAAAACGTAATGTCATGGTCAATGAGTTAGTTAATGGTGAAACCATCACTCGTACCGCAGGTCGTGTGCGTTCGCAAGGGGTTGAGTTAGATATCGCTGGGCAGTTGACCGATAACTTAAGCGCGATTGCTACTTATGCTTATACTGATGCCAGAGTAACAGAAGATCCTGATAATAAAGGCAATCAGATGACTAATGTGGCCCGTAATAGCGCCTCTGTATTTCTGACGCAAGCATTGGGATCTACCGGTTGGCAGGGCGGTGATGATTTACGAATAGGCGCGGGTGCACGTTATGTCGGGCGGCGAGCCGGTGATGCAGCCAACAGTTTTACCTTAGATGACTACACGGTGGCCGATGCATTTATCTCTTATTCATTGCCTATCAATAATTATCGGGTGAAATGGCAACTCAATGTGAAGAACTTCCTGGATAAAACCTATTACCCATCCAGTGGCGGTAATTTGCGCGTTGCTGTTGGTGAGCCTCGGCAGCTTGTTTTGCGCGCCAGTGTTGATTTCTAATTCCGGTTATCCCCCGATGTTCGGGGGATAGTGCAATAGGCTATCCATTAGCTGTATCGTTAATTTTACAATATTGTAAAGTTTGCACTACCCTCAATTATAGGTATGATTTGCATCTACAGCGTAGGACTGAGTGTTAATCCAGTTTAAGCGGCCAATAATAGTGGCCGGTTTTTTGATGTCGAGAATTTATCCTTAAAAGCGGATGCGAAAGGACTTTCAAGTAATGACACAGACTATCTTTATGGTCGGCGCGCGCGGTGCAGGTAAGACAACAATAGGGAAAGCGTTGGCACAGGCGTTGGGATATCGCTTTATTGATACAGATTTGTTTATGCAGCAAACTTTGCAGTCGAGTGTAGCCGAAATTGTTGCCCGCGAGGGGTGGGATGGCTTCCGTCTGCGAGAAAGTATGGCCCTACAGACCGTAACCGCGCCTAAAACAGTGGTTGCTACCGGTGGTGGTGCGGTGTTATCCCATGATAACCGTACATTTATGCGCCAGCACGGGGGGGTTATTTATTTGCGCGCATCAGCGAATGTGTTGGCAGAACGATTGGCGGAAGATCCGGAAGATGCCCAGCGGCCAAGTTTGACTGGCAAACCGATTGTTGAAGAAATGCTGGATGTGTTAGCCAGCCGGGAGCCGCTCTATCAAGAGGTTGCTCATCATGTGCTGGATGCCACTCAACCACCAGAAGAGGTTGTTGAGCAGATTTTGCACATACTGGCTGATGAGAAAGTGAAATAGCCAACCGGTCTAATTTGTCAGATACGTGCTTTATGGAATGAATCGCTCGCCTATCTGATTGCCTGTTAATTATACGAAGAGTACAATTATCACCTACGTAATCATTTTGACGTAAATTACTTGCGTCAATTAATGCCTCTTATGGCAAGGCCACCAAGGCGGGCCGATGAAAACCTTCAAATGCTTTATCCATCAACACACTAATTTTATGCCAGCATTTTGGTCAATATCGATTGTGGTGTTTGAAACTTCGCTGGCGCTGTACATTCTCCGCAATCTTTAATATCACCTCGTTTTCGTACTATGAACCTTCACCCTATGCTGTGAAGGTGTTTTCTGGTCGCTAAATCGTATGCTTTCTCCGCAACCACAGCAGTGAATCCGGTTATGATCCCATTTCGCCATAATAATCAGTGACAGACCATTTATAGTGACTCTAATATGAAAGCTCAATTTTGATTAAGACGCGGGTGCAAAACTATGCTGAAATTTAATGAGTATTTTACCGGGAAAGTGAAATCTATTGGTTTTGACAGTGACAGCATTGGACAGGCTAGCGTTGGGGTGATGGAAAAGGGCGAGTACACCTTTAGTACCGCTAAACCGGAAGAGATGACGGTAATCACCGGTAGCTTAAAAGTATTGATCCCTGGTTCATCCGGCTGGGAAGTTTTCAATCCCGGTGAAACTTTCTATATCCCAGGGGAAAGTGAATTTAATTTGCAAGTGGCTGAAGCATCTTCGTATCTGTGTAAATACTTGAGTTAATTTATTCTTTGAATTTGCCCTCTCAAATGTGGAGAGGGCTTATATACTTGGCGCTTAAAGCTACGGCGATATTAGTGCTGGGCTTCGCCACCCAAGGCTTCAATCAGATTTTTAATCAGAGCAGCCAACTCGCTGGTCATCAGAATAAAATCGGCATCGAAACGTTGAGCAAAATCTTCCCGATCAATATCTTCGTTTTGCTCACGCAAGGTATCAGAGAATTTCAGGCGTTTTAGTGAACCGTCATCGGACAGAACGAGCTGAACACGTTCTTGCCAATCGAGCGCCAGCTTAGTCACCAATTTACCTGCTTCTATATGCACCGCGATTTCATCACTGAACAGATCCTGTTTCTTACAACGGATCACGCCACCATCTTCCAGAATAGCTTTCAATTCAGCTTCATCCATCAGTGCAAAGCCTGACGGTAATTCTTTGCTACGAACCCACTCAGTTAACGTCAGTTCAATCGGGTTTTCTAACGTCAGTGGAACGACCGGTAAAGAGCCCAGGCTTTTACGCAGTAATGCCAGGGTATCTTCAGCACGCTTGGCACTGGCCGCATCGACCATAATCAGGTCATTGACGGTATCAATCCATAAGAAGGTTTGGTTAAAACGGCTAAATGCACGTGGCAATAAACTGTGTAAAACCTCATCTTTTAATGAGTCTTTTTCAGTTTTCTTCAGCTTGCGATGCTGTTCACCTTCCAACCGTTCAATTTTGGCTTGCAACTCTTGCTTAATGACCGGCGATGGCAAGATTTTCTCTTCTTTTCGCGCACAGATGACGATTTGGCCATTAACCGTATGAGTTAAGGCATCGCTGTGTGAACCCATCGGTGATACCCAACCGGTTTTTGCCATATCCTGACTGCCGCATGGTGTGAAACTGAAGGCGCTTAACTGTTTCTCCATTTCATCCGCAGACAGCGAAACTTCCCGGCTCAAACGGTAAACCATTAAATTCTTAAACCACAGCATAGTGTTATCCCTGGCTCGGGCGCGCCTGGAGCGCGCGAGTTAATCAAACGCAGGGCGGCATGATAACGAATTGAGGCGTTGGGCCCTAGTAAAAGAATAAGAAAAAAACAGTGCTGCGGGGTAACTCACTGAAGCTGATTCATATCTCACAGGATTCAAATACGACAAAACGCAAAATTGCGTGCGCCAGAGATTGTGTCGTAGCGAGGTATTGTCCAAACTAAAAGAAGCGGATTCTTATTATCGTGATTTCCCTGAACTGCCGAAGTATATGCAGATATAGGCCGGTTATCACGATCGTCACATCACAAACAATCCTGTCGATGAGGTAAGGCGCTATGCGCATTGGTATAGATCTGGGTGGTACCAAAATAGAAGTTATTGCTTTAGCAAATGATGGGCTGGAGCTTTTCCGTAAAAGGGTCGACACCCCACGCCATGATTATCAAAAAACCTTGCAGGCAATTGCGGGATTAGTCGCCGATGCAGAAAAGGCTACTGGGGAGCAGGGCAGTGTTGGCGTGGGTATCCCCGGGACACTTTCTCCTTTCACCGGGAAGGTGAAAAATGCCAATTCAGTTTGGCTGAATGGACAAGAGTTGGATAAAGACTTGTCAACGCTTCTCTCTCGCCCGGTGCGTCTGGCGAATGATGCCAACTGTCTTGCTGTATCTGAAGCAACAGATGGTGCAGGTGCTGGAAAGCATCTGGTATTTGCAGTCATTATTGGTACGGGTTGTGGTTCAGGTATTGCCATTGATGGGCGTGTGCATGCTGGTGGTAATGGTATTTCCGGTGAGTGGGGCCATAACCCATTGCCGTGGCAGGATGACGAAGAGCGGCAGTATCAGCAGGAAGTAGCTTGTTATTGTGGGAAATCAGGCTGTATTGAGACCTTTGTCTCCGGAACGGGGTTTGCTACGGATTATTTTCGCCTGAGTGGTCAACCACTTAAGGGCCATGAGATCATGGCGTTAGTTGAACAAGGTGATGTGTTGGCTGAGCAGGTAATGGTCAATTACGAGCGTCGCTTGGCCAAATCATTAGCCCATGTTATCAACCTATTTGATCCTGATATTGTGGTATTAGGCGGCGGGATGAGCAATGTCGACCGCCTATATAAAACATTGCCTGTGTTAATTAGCCCTTGGGTATTTGGCGGCGAGTGCGAAACCCCTGTTCGTAAAGCGGTGCATGGGGATTCTAGTGGGGTGCGCGGGGCCGCTTGGTTGTGGCCGGCCCTTCGTCCTTGACGCCACAGCGTTGTTAGCTGTGCTAGTGCACCCGAATCACTTACTTATAGTTGATCTTAGTTATAAATAAGTTCATCGGGATTTGCTCGCTTGTTGCGTGGCTGCAACTCTAAATGCTTAGTCTTGATTGACTCGGAAGATGTTATCTAAGCGGCTAACACCCAATCCGTTGACTTTTTTCACTTTAATTTGCACTGGGATTCTGTCTTTCATCGCCTCGACATGGCTAATAACTCCAATGGTTTTACCCGATGCATTCAGGCTATCAAGGGCATCGAGTGCCGTATCCAGTGTCTCTGCATCCAAGGTACCGAAGCCTTCATCGAGAAATAGGGAATCAATACTGGTTTTATGGCTGACCAGATCTGATAGCGCCAAAGCCAGAGCTAAGCTGACCAGGAAGCTTTCTCCCCCTGACAAGGTGCGGGTGTCACGGATAGCATCCGCTTGCCAGGTATCCACCACTTGTAGTTCCAGCGCGTCACTGGTTTTACGCTGTAATTGATAGCGCCCATGTAGGCGGCTGAGTTGGTTGTTTGCCAGATAGACCAAATGATCGAGTGTCAAGCCTTGGGCAAACTTGCGGAATTTATCACCTTCTTTAGAGCCAATTAAGTGATTGAGATAGCTCCAGTCATCATATTGTTGCTGGCTATGTTCAATTTGCTCAAACAGTGCATGTTGGTTGCGGCGGCGAATTATGTCGCTTTCTAGCTGATTGCGTAACTCACCTTGCCGTAAGGTATTGGCTTTCAGTTGAGCCAGTAATTGTTCTGATTGCCGCTGTAATACCGCCAACTCAGATGTCTGGTCGACGCCATCAGGGCAAGATTGTATCAGTTGAGCCAATGCTTCACTGGCTTGTTGGTGACGGATATTGGCCTGTTGCTGGCGCTCACTCAGTTGCTGTTGCAATTGCTGCAAACGCTGCCTTTCTTCCTCACTCAGGAGCGCGGCGGTTAAGGCTGCCTCATCATCAAATTCACTACTTGCCAGTGCTTGTCGTAATTCAGCTTGGGCTGTAGTGACTCGTTGTTGATTTTGTTTGCACTGCTGTTCTAGCCCCGTCAGTTCGCCGGAGAGCAAGTTAAGTTGAGATTGTGCCTGTTGCAGGGCTTGTGCTGTATTTTGTTGGGCCAGTTCTACTTTTTGCTGTTGTTGGCGCAATAACTGGCGGGCTTCAACCACGCTGCGGTCACCAAATAGCACCTGACGTTGTTGCTTTTGTTGCTGCAACAGTGTCTCAATTTGCTGATATTGTTGTGTGAGTATGGACAACTGATCAATGCACTCTTGCAAGTGGCGACGTTCATTTTCAATTTGCGTTTCCAGTGCTTTTTGCCCCAGCGCCAACTGTTGTTGTTCCTGCTGATACTGGTGCCAGCGTTGATTTTCCTCTTCCCGCAGTGCCAGCCAGCTCTGTTGTTGGTCTGCTTCAGGCATTGATAGCGATAATTCAGCCAGGGCATGGCTAAAGTCTTGGCGTGTTTTTGCCAATTCAACCAGTTGGTGTTGATGTTGTGCATGCAACTTTTGGTGCGCTTGCTCGGCATCTTGTCGGCGCTGACTCATTAGGGCCAATTGCTGCTGATGTTTTTGCTGCTGCTGTTCTGCTTGAGTCAGAATATCTTTAGCTTGTTGATATTGTTGATTCAATCGTTCATATTCCGCCAGTTTTAGCTGACAGGTTTGCTCTGATTGTTCTTGTTGTTCCAACCAGGTTATTAAGGTCTCAGGTTCATTCAACGCAAATGTTAGCGTTAATGTTTGAGTCAGTGCATGCCATTGCTGGTGATAATCTGTCAGTTGCTGCTGGCTGTGCTGTAACTCTTGCTCCAGATGCAACTGTTGTTGCTGCATGCTTGCGACCTGAGTGCGTAATTCAGTTCCCGCAGTGAAAAGTTGTTCAACCTGAAGTCGCAGTTCTTCTACTCGCACTGCCGTTTCTGAGGGTTTTACTGCCTGATACTCAGTAATGGCTGGGTGATCCAATGCACCACATAATGGGCATGCTTCTCCTGGTTGCAGTTTGGCTCTTTCAGACTCTAACCGGACGATTTGTTTTTCGCGTTCCAGCAAAGTTTCCAGATCAGTCAGATGCTGTTTGTGTTGTTTATATAACTGACGTTTTTCTGCTAGCTGTTGTTCGAGTAATTGTAGTTGCTGCTGCTGGGCAACAAACTGCTGTTGCTGTTTATCATGCAACGCCTGAACTTGCTGCGCCAATGGCGATAATGCCGCTAATTGCTGTCGCACCGGCCGTTGTTGTTGTAGCTCGATGAGTTGCTGGCGTAACTGCGCGGAGGGCTGTTGTTGCTCAAGTGCTGACAATTGTTGCTGAATACTACCGGTCTGCGAGTGGGCTTGTACTAATGCAGCTTGTTGCTGTTTATCTTGTTCATTCAGTGTGTCAATTTGCTGTTGTAAGGTCGCCAGTAACGTGGCCTGCTGTTGCAATTGCTGTTCGCTTTCAACTGATTGTTGTTGCTGCATTTGTAATTGGCGGAACTGCTCACGCCACAAAGGTAGGTTTTTTTCCCAGTGTTGATGGTGGGCATGCTGCTGGGTGTACTCAGTCAGTTGTTGCAGGCGCTGGTGAGCTAGCTTGAACTGTTGTTCATTCAGTTCAACTTGCTGTTTACTTTGCTGTTTTTTGGTGCGCAACTGTTCCAGTTGCGTACCTAGTAGCATTAATGAGTGTTGCTGCTGAGCAATAAGGTTATCCAGCGGAACGACTTTTTGCTCGATCAGTATTTCTTGCTCATGCTGATGAGTTGCGTGTTGCTGGCGGGCAAGATTGGCTTGCTCCAGCGCCTGAGCTAGTGGCGTCAGTTGTGTTTGAAGTTGCTGTTGCTGCTGCGTCAGTGTGGTGATGCGCAGTTGTATCTGCTGCAAATCCCGTAGGCTACGGGAACACTCGCGTAATAGGGGGCGTAACTTTTCTGCTGGTTCACTACGGGCCAATCGTTGCAGTTCGGGTTGTACTTGCAGATATTCTTGCTCAATGATTTTCTGCTGCTGTTGATATTCCAACACATTTTTTTGCTGTTGCTGCCATCCGGTGAGCCAATTTATTTGCTTTTGATTTACCCGCTGTTCTGAAGCAAGCTGCTTTTCTTGTTCACCGAGTACCTCTAATTGTTGCGCCAGATCTGCACGCTGCTCTTCATTTAGCAGTTCAATACCGCTGGCGCGTTGATGCAATGCATCCAGTGCGATCTTGGCTTGCTTATGTTGCTCAAATACGTGTTCAGACAACCGACCATAGATGTCCGTGCCGGTTAACTCTTCCAATAATTCCGCGCGATCATTGGCATCAGCATTGAGAAATGCAGCAAATTGCCCCTGTGACAGCATCATCGATTTGGTAAAGCGGCCAAAATCCAGCCCGGTGATTGCGGCAACCATATCAAGCTTATCGCGCACTTTATCGGCCAGAATCTTGCCGTTTTCGCATAGCGCCAACTCAACTTTAGGCGCTTGCAGATTTCCTTCCGGGCTATTTTTAGCGCGCCGTTGGCTCCAGAAAGCACGATAACGCGTTCCTTTTACCTCAAACTCGACTTCAGCCAGTGACTCCGCCGTGTGGCGAGTCATCAGTTCGTTTTGGCTGGGGGTGACATTCAACCGCGGGGTCTGGTGGTATAACGCGAGACAAATGGCATCGAGCAGAGTGGTTTTCCCTGCCCCAGTCGGGCCGGTTATCGCGAATAAACCGTTGCTGGCAAAAGGTTCGGCGGTGAAATCTATCTTCCATTCACCCTGTAGAGAATTAATGTTTTTCAGCCGTAGACTTAAAATTCTCATGCAGATTGCTCCTCTGCGGTATCTTTACCTTGTGTGATATCTTCAACCACCAGATTAAACATCTGTCGCATGCGCTCTTGGCGTGGTTCGGCTAAATCCGCCTCTAGCGCCAGCCGGCGTTCAAATACATCAGTGACACTCAGTTCATTGAGTGTTTCCTTTTCCTGCCGCTCAATACTGTTATTACGCTGTTCTTTGCTGCGGCGTAAGAGTACCACCTCAACGGGGAGTTCTGCGGCTAATGCCTGAATTCGTCTTTGAATATCAGTGAGATAATCTTGTGTGGCAACTTCGATATCCAGCCACACCGGTAACCCCTGGTGGTCGGAAAATTTAGTCAACTGTTGCTCAATTTGCGCTAAGTCGCCTTTGATTAATTGCATTGGCTGAAATTGTGGGATGAAGATTGGGGTCACTGAGGCTAATGTCTGCTGGGCAAACTCCACCAGATAAACACTTTTCTCTTTGCTCAGCTCATCAAAACTCAGGGCAATTGGCGAGCCGCTATAACGGATATGTTCGGTTTTTGCTACTTGCTGAGCACGGTGAATATGGCCCAGAGCAATATAATCTGCCGGGGGGAAAGCGTGGGCCGGGAAAGCATCCAATGTGCCAATATAAATATCACGAACCGAGTCCGAGGTAGTGACCCCCACCGTAGTTAGGTGCCCGGTAGCAATAATCGGCAAGGGCAGGCCTAACTCGGTACGCAGCTCGATGGCTCGCTGGTAGAGCGCCTGATAGTGGGCAGCAATTGCTTCCTGTAACGCCAGCTGTTTCTGTCCACCGGATTCACCCGCCTGGCTGGTGACTAGATCCCGTGGACGTAAAAAGGGAATAGCACACAGCAGTGCCGCAGGGTGATTTTGGTGGTCTTTCAAAATAATAACCTGCTGCTCCAGATTGCTGCTGGCGCAGGAAATGACTGTGGTATTCAAATAAGAAAGCAAGCCGCGAGATTCATTCAGCGTTGATACTGAATCATGGTTGCCCCCCAAAACAACCAACTGGCAGTTCGTCGGTTGTAGTTCAACCACGAAACGGTTATATAGCTCACGTGCATAACTGGGTGGGGAGCCGGTATCAAAAATATCACCCGCCACAATCAGCGCATCTACCTGATTTTCTTTGATCTGTTCTATGAGCCAGCGCAGGAATGCCTGATGTTCAGCCGCACGGCTTTTGGTAAAGAAATTTTGGCCCAAATGCCAGTCAGAGGTATGAATAATGCGCATAAATCTCCCGCTCGGGCAGGTCGCCGTTTAAAGATAATGGCGCTGATTATAAACGCTGCCTGCTGGATGTCGCGGCTAAAAAAAGGCTGTGAGGGAAATCTCCGAGACGCCTCGCAAACTTGAGTGCTGCATTTTGCATTTATCATGAAATTTATCACTATGCTTATTGCTTGCAAGAGGGTGATGTTTTTCATAAAAATGTCACAAAACTGACGCATAATGACTTCCGAAATCAAATAGTGACCACTAACTTACTGGCAGGGTTGATGATGGCAAGACGCATACTGGTAGTTGAAGATGAAGCACCAATCCGTGAGATGGTGTGCTTTGTGTTGGAACAGAATGGCTACCAACCGTTAGAAGCCGAGGATTACGACAGTGCCGTAACTCGTTTGTCCGAGCCTTACCCTGATTTAGTGTTGTTGGACTGGATGTTACCTGGCGGCTCGGGGATTCAGTTTATTAAGCATATGAAACGTGAAGCTCTGACCCGAGATATTCCGGTGATGATGCTGACAGCGCGTGGCGAAGAAGAAGACAGAGTGCGTGGTTTGGAAGTGGGGGCGGATGACTATATTACTAAGCCTTTTTCACCCAAAGAGCTGGTGGCGCGTATCAAAGCGGTTATGCGCCGGATATCGCCAATGGCGGTTGAAGAAGTGATTGAAATGCAAGGGTTGAGCCTTGATCCCTCCTCGCATCGGGTTATGGCCAATGAGCAAGCGTTGGATATGGGGCCGACCGAATTTAAATTATTGCATTTTTTCATGACTCACCCGGAGCGTGTTTACAGCCGTGAACAGTTGCTTAATTATGTTTGGGGCACTAACGTTTATGTAGAAGATCGCACCGTTGACGTGCATATTCGTCGGCTACGTAAGGCGCTGGAAATTGATGGCCATGACAGAATGGTACAAACTGTCCGGGGAACCGGATACCGTTTCTCAACGCGCTACTGAGTTTTCAGTGCCGGAGAATTCGTTGTGTTAGAACGTTTATCATGGAAAACGCTGGCTTTAGAGCTGGCTCTTTTTTGTCTGCCCGCATTACTGTTAGGTGCCTTTATCGGGTACCTTCCCTGGCTATTATTAGTCTCGGTTATTGCGGCGCTGGTGTGGAATTTCTATAACCAACTCAAGTTGTCACACTGGCTGTGGTTAGACCGCAGCATGACGCCACCTTCAGGGCGTTGGAGTTGGGAGCCTTTATTTTACGGCTTGTACCAGATGCAACTGCGAAATCGCCGCCGGCGTCGTGAGTTGGCTTTACTTATCAAACGCTTCCGCAGTGGTGCTGAGTCTTTACCTGATGCGGTGGTTATGACGACCATTGATGGCAATATTTTCTGGTGTAATGGTTTGGCTCAGCAATTACTCGGCTTCCGTTGGCCGGAGGATAACGGCCAACATATTCTCAACTTGCTGCGTTATCCCGAATTCAGTCAATATTTGCAACAACAAGAATTTTCCCGCCCATTGACCCTGCAACTCAATAATGGTTATTACGTTGAGTTCCGTGTGATGCCTTATTCAGAAGGGCAATTGCTTATGGTGGCTCGTGATGTTACCCAAATGCGTCAGTTGGAAGGGGCGCGGCGCAATTTCTTTGCCAATGTGAGCCACGAACTGCGCACTCCCTTGACGGTGTTACAGGGATATCTGGAAATGATGCACGACCAAGAGTTGGTCGGGCCATTACGAGATAAAGCGCTAGGGACGATGCAAGAACAGACCAAGCGCATGGATGGGCTGGTAAAACAATTATTGACGTTATCGCGAATTGAAGCAGCACCTAATGTGGATATGAATGAGCAGGTCGATATTCCGCGCATGCTGAAAATGCTACAACACGAAGTGCAAGCGCTGAGTAATGGGCGTCATGAGATCACCTTCCGAATTAATGAGCAATTGAAGGTATTCGGTAACGAAGATCAACTGCGCAGTGCGGTTTCCAATCTGGTTTATAATGCAGTCAATCACACCCCTGATGGCACCAAAATTGAGGTGTGCTGGCAGCGAACACCTCAAGGGGCACAATTTCAGGTGAGTGACAATGGACCGGGTATTGGCCCTGAACATGTGCCACGCCTGACCGAGCGCTTCTATCGGGTGGACAAAGCCCGCTCACGACAAACCGGGGGTAGTGGCTTGGGGTTGGCCATTGTGAAGCATGCTTTGAGCCATCACGATGCGCGTTTGGATGTGATGAGTGAAATCGGTCTGGGGACGAGATTTATCTTTACCTTACCGAATCGGTTGATTGTTCCGACGGTTTTAACCGAGAATGCAGTCAAATCCTAAGACTGTATGGATATCAAACTGATGAGATGGGGAAAACTGGCGCTGTTGCATGCTCTGCTAGGGTTTAGCTGCGGCGTCCTGGCACTCCCTGTCGCGGTATCGCCTGCCACAGTGGTCGATGCGCCAAAGCCAGATACTCTGTCTGGTAATCTTTCCAGTGTCGGTTCTGACACTTTAGCTAACTTGATGTCTTTATGGGCTGATGATTTCAATCATCATTACCCCGGCGTTAATTTGCAAATACAGGCGGCAGGTTCCTCAACCGCTCCCGCGGCACTGGCAGCAGGGGCCGCTCAACTCGGCCCGATGAGCCGGCCAATGAAAGCGGCTGAAATCACGGCATTTACTGAGCGTTATGGTTATCCACCACTTGCTGTCCCTGTCGCAGTGGATGCATTGGTGGTTTTTGTCCATCAGGATAATCCACTGGATAAACTCACCTTATCTCAGCTTGATGCGGTATTTTCGCAAAATCGTCGCTGCGGGGAATCTCATCGCATCCAACGTTTTGGCGAACTTGGGCTAAAAGGGCGCTGGGCTGAACGCTCGATACAACGCTATAGCCGAAATTCTGCCTCCGGTACCTATGGCTTTTTCAAACAATTGGTACTGTGTGGTGGTGATTTTTCAAATAATATCAATGAATTGCCTGGGTCAGCTTCCGTGGTGCAAGCTGTCGCTGGTTCACTGAATGGTATGGGTTACGCCAGCATTGGTTTTCGAAACAGTGGTGTTAAGCCATTGTCTTTGTCGGCGAACGACCAGGATTATGTGATGCCAACGGCTGAGAATGTTAAAGATGGCCGCTACCCCCTATCTCGCTATCTGTATATTTATATCAATAAAGCACCGGGCAAGCCGTTGGAGCCGTTGACTGCGGCCTTTCTTGAGCGTGTTTTGTCACCAGAAGGGCAAAAGCGCGTGACTCATGACGGCTATTTGCCCTTGCCCCCTGAGATCCTGAATCACACTCGAAAAGAGTTGGGTTTTGCCTATTAATTTGGCGGATTATTAGCGTGTATCTGCCGTAATCTGTTAACGGTTGGATATAAATGATACAAATCATATGATGTGTATTTCTCGAAATCTGGCATGATTAACTGCTTTTTAAATATTGTATGGATGAAGACTCTGCTTTTGTGATCCCGACTTGCCTTTCTCCGCTATAAACGGTCTACTTACCGCCGTTGTTGGCCTATTCCACCTGCAAATAACTTCAAAAACACTGCATACTGACGAAATAGATTGCTTATTAACCGCCGGAGTTTGCGTTTATCAGAGCTTTGTATCGTTTCGATCACGTCGGAAAGCCACAACTTAGGACTTTTTCTTTTGATCATTTAACTAGGCAACGCACATCACTATGAGTCATCGTTTATCATCTAAAGATATTATGGCATTGGGCTTTATGACCTTTGCCTTATTCGTTGGGGCCGGCAATATCATCTTCCCGCCGATGGTTGGTTTGCAATCGGGTGAACATGTGTGGTGGGCCGCTTTGGGCTTCCTGATTACCGCCGTTGGATTACCGGTCATTACTGTTATCGCGCTGGCTCGAGTGGGCGGCGGTATTGATGCTCTGAGTACCCCAATTGGTCGCGGTGCTGGTCTGGTACTGGCAACTGTTTGTTATCTGGCCGTTGGTCCTCTATTTGCCACCCCGCGCACTGCGACAGTTTCCTTTGAAGTCGGTATTGCGCCTTTAACGGGTGATGGCCCACTGCCGCTGTTTATTTATAGTGTGGTCTACTTTGCACTGGTTATCGGGATTTCCCTGTATCCGGGGCGTTTGCTCGACACGGTCGGGCATATTCTGGCGCCACTGAAAATTTTAGCACTGGCTATTTTAGGTATTGCGGCTTTGATTTGGCCTGCTGGCCCGCTGATTCCGGCCACTGATGCATATCAGAATGCCGCGTTTTCTTCTGGTTTTGTCAATGGCTATTTGACCATGGATACCTTGGGTGCTTTGGTGTTCGGTATCGTCATCGTCAATGCAGCGCGTTCACGTGGTGTGGTTTCTGCTGGATTGCTGACGCGCTATACCATTTGGGCCGGTTTGATTGCCGGTATCGGTTTGACGCTGGTTTATCTGAGCTTATTTAAGTTGGGTTCAAGCAGCGGTGGTTTGGTGCCCGATGCGCAAAATGGTGCGGTGGTATTGCATGCCTATGTTCAGCACACCTTCGGTGGTTTAGGCAGCGTGTTCCTGGCTGCATTGATTTTCATCGCCTGTATGGTGACTGCGGTAGGCCTGACTTGTGCCTGTGCTGAATTCTTTGCCCAGTATTTGCCGCTGTCATACCGTGCACTGGTATTTATCCTCGGTATCTTCTCCATGATGGTATCGAATTTGGGGCTGAGCCATCTGATTCAGATTTCCATTCCGGTGCTGACGGCAATTTACCCGCCATGCATTGTGTTGGTGTTGATGAGTTTCACTTTGCGCTGGTGGCACCATGCTCCACGTATTGTAGCTCCGGTCATGTTGGTCAGTTTATTATTCGGTATCCTTGATGCGGTAAAGGCCTCGACCTTTGCACAATATCTGCCGGAATGGACTCAGCACCTGCCATTGGCTGAACAAGGTCTGGCATGGTTATCACCATCCCTACTGGTATTCGTCGTCGTAGGGTTGTACGATCGCCTGTGCTGTCGCCAGGTCGTTGCCGCCAAGCAATAACTGCACAGTTATCGAGTATTTTTAGCCACGGCTCATCCCCGTGGCTTTTTGCTGAAAAAAGACGGGATAAAGTTCATGGAATTACCAGTCAAAAATAAGCTGAAACGCGGCCTGACGACACGCCATATCCGCTTTATGGCATTGGGGTCAGCAATAGGTACCGGCTTATTCTATGGTTCGGCTGATGCAATAAGAATGGCGGGGCCAAGCGTATTATTGGCGTACCTGATTGGTGGTGTGGTGGCATTTATCATCATGCGCGCCTTAGGTGAAATGTCAGTTAATAACCCACAGGCCAGCTCTTTTTCTCGTTATGCACAAGATTACCTTGGGCCAATGGCGGGCTATATCACCGGCTGGACTTATTGCTTTGAGATTCTAATTGTTGCTATTGCCGATGTGACCGCGTTCGGTATCTATATGGGGGTCTGGTTCCCGGACGTGCCGCATTGGATATGGGTATTGAGTGTTGTCCTCATCATTGGTGCAGTCAATATGATGAGTGTTAAGGTGTTCGGCGAGCTGGAATTCTGGTTCTCATTCTTCAAAGTTGCCACCATCATCGTTATGATCCTGGCCGGTATTGGTATCATTGTCTGGGGTATTGGTAATGGTGGGCAGCCGACCGGTATTCATAATTTATGGACTAACGGCGGCTTCTTCAGTAACGGTTTTGTCGGCATGATCCTGTCATTGCAACTGGTGATGTTTGCTTATGGTGGGATTGAGATTATCGGGATTACTGCCGGTGAAGCAGAAGATCCGAAAAAGTCTATTCCGAAAGCCATCAACTCAGTGCCGTGGCGTATCCTGATGTTCTACGTCGGTACCCTGTTTGTCATCATGTCTATTTACCCATGGAACCAAGTGGGCACTAACGGTAGCCCGTTTGTGCTGACCTTCCAGCATATGGGGATTACTGTTGCTGCGGGGATTCTGAACTTTGTGGTTATCACCGCATCATTATCAGCCATTAACAGTGATGTGTTCGGAGTCGGCCGTATGCTTAACGGGATGGCAGAGCAGGGCCATGCGCCAAAAGCCTTTGCAGCGATTTCTAAACGCGGTGTGCCGTGGGTGACGGTATTGGTGATGATGGGAGCCATGCTGACGGCGGTTTATCTAAACTACATTATGCCGGAAAATGTGTTCCTGGTTATCGCGTCACTCGCGACTTTTGCGACCGTCTGGGTGTGGATTATGATCCTATTCTCCCAAATTGGTTTCCGCCGCTCGTTAAGTAAAGATCAAGTGAAAACGCTCGATTTCCCGCTGCGTGGCGGCACCTTTACTTCCGTGCTAGCTATCATTTTCCTGGTGTTTATCATTGGGCTGATTGGTTGGTTCCCAACGACTCGCGTCTCCCTGTATGTCGGGTTAGTGTGGATAGCTTTATTGCTGGTGGGATATTACTTCAAGGTAAATCATCAGAAGAAGAAGGCGAACGAGCTGAAAGTCGCAGAGTAATTTTGAATATAAAGCCGGGAGATATCCCGGTTTTTTTGTCTCTTTATTTAGCCATTTCATAGTTCTCTCCGCCCCCGACCTCATCCTCAATATTTATGCTGACAGATGATGGGGATTCCTCCGCAACATGGCATTGTTTCTATCGACTTAATTTTATACAGGTGAATGTGTCGCGGCGTTAATGTCTGCACCAGATAGCCTTAACAGTAATCGTTTTGGTTAAAGCAGGAGAGTTGTATGCTGAGTGGTTGGCATCTACCGGTCGCGCCTTTTGTCCGTCTACGGGGCGATGCGTTACATATTACACTGTGGTTACATGGAGAGTGGTTGCAGGAGGATAATTTACCAGCGCAAGTTTTCTTACGCTGTGAGCCGGATAATGAAGAGTGGCTGCTCACCATGAAGGGTGAACTGCACGATGGTTTCTGGCGTTATCGCACATCATTGCCATTACATGAAGGTCAGCCAGTACGGCGTTATTGCTTCAAGTTACTGTGGAATGATGATCAACTGTGGTTCGGGCCATTAGGTTTTTCGATAGTTCCTCCGGCGCAATTGGCTCAGTTTGCTATTGAGCTGCCAGACAGTGGCCCTGATTGGGTTGCCGATCAGATTTTTTATCAAATTTTCCCTGATCGTTTTGCCTCGAGTTTGGGTGAACATGGTGTGAAGGATGGTAGTTATACCCATCATGCTGCGGGGTGCGCGGTATCGCGTCGTGAATGGCAGCAACCATTGGATGATGTGAATGCTGCCTCGACATTCTATGGCGGCGATTTGGCTGGTATTTGCCAAAAACTCCCCTATCTACAACAGTTGGGTGTGACTGCACTTTATCTCAACCCGATTTTCACCGCACCCAGCGTACATAAATACGATACACAAGATTATTATCAGATTGATCCTTACTTTGGTGGCGAAAGTGCTTTCTTGCAATTACGCAGCGCTACCCGTGATGCTGGCATGAAATTGGTGCTCGATGGTGTGTTTAACCACACCGGAGATTCCCATCATTGGTTTGATCGTCATCAGCAGGGGGAAAACGGTGCCTGTCATCATCCAGATTCACCTTATCGTGGGTGGTTTAATTTCTTCCCCGATGGCCGGGCACTCGATTGGAAGGGCAATGCCAGTTTACCGAAACTCAATTTCACGAGTGAAGATGTGGTCAACCAAATTTATCGCGCCGAAGATAGCGTGGTGCGCCATTGGTTAAAACCGCCTTACAGTATTGATGGCTGGCGGCTGGATGTGGTGCATATGCTGGGTGAAGAGGGCGGAGCAAAAGGGAATTTGCATCATCTGGCGGGTATTTATCAGGCGGCGAAAGACGAAAATCCTCAGGCCTATATTTTGGGTGAGCATTTTGGCGATGCACGAAATTGGCTCCATGCCGGAGTAGAAGATGCGGCTATGAATTATATGGGGTTTGCCTTGCCAGTACGCAGCTTCCTGGCGGGTTGTGATGTCGCCTATCATCCAATAAAACTCAGTGCGGAGGATTGTGCCTATTGGATGGATGAATATCGTGCCGGATTACCTCATGGTCATCAGCTGCGTTTATTTAATCAATTGGATAGCCATGATACAGCCCGTTTTATCACGTTGCTGAATGGCGATAAGACGCGGATGCAAATGGCCTTAATATGGCTATTTAGCTGGATTGGCGTGCCCTGCTTATTTTATGGCGATGAGATTGGCCTCGATGGCGGCAATGATCCCTTCTGCCGCAAACCTTTCCCGTGGGACGAGGCATTGTGGGATGGCGACTTGCTGAAATTGTGTCAGCGGATGGCAGCTTTACGGCACAAAAGTTTGGCACTGCGACGCGGTGGATGCCAGGTTATTCATGCCAATGGCGATTCTCTGGTCTTTATTCGCAGCTATCAGCGCGAGCGGGTGATGGTAGCCATCCAGCGCAATCGCGCTAGTGATATCTTCTTGCCCGCATCTCCTTTACTGAATGTTGCTCAGTGGCAGCGTTTAGAAGGGATATCAGAACTGGAGCTCACTGATGCAGGCGTCAATCTGCAATTGTCTGGTGAGAGTGTCACATTGTGGCGTGGTCAATCTTAGTGATTGGCCATAGTGAGCGCTAACTTAAGAGTTAGTCACGCAGTGCAAGATATTAAAAGCGGTTAAGTGCCGCTTTTTCTTTGGTTGAAATACTATGTATATAACGGGTATAGATAGTTGTCAGGTAAATTCACCGAAGGGAAAATATGATGAGCACAGCTAAAAGACAGGCATTGATAATCGGCGCCTCTCGGGGATTGGGACTGGGATTGGTTGATGAGCTTAACCGCCGTGGTTGGTCGGTCACCGCGACCACGCGCGGTGTAGCAAAAGATACCGCTGCACATGCGGCCCATTGGCTAACATTGGATATTAACCAACCCGACAGTATTAAAACATTCTTACCACAGATACAGGGCCAAACGTTTGATCTAATTTTTATTAATGCCGGTATCTCTGGGCCGGAGCATCAATCCGCGGTTGATGCCAAACCGGAAGAGATTCTCGAATTATTCCAGACCAATGCGGTTTCTCCCATCCGTATTGCCCAGTTTTTGCTAGCACAGCGTAATCCTACTCACAGTGTATTAGCCTTTATGTCTTCACAACTGGGGAGTCTTGGACATAATGCTTCAGGCCATAAACCTTTGTATTCAGCCAGTAAAGCTGCATTGAATATGATGACGCGCAATTTGGTCGCTGAGGTAGCGGACCCCTCACTGACGGTGTTATCTATTCACCCAGGTTGGGTAAAAACAGATATGGGCGGGGATGCAGCACCACTAACGATTGCGACCAGTGTGAAAGGGGTGGTTGACCAAATTGAGCACGCTTCCGGTAAGGGCGGTCACGGCTTTATCGATTATCAAGGACATACTCTACCGTGGTAATCTAAACAGATGAATACCCCCATCGATATATTGATGGGGGATGAGCTACATTAGTAAGCCATTACTATCAGTAACCTATGGCGGCTCCTGCTGGGCGGCGAACATCATTAGCCCCATACAAGTAACCCTCTCTCACTTTCCCTGAGACGGCAGAATCATTGCCCGAATTGGCAGGGCTGACACCCTCAACACCCGCTAATCCGACCAAAATTAACTCGGCTGCTCCCCAAGGATTCTGCTCAACCATTTTATATCCCATTGTTTTCAGGAGATTAAGGCTGTCTGCGGATACCCCACGTTGCTCGTAGTAAACTTCATCGGGCAGCCATTGATGATGGATGCGTGGTGCATCTACGGCCTCTTGTGGTGCCATACCGTGGTCAATCACATTCAATGCGGTTTGCAAGGTAATGGTGATGATTCGTGAACCGCCCGGTGAACCTAAGACCATAAATGTCTTACCATCTTTGGTCACCAATGTCGGGCTCATAGACGATAGTGGGCGCTTACCGGGGGCGATAGAATTGGTTGCTCCCTGTACTAAACCATACAGGTTTTGCTCACCGACTTTGACGGTAAAATCATCCATTTCATCATTCAGGAAAAAGCCGGTACCAGGCGCAATAACGACTGCACCAAAGCGACCATTCACCGTATAGGTAGTAGAAACGGCATTGCCATCATGATCGACGATAGAATAGTGAGTTGTTTCAGGTTTCTCATGCGGCTGCATGCCCGGCTGAACTTCTACCGACGGCGTGGCCTTATTGGCGACGATTTGCTTGCGAATATCAGCGGCATAACTTTTACTCAACAGGCGGTCAATCGGGTTTTTAACAAATTCTGGGTCACCGAGGAACGTATTACGATCCATATAAGCATGGCGCATCGCTTCTGTCAGCGTATGAATATAAGCGGCAGAGTTAAAGCCCATACTCTTCAGGTCATATCCCTCAAGGACATTCAACGTCTCACATAAGGTTACGCCGCCGGAGCTAGGTGGCGGAGAAGAAACGAATTTATAGCCACGGTAGCTACAGGTAATAGGGGCGGTTTCGGTAATTTTATAATTGGCAAAATCAGCAGCGGTCAAAATACCTCCACCTTTTTTAGCCGCGGCTTCAACTGATTGCGGTATTTTCCCCTGATAGAAAGCATCTGGCCCTTTCTCCGAGATAGCTGTCAGAGTATCAGACAGATCAGTTTGAATCAGACGGTCGCCCGGTTGCAGAGCTTCGCCATTTTTACGTAGGAAAATACGAGCTGATTCAGGATCTTGGCGGAAACGTTTAACCGTTGTGTCAAGAATATCCGTGTCAGCACGAGTTAACACAAAGCCTTCCCGTGCCAGTTTGATCGCCGGAGCCATGACTTGCTGGCGGGTTAATTTGCCGTATTTCTTTTGTGCACTGTCCATTCCCAAAACAGTGCCAGGAACACCAGCCGCCAGATAACCATACAAACTGGCGTCTTTAGTAACTTTACCTTCTTTATCCAGATACATATCGGCACTGGCAGCGGCAGGAGCGGTTTCACGGAAGTTTATAAATGTGTCTGTTCCATCTGCAAGGTGAATGGTCATAAAGCCACCACCACCAATATTGCCACAGCACGGATTCACTACTGCTTGCGCATAACCCACAGCAACCGCTGCATCAACTGCGTTTCCGCCCATTTTTAAAATATCGGTCCCAACCTGTGAAGCCAGATGCTGGGATGTCACAACCATGCCATTTTTTGCTTCTACTGCGGGTGTTGAGGCAGCATGAAGTGTGCCGCTCACCAGTAAAGCCAATACAGTTAAAGGTTTATTCCATTTTTTCAAAAACATTCTGACTCCTGTTGTTTCCTGCTCGCCAGGGATTACCTGGTCATTTTGTTTGGCAGCTTAGAAGTGCTGCTTATGAAATGTGCAGAACACACACATGGTAATAATTAATAGCAGAATTAATGTTTATGAATGCAACTAAGTTGAACATTTAGAATAAATGAGTAAGCACTTACATGCATATCGATCTATTTTTTGAGAGAAAATTAAAATAAATAGAAGCAACATCCTGAAAATTAAGGGGGACTAATAAGGGAGATAAGCTGGGAATGAGGAGTGCTATTTCAATAGATTCTGGGGCGGTGCTGGGCAGGTTGAAATATTGTCAGAATAAAAAAGCCAGTCAGTTTGCACCGACTGGCTTGATAGCTAACAATCTAATCGTTAGCTGTGTAAACTTTTATTACAGTTTAGAGGCGTTTTCAGACAGGTATTTAGCTACGCCATCTGGAGATGCACCCATACCTGCTTTACCTTTTTCCCACTGAGCAGGGCAAACGTCGCCGTGTTCTTCGTGGAATTGCAGTGCGTCAACCATACGCAGCATTTCGTCAATGTTACGGCCCAGTGGCAGGTCGTTAACCACTTGGTGACGAACAACACCGTTTTTGTCGATCAGGAAAGAACCGCGCAGTGCAACACCTGCATCTGGGTGCTCAATGCCGTAGGCTTTCTGAATTTCACGTTTGATATCAGCAACCATTGGATATTTAACTTCACCAATACCGCCTTTATCGACCGGGGTTTTACGCCATGCGTTGTGTACGAACTCGGAGTCAAAAGAAACACCAACAACTTCAACGCCACGTTTCTGGAATTCTTCGTAACGGTGGTCGAAAGCGATCAACTCTGAAGGACAAACGAAAGTGAAGTCCATTGGCCAGAAGAACAGGACAGCAGGGCGGCCGTTCAGGTGTTTTTTCAGGTTGAAGTTTTCAACGATTTCGCCGCTACCAAGAACAGCAGCTGCTGTAAAATCAGGGGCTTGACGAGTTACCAGAACCATAAATTACTCCTGTTAATTAGGGATGGATTAACCAGTTGTCTTAAAAGTATCGGCACAGCATAGGTATTTAAGCGCGATGAATAAAGGGATAAATACCAATTGCTGTGATAGCTTTTACCTATTGTTACAACGATTTTTGTTTCTTAGTCTTGCTAAGATACCCATTCTTACAGAAAGCGCAAGTAACTTAGAATCAATAACCATACAATAAAGAATGTTTTAATCTAAATTTGTTTATCTTGTGCCTGTGCCATCATTGCAGGATAAAAAGCCCAAAACAACTGCTCTAATGGCTGATAGTGTTGCTCTATATCGTGAAATGACCCTGCAAGTGCTGCCAGCTTTGGCCGTCGGTTAGCCATACCTTGTAACACATCAGCTATAAAGGGTAGTTCAGCGTAGCGTTCCAGCCAACGCTCTGGCCACAGATAGGCATTGAGGTTCTGAAAGCGAGCCGGTGTCAGGGGTAAATGTGGCAAAATTTGGCATTGTGCGTGCTCGATAAAATCGGGCAGCGAGCAGTCAGGCATCAGTTTATCCCAGTTGCGTGACAGGAAATGATCCCATAATACATCCAGAGTAATAGGTGCAACCCGGCGATAGTCTGCACTGAAATAGCCACGTGCCTCTTTCACTAATGGCAATGTATCAGTCATCACATCAACGCGGCGATGCATCATGATGCCAGCGACTATCTCAGGGGAGTATTCCCCTTGTGGATTACCGCGCACAAAATCGGCCAGCAAATTGCCCAATAAAGAGCTATCAGCCAGTGTTGCAAGATGGAGGTGAGCAAGAAAATTCATGCGTTGAGTATAATGCAAATAGCCGCTAACTCTCCTTATTTCTTGCAGCCTGCCCTTCAGGGTTCTAGACTAGCCGCCTATTTTTGTGAACCTGCCCCTGATATCTGTGGGCTGGGTCTGTTCTGATATAAAGTGGAAAGCCATGCGCGTTGCCGATTTTTCTTTTGAGCTGCCAGAATCTCTTATTGCCCATTACCCTCAGCCCCAGCGTAGCGGTTGCCGCTTATTGTCACTGGATGGCCCAACGGGAGCACTAACGCACGGCATTTTTACTGATTTGCTGGATAAACTGGTGCCTGGCGATTTGCTGGTATTCAATAATACGCGGGTTATTCCCGCGCGTTTATTTGGCCGCAAAGCCAGCGGCGGCAAGCTTGAAGTATTGGTCGAGCGCGTTTTGGATGATCACCGTGTTCTGGCTCATGTCAAAGCATCAAAAGCGCCTAAACCTGGTACTGAGCTGCTGCTGGGTGACGATGAGAGCATCCATGCCACCATGCTGGCACGCCATGACACACTATTTGAGTTGCGTTTTGACGATGAGCGGGATGTTTTCACTATTTTGGATGCAGTCGGCCATATGCCTTTGCCTCCTTATATAGACCGACCTGATGAGGATGCCGATCGCGAGCTATACCAAACGGTATACAGCCAGCGCCTGGGAGCAGTGGCAGCGCCGACCGCCGGTTTACATTTTGATGAACCGATGTTGGCCGCTTTGCGGGAAAAAGGCATTGAGATGGCTTTTGTTACCTTGCATGTCGGTGCGGGTACGTTCCAGCCAGTGCGAGTCGAAACAATTGAAGATCACATCATGCATTCTGAGTATGCAGAAGTGCCGCAGGAAGTGGTTGATGCAGTCCTGGCCTGTAAGGCCCGTGGCAATCGGGTCGTTGCGGTGGGTACCACATCAGTTCGTTCACTGGAAAGTGCCGCCAAGGCGAGTGATAATGGCCTGATTGCCCCTTTCTTTGGTGATACCAAAATCTTTATTTATCCGGGTTATCACTATCAGGTTGTTGATGCATTAATAACCAATTTCCATTTGCCTGAATCGACATTGATAATGCTGGTTTCTGCTTTTGCTGGTTATAAAAATACTATGAATGCTTACCAGCAGGCGGTTGCAGAGCAATATCGCTTCTTCAGTTACGGTGATGCCATGTTTATCAGCCGTAACCCACAGGCAAGCACAGAAATGGTATCCCTGAATAGCACGGATAATCAGTAGCTTATGCCGATTTTTTCTGGAGATGATATCCCCTAAATCTGCATATGTGATTACCCCCTGAAACACCCGGAGCCAGGCGCTATCTGTCTCCGGGGTAAACGTTGGTTAATGGCCTTTGGCCGCTTCTTCAATCAACGCAATGATTTCATTGGGATGGGAAGCCAGAGAGGCATGGCTGGAGTCCAGACGAATGGTTTTCTTCGGTTTCATCCGTTCTGTAAACCACTGCTGAGTTTCTGGCGGGATCATATGGTCCTGATTGGAAATCTGATACCAACTAGGTATGGTTTTCCACGCTGGTTCTGCCGAGGTGTCTTCAAAGCAACGGCCTGAGGTAGGCTTTTGCGCGGCAGCCATAATGATGGCTTCGTTTTTGTCTAAGTCGTGACAGAAACTTTCGTGGAATTTTTCTCGCTTAATCCAAAGAAAACCATCCGAGTCTGGAACAAGATTGGCCGCCCCCGAAGGAGGGGCGCGTAGTTGGAAAATACTGCCAAGGTTTTCGCCTTTATCCGGTGCAAAAGCGGCAACAAAGACCAGCCCAACCACATGAGGCAAGTCACCAAGTTGGGAAATCACCATACCCCCATAGGAATGACCCACCAAAATAGTGGGGCCTTCCAATGAAGTGGCCAGCTTTCTTGTCCGTTCCACGTCATCCGCCAATGATGTCAGTGGGTTTTGCACTGCGTACACCGGATAATTTTTGTTGTGTAGCGTAGGAATAACATGACGCCAGTGAGAGCCATCGCCCCATGCGCCGTGTACTAATAGGATATTCGGTTTTTTTGTCATTTATTGCCCCGTATTATCAACAGGAATAATGAGAATAGGGTAGTGAACAGGTGGATATCTTCAGTGTCACAGATTCATGAAAAGTATAGTTCAAGCATAACTTTTTATGGAGATATCGGCCTGTTCCCGCTGTGGATGTTATCCACCAAAACGACAAAGTATTATCGATCAAGTGGCACACAAAATTATAGAATTGCGCATATAACGATAAGTGCTACTTAAGCCGTCTGGCTTGTGTCGCGGGTTGGTCAGTTGCTATCATGCGCTCCTTTTAATCACGCACCAGACTGTTTCTCTGATGCTGGAGGTTATGTGAAGTACGAATTACAAAAAACTGATGGGCGTGCCCGTCGTGGTCGTCTGGTATTTGAACGCGGTGTCGTAGAGACCCCGGCATTTATGCCGGTTGGAACTTACGGCACGGTAAAGGGAATGACGCCGGAAGAAGTGAAAGAAACTGGCGCGCAGATCCTGCTGGGGAACACTTTCCACCTGTGGTTGCGCCCTGGTCAGGAAATTATGAAGCTGCACGGCGACTTGCATGATTTTATGCAGTGGCACGGCCCTATCCTGACTGACTCAGGCGGTTTCCAGGTCTTCAGTCTGGGGGCGATGCGCAAAATCAAAGAAGAAGGGGTGACATTCCAAAACCCTATCAACGGCGATAAAGTGTTTCTCAGCCCAGAAAAATCGATGGAAATCCAGTATGATCTCGGCTCTGATATCGTGATGATTTTCGACGAATGCACTCCCTATCCAGCTGATTGGGATTATGCGAAACGTTCGATGGAAATGTCATTGCGTTGGGCCAAACGTAGTCGCGACCGCTTTGATGAATTGAACAATAAAAATGCTTTGTTCGGTATTATTCAGGGTGGCGTTTACGAAGATTTACGTGATGTATCGGTAAAAGGGCTGGTAGATATCGGTTTTGATGGTTACGCTGTGGGCGGCTTGGCGGTAGGTGAGCCAAAAGAAGATATGCACCGTATTTTGGAACATGTCTGTCCGCAGATTCCAGCAGATAAACCACGCTATTTGATGGGCGTTGGGAAACCTGAGGATTTGGTCGAAGGTGTACGTCGTGGCATCGACATGTTTGACTGCGTTATGCCAACACGTAATGCTCGTAACGGCCATTTGTTTGTCACTGACGGAGTGGTAAAAATCCGTAATGCCAAGCATAAGAGTGATACTGCAACGCTCGACGAACACTGTGATTGCTACACTTGTCGCAATTATAGCCGCGCCTACTTGCATCATCTCGACCGTTGTAACGAAATACTGGGCGCACGCCTGAATACCATTCATAACCTGCGTTACTATCAACGCTTAATGGCGGGTTTACGTCAGGCTATTGAAGAAGGTAAATTAGAGAGCTTCGTTGAAGATTTCTATGGTCGGATAGGAAAGCCTGTTCCACCACTATCTCCACAATAAGTGATTGATTTTAAAATTATTGCCTTTGCAATTATGGACTAAACGGTTAGGATTTTGCGGTTGCTGATTTTAACACACTGATTTCACACTATTGATATTGATAACAATGAGGGAATTTTAATGAGTCTTTTCATTTCTGATGCTGTCGCATCCGCTGGGGCTCCGGCTCAGAGCAGCCCGTACTCCCTGGTGATTATGCTGGTGGTATTTGGTCTGATTTTTTACTTCATGATCCTGCGTCCACAGCAAAAACGTGCCAAAGAACACAAAAAACTGATGGATTCTATTGGTAAAGGTGATGAAGTATTGACCACTGGTGGCTTACTTGGTCGTGTTACTAAAGTTGCGGAAACTGGCTATATCGTTATCGCACTGAACGACACCACTGAAGTGATGATCAAACGTGACTTCGTTGCTGCCGTTTTACCGAAAGGTACAATGAAAGCTCTGTAATTTTCGATTTTCCCGAAGGGAATTGCCGTGTTAAACCGTTATCCTTTGTGGAAGTATCTGATGTTGATCGTGGTGATCTTCGTCGGTCTGCTATACGCACTTCCCAACCTTTATGGTGAGGATCCGGCTGTTCAAATCACTGGTGCGCGAGGAATCGCCGCCAGTGAAACAACGCTGGTCCAAGTCCGTGACGTTTTAGAAAAAGACAACATAGCGAGCAAGTCTATTGCACTGGAAAATGGTGCAATCCTGGCTCGCTTTAGAGATCCTGACGTCCAGCTGCGCGCTCGTGAAGCACTTATGGCTGCGATGGGGGACAAATATGTAATCGCGCTGAACCTTGCTCCAGCAACCCCTTCGTGGCTTGCAAAATTGGGTGCAGAGCCGATGAAGCTTGGTCTTGACCTGCGTGGTGGTGTGCACTTCTTGATGGAAGTGGATATGGACACTGCGCTTGGCAAGTTACAAGAGCAAACGATGGATACTCTGCGCAGTGATTTGCGTGAGAAAAATATCCCGTATGCGACGGTACGTAAACTGGATAATTATGGTGTTGAAGTGCGTTTCCGCGATGATAAAACTCGCGATGACGCTATCAGCTACCTTTCTCCTCGCCACCGTGATCTGGTGATTGGCTCCAATGGCAGCAATACCTTAAAAGCTGTGATGAGTGATGACCGTCTGCGGGAAGCGCGCGAATACGCCGTTCAGCAAAACATTACTATTCTGCGTAACCGGGTTAACCAATTAGGTGTGGCCGAGCCGTTGGTTCAGCGCCAGGGTTCAGATCGTATTGTCGTTGAATTGCCGGGTATTCAGGATACTGCACGTGCCAAAGAGATTCTTGGTGCAACTGCAACTCTGGAATTCCGTTTGGTCAATAGCAATGTTGATGCCTCCGTTGCTGCTTCCGGTCGTGTACCGGGCGATTCTGAAGTCAAAAACACGCGTGAAGGCCGCCCGGTTGTCTTGTACAAGCGCGTTATCCTGACCGGTGACCATATTACCGACTCCACTTCCAGCACCGACGAATATAACCAGGCTCAGGTTAATATCTCGCTCGATAGCGCGGGTGGTTCTGCTATGTCTAATTTTACCAAAGACAATATCGGCAAGCCGATGGCGACTTTGTTTGTAGAATATAAAGACAGCGGTAAAAAAGATGCTAATGGCCGAGCGGTTCTGGTTAAGCAGGAAGAAGTTATCAACGTCGCGACCATCCAGTCTCGCTTGGGTAACAGTTTCCGCATTACCGGTATCGATAATCCGGCTGAAGCTCGTCAGCTTTCTCTATTGCTGCGTGCTGGTGCATTGATTGCACCTATCCAGATTGTCGAAGAACGCACTATTGGGCCAACTTTGGGTTCTCAGAATATTACCCAAGGTTTGGAAGCTTGCTTGTGGGGCTTGGCGGTTTCTATCCTGTTTATGGTGGTTTACTACCGTAAATTTGGGGTGATTGCCAGTACTGCGCTGTTGGCGAACCTGGTGTTGATCGTGGGCGTGATGTCTCTGTTACCGGGGGCGACATTAACCATGCCGGGTATTGCCGGGATAGTGTTGACCCTGGCGGTAGCAGTTGATGCTAACGTTCTGATTAACGAGCGAATAAAAGAAGAGTACAAGAACGGGCGGACGATTCAGCAAGCGATTCATGAGGGGTACAAAGGTGCCTTCTCAAGTATCGTCGATGCGAACGTAACAACACTTATCACAGCGATTATTCTTTATGCTGTGGGTACCGGTTCGATTAAAGGCTTTGCCATTACAACGGCAATCGGTGTTGTAACGTCAATGTTCACCGCAATAGTCGGTACTCGTGCCATCGTCAACCTGCTTTACGGCGGCAAGCGCATTAACAAGCTGTCTATTTGAGGAGTACGTTGTGGCACAGGATTATACTGTTGAACAACTGAACTACGGCCGTAAAGTCTATGACTTTATGCGCTGGGATTATGTTGCTTTCGGCGTCTCATTGCTGTTGTTAGTGGCATCCATTGTGGTGATGTCCACTAAAGGGTTTAACTGGGGTCTGGATTTCACCGGTGGTACGGTGATTGAAATTTCCCTGGAGAAACCTGCGGATTTGGACCAACTGCGTGACACATTGGAAGCCGCGGGCTTTGAATCGCCAATTCTGCAAAACTTTGGTAGCACCCGTGATGTGATGGTACGTATGCCACCCGCCACCGGAACTGCCGGGCAGGAATTGGGTAACAAAGTCATCTCTGTTATTAATGAGTCGGTTGATAAGAATGCATCGGTAAAACGTATCGAGTTCGTCGGGCCAAGTGTGGGCAGTGATTTAGCCCAAGCTGGCGGCATGGCGTTGATTGTCGCGTTACTGTGTATTCTGGTTTATGTCGGTTTCCGTTTTGAATGGCGTCTGGCACTGGGGGCGGTTATCGCCTTGGCGCATGACGTGGTTATTACCATGGGGATCTTGTCGTTGTTCCATATTGAGATTGATCTGACCATCATCGCTTCATTGATGTCGGTTATCGGTTACTCACTAAACGACAGTATCGTGGTATCAGACCGTATTCGTGAGAACTTCCGCAAGATTCGCCGCGGTACGCCTTACGAAATCATGAACGTGTCTCTGACTCAGACCTTGAGCCGTACTATCATGACCTCTGCAACCACGCTGATGGTGGTATTGATGCTGTTTATCTTCGGTGGTGCGATGCTGCAAGGCTTCTCATTGACGATGCTGATCGGTGTTTCCATCGGTACTGTTTCATCCATCTACGTGGCCTCTGCGCTGGCGTTGAAACTGGGTATGAAACGCGAGCATATGTTGCAGCAGAAAGTTGAGAAAGAGGGTGCAGATCAGCCTTCAATCCTGCCTTAATAGCGGGTAAGCCATAGTACGAAAGCTAAGCCCTGACACCCTGTGTTGGGGCTTTTTGTTTCATTAGCCAGATATCTCCTCTGCAACAAAAGAACAACATCGAAAGATTCTACTCTGCTTTTTTGCCACATTCTTTATTTAACTGATTGAGTGTTTTTAAAAAATACATTACATAACTGAATGTATTTTTTATTTATATTCATATAGTGAAGTTAATAAGGATGGAACATAATACAAATAATTTATTTGTAAATTATCGGACTGAATTGATAGTGGACTATTTTATAGTTGGTATTATTTATGGAGTGATAAATATTTTAAAAAAAAGGAGGTAATAGTGAAGATTAATAATGTGAGTGTATCAGGTGTGAATGTAAATAATGAATGCGATCTTTATAATAAGCTAACGACTAAGGTTGAATATGTCATTCATATGAAAAATGAATTTTCCGATATTTTTTTAAACGTAATAGCCACTCCTGCCAAAAAAACAAAAGGTGAATTTCATAATCTTAAAGAAGCCGTAATGAAAGCAGTTGATGTAGATGATATTATAAGTAAGGTGAATTCATATTTAATGATTGGTACAGGTACTAAGTATAAATCATTTGTGGAGAATGTTAAATTAGCCATGCAAAATAACGACTCTGATATCTGTAAGGGATATGATTTACTAGAATCGAAAAAAGGTATTTATCAATTGGCGTTAAAGCAAGGTATGAAACTGGACGCTGCTTCACCTGAAGACTCTAATAATAAAAATTATCATGAGTGTAATAAAAGTAAAGTCCAGATGCTAAATAGAATGCGGAGTGAGGATTATGAGAGCGTAAATTTAGCAAAAGAAAATATTTCCCGTACACAAGATAAATTAATTAAGTTAATGGGTTTATATTGTATCACTCGTGGTTTAGTCGCAATGCATAATAGACTGTTTGAATCCAATGTATTTCATGGGGTTAATTTAATGATGAACAAAGATATCATCTTAAAAGATAGGATGGCAGCGGTTAATGATGTGACCATACTTAAAGAGCAAGTTCGTGAAATTGAGATGCTAATGATACCTTATGAAAAGGAGATAATCTTAAATCTGAATTTGTTACCCACTTTTCATGAGAAATCAGAACCTATGCAATGTAAGGAAGACGCTAATGCCTTACAATTAATCAATTCTATGTTGATTAAGTTATTCAATAAACAAGATACTCTTTGGACTCGATTGATTAATGCTATAGCTTCTTTACTTTTTTCTGATTTATTCAAGAGTAAAGAAAATGAAAATATGCAGTCCACCAAAAATTTATTAGAATTAAGAGAGCTAATTACAGAATTAAGAAAAAAACCGGGTTATGGCTGTGTCGTAAGAGCAAAATGGCTCTATGGATTAGTAACTCAGATATTAGTTAAGGGCACACCAGCCCAATATCCTTTTGACCCACTCAATGTGTTATCGCCGGATCGTAAAGTTTGGTTAGAACTGCAAAAGGAATGGTTAAAGTCTCTTGATTCGAAACTTGCCGAATCAAACTCGCCATAGCTTAATCAGCATAAACTGCGGTTTCCACCCTTTGTTGTCGCAGCAGTTCGCGGTAAACTGTCGCTAAGTTTAAGCTCACCTATCAGGAAGCGCTATGCATTGCCCGTTTTGTGCCGCTGTGGATACCAAAGTCATTGACTCCCGTCTGGTGAGCGATGGTTCGCAAGTGCGCCGTCGCCGCCAGTGTTTAGATTGTAATGAACGCTTTACCACTTTCGAAGTGGCTGAACTGGTGTTACCGCGCGTGATTAAAAGTGATGATGTGCGCGAACCCTTTAATGAGGAAAAATTACGCCGTGGCATGCTGAAAGCATTGGAAAAACGGCCTGTCAGCTCTGATGATGTGGAAACGGCAATCAGTCACATTAAATCTCAGTTACGCGCCACCGGCGAGCGCGAAGTGCCTACCAAGATGGTGGGTAATCTGGTGATGGAAGCACTGAAGCGTCTGGATAAAGTAGCCTATATCCGCTTTGCCTCGGTGTATCGCAGTTTTGAAGATATCCGCGAATTCGGCGAAGAAATTGCTCGCTTGCAGGATTAATCAACATCGTCGTCAAAGCCGTTAGCACCCTGCTAATAACCACAGCATAAAAGTAAGGAAAGCCATGCAGCCCGATGAATTCTATATGGCCCGTGCCTTTGAGTTGGCGTGGCTAGGGCGTTTTACCACGTCACCGAACCCTAATGTCGGGTGTGTTCTGGTGCGCGATGGCGAGATTGTCGGTGAGGGCTATCATTTGCGTGCTGGCGAACCTCATGCCGAGGTGCATGCTTTACGGATGGCGGGTGAGAAAGCGCGTGGAGCGACTGCCTATGTTACCCTTGAGCCATGTAGCCACCACGGGCGTACGCCACCCTGTGCTGATGCTTTGCTTACTGCCGGTGTAAAACGCGTGGTAGCCGCGATGCAGGACCCTAATCCGCAAGTTGCCGGGCGCGGGTTATATAAATTAAAACAGGCTGGGGTTGAAGTTGACCACGGTTTGATGCTGGCGGAAGCCGAAGCGGTTAATCTCGGTTTCTTGAAACGGATGCGCACTGGCTTTCCTTATCTGCAATTGAAAATGGCTGCATCCCTGGATGGCCGCACCGCAATGGCCTCGGGTGAAAGCCAGTGGATTACCTCGCCACAAGCGCGTCAGGATGTGCAGCGTTTTCGGGCGCAAAGCTCTGCTATCCTTAGCACCAGTGCCACCGTATTGGCTGATGATCCTGCGCTAACCGTGCGCTGGCAGGAGCTGGATGCACAAACCCAGGCGCTGTACCCTCAAGATGCACTGCGCCAGCCGGTTCGAATTATTGTCGATAGCCATAACCGCGTGACGCCACAGCATAAAGTCATACAGCAAGACGGCCCGTGTTGGTTAGCTCGAGTTGAGGCAGATGAGCAGTCATGGCCTAACAATGTCGAGCAATTGTTGCTACCACGTCATGGCAATGGGGTGGATTTAGTCTTATTAATGATGCAATTAGGTAAGCGGCAAATTAATTCTGTTTGGGTTGAAGCCGGGCCACAATTTGCGGGCGCGCTTTTGCAGGCGGGTGTGGTTGATGAGCTAATTCTGTATATTGCGCCAAAATTGTTAGGCAGCGATGCCCGTGGGTTATGCCAGTTGACTGGGTTAACGCAACTAAGTGATGCCCCTGAATTCGTATTCAGTGAGGTTCGTCAGGTGGGACCAGACTTACGTCTGCGCTTGAAACCGAAGTATTAATGAAATTATCTGGCAGGGATTCCCTCTGCTAATCATAGTCTTGCCAGTGTTTTACAAATGCGCAGGGGCAGGGCGTGAAAGAATATGATAGAATCCGCCCCCCTGCGGGGTATGAACCCATATTGAGGAAAGCTATGAACGTTATCGAAGGTGTTGTTGCTACTCCTAATGCCCGCGTGGCGATTGCAATTGCGCGTTTTAACAACTTTATCAACGACAGCTTGCTGGAAGGTGCCATTGATGCCCTGAAGCGCATTGGCCAGGTACCGGATGACAACATCACTGTTGTTTGGGTTCCGGGTGCTTATGAATTGCCGCTGGTTGCTAATGTGTTAGCAAAAACAAATCGTTACGATGCGGTGATTGCGCTGGGTACGGTTATCCGTGGGGGCACTGCACACTTTGAATATGTTGCTGGTGAAGCGAGTTCTGGTCTATCAAGTGTGGCTATGAACAGCGATATTCCAGTAGCTTTCGGTGTGCTGACCACAGAAAGTATTGAGCAGGCAATTGAGCGTGCCGGTACTAAAGCAGGTAATAAAGGTGCAGAAGCTGCCCTGACCGCGCTTGAAATGATTAATGTAATCAAAGCTATTAAAGGCTGAATTTAGTTAAGTTAAGGGGAATTCCGTGAAACCTGCTGCTCGTCGCCGCGCTCGTGAGTGCGCTGTTCAAGCGCTCTACTCTTGGCAGTTGTCTAAAAACGACATCGCTGATGTTGAATTACAGTTCCTGTCTGAGCAGGATGTCAAAGATGTAGACATCGCCTATTTTCGCGAATTGCTGTCTGGGGTTGCCGTTAACGCAGCATCTCTGGATGCGCTAATGGCGCCTGTTCTTTCTCGCCAGCTCGAAGAATTAGGTCAGGTTGAAAGAGCCGTTCTGCGTATTGCGCTGTTTGAACTGAGCAAACGTGATGATGTCCCTTATAAAGTGGCGATCAATGAAGCGATCGAACTTGCCAAAACGTTCGGTGCTGCTGATAGCCATAAGTTCGTCAACGGGGTGCTGGATAAGGTCGCTCCGACGGTACGTAAGCGAAAGTAACTCGTTACATTAACGACTTGAATTGGGGCCGGTTTCCGGCCTTAATTTATTGATCAGTTAACATTTCTGGAATTGTATTATGGCATGTGGCGAATTTGACCTCATTGCCCGCTACTTTGACCGGTTCAGAAGTAATCGCCGGGATGTAGAACTGGGTATTGGAGACGACTGCGCACTTCTTACAGTGGCAGAGAAACAGCTGTTGGCCATCAGTACAGATACGCTGGTGTCTGGTGTTCATTTCCTTCCGGATATCGATCCGGCCGATCTCGGATACAAATCTTTAGCGGTAAACCTTAGCGATTTAGCGGCTATGGGGGCCGATCCTGCCTGGTTATCTCTTGCTCTGACCCTTCCTAATGTCAATGAAGACTGGCTGCAATCATTCAGTGATAGTTTGTTTGATCAGCTTAATTATTATGGCATGCAATTGATTGGTGGTGACACCACCCGTGGGCCATTGAGTCTGACGTTAACCATCCAAGGTTTAGTCCCTGAAGGACGAGCATTGAAGCGTGCTGGTGCTCGGATCGGTGACTGGATCTATGTGACTGGTACCTTGGGTGACAGTGCAGCTGGTTTGGCAATTTTGCAAAATGAGCTGCGGGTTGATGATGAGGCTGACAGAGCGGCGCTCATTCATCGCCATTTGCGGCCACAACCCCGAGTCCTACAGGGGCAGGCTTTGCGCGATCTTGCCAGCTCTGCCATTGATATCTCCGATGGCTTGATTTCTGACTTACAACATATCCTCAAAGCCAGTGGTTGCGGTGCTCGCATTGAGTTAGATGCTTTGCCCTATTCTGATGCCCTGAAAAATCAGGTAGATGCTGAACAAGCTCTGCGCTGGGCATTGAGTGGCGGTGAGGACTATGAACTGTGCTTTACCGTGCCAGAAATAAACCGTGGGGCGCTGAAAGTTGCATTGGGCCATACCGGGGCCGGCTACACTTGTATTGGTCAGATTGGCCCGCAATCGGAAGGGGTTAAATTTTTCCGTGAAGGTAAGGCGGTTGAGATGAATCTGCGTGGTTTCGACCATTTCTCAGCAGGTAAAACGCATGGATGAAGCCAAACGTCGTCTGCGTTTATCTAATCCGTGGCACTTGTTAGCTACGGGTTTTGGCAGCGGATTATCGCCGTGGGCACCAGGTACCATGGGATCAATTGCAGCCATTCCTTTTTGGCTGTTATTGATTCAGCTGCCTTGGCAACTCTACTCTCTCGCGGTGATGTTTAGCATTTGTATTGGTGTTTATATTTGCCATCGCACCGCCAAAGATATGCAAGTTCATGACCACGGTAGTATCGTGTGGGATGAATTTGTCGGGATGTGGATTACCTTGATGGCATTGCCGGTCAATGATTGGCAATGGATAGTCGCTGGTTTTGTGGCATTTCGTATTTTTGATATCTGGAAGCCTTGGCCGATTCGCTGGTTTGATCGTAATGTTCACGGTGGCATGGGGATCATGGTGGATGACATCATCGCCGGGGTGGTTGCGGCGGCGATTATTTTTGTCGTGGGGCACTACTGGCCAGCAGATCTATTTTATTAAATAGCGATTAAAATTAAGGCATAACTAAGAAGTTATGTCAGAGATTAATAACAAAGTGCTCCATAGCGGCGAAAACAGGCAGATCATAAAGACGCCGTAAACCCATCCCTGGGGGCTCGAGCCGCGCCATCCCTGGCGCGGACGCTTTACTCTTCTGCCTGTCCTCACCTTGCAAGATTGAGTTGTTGGGGGTTGTCCGTAGTCTGAGGTATAGCCAGATGTTATGCCTCAGAGAGTGTTATCACTCCAGCCACGCTTCAATCTGACTCTGTATTCCCGCGGCATCCAAACCGAATTCTGCGCGCATTTCATCCTGTTCACCTTGTGGAACAAAATGGTCTGGTAAACCGAGATTCAATACTGGCACTAACTGGCGTTTTGCCATTAGTAGCTCATTCACACCACTGCCCGCGCCACCCATAATGGCGTTTTCTTCAACGGTAACCAATATCTGGTGGCTGGCAGCCAGTTCCAGTACCAACTCTTCATCCAATGGTTTAACGAAACGCATATCAACCAGTGTGGCATTCAGATTGTCGGCGACGATTTGCGCCTGAGCGAGCAATGTTCCAAAGCATAAAATGGCCACTTTTTCACCTGCGCGGCGCACGATCCCTTTACCAATCGGCATTATTGCCAATGGTTCAAGCACTGCACCAGTACCATTGCCGCGCGGGTACCGTACCGCCGCTGGTCCGTTGTGGTGATAGCCAGTGTGCAGCATCTGACGGCACTCGTTCTCATCGCTTGGTGTCATGATGACCATGTTAGGGATGCAGCGCATGAATGATAGATCAAATGCGCCCTGATGGGTTTGGCCATCAGCACCCACCAAACCACCACGGTCAATGGCGAATAGTACTGGCAGATTCTGGATGGCTACATCGTGGATTAACTGGTCATAAGCCCGTTGCAGGAAAGTGGAGTAGATAGCAACGATAGGTTTATAACCACCAATTGCCAGACCGGCAGCAAAGGTCACCGCATGTTGCTCGGCTATCGCCACATCAAAATACTGCTGCGGATATTCACGCGAGAAGCGCACCATCCCCGAGCCTTCACGCATTGCTGGCGTTACGGCCATTAACTGGCTGTCTTTGGCGGCGGTTTCACATAACCATTCCCCAAAAATCTTGGAGTAGGTGGGGATATTGCCCTGGCTTTTTGGCAGTGTGCCTGAGGCCGGATCAAATTTTGGTACCGCGTGCCAGCCGATGGGATCTTTTTCAGCCGGTGCGTAGCCTTTGCCCTTTTTGGTCATGATATGCAACAGTTGTGGGCCTTTCAGGCTGCGCATATTTTTCAATGTTTGCGTCAGCGCTTGCACGTCGTGACCATCAACCGGGCCGATATAATTAAAGCCTAACTCTTCAAATAAGGTACTGGGTACCACCATGCCTTTCAGATGTTCTTCGGTACGTTTCAGCAAATCTTTAATCGGCGGTAAACCCGAAAATGCTTTTTTGCCACCTTCACGCAGACTGGCGTAGAGTTTGCCAGATAATAACTGCGCCAAATGGTTATTCAGGCCGCCTACGTTTTCGGAGATAGACATTTCGTTATCGTTAAGAATAACCAACATGTCTGAGTGAATATCGCCTGCATGATTCATGGCTTCAAAAGCCATACCAGCCGTGATAGCACCATCACCAATCACACACACAGTACGCCGCCCTTTACCTTCACGCTCCGCAGCTACCGCCATGCCTAAGCCAGCACTGATGGACGTTGAGGAGTGACCGACAGAAAGGACGTCATATTCACTTTCGCCACGCCAAGGGAAAGGATGCAAACCATCTTTTTGGCGAATAGTCCCTATTTGTTCGCGGCGGCCCGTCAATATTTTGTGCGGATAAGCCTGATGGCCGACGTCCCACACCAAACTATCAAACGGCGTGTTGTAGACGTAATGCAACGCGACAGTCAGCTCGACCACACCTAACCCTGAGGCAAAATGCCCACTGGATCGGCTGACAGAGGCAAGCAAATACTGCCGCAGTTCATCACATAACTTCGGCAGACTTTCTTTCGGCAACATGCGCAGTTCTTCGGGATTTTCTGCAAGTGCCAATGTCGGGTATTTGGCTATATCAAGACTCATTCGATGCTCATATCAAAAGGTTAAGTAGGCATTGACTCACTGCCAGCATATTTCTAATTATCACGCTCAATAATAAAGCAGGCTAACGCCTGTAGTGGCGCTGTGTTATAGGATTGCGCCGACAGCGCATTCAGGGCGCTAAGTGCTTCCTGATAAAGATCGGTGGCTTTGGCTTTGGCGCAATCTAGCCCCATAAGGGCCGGATAAGTGCTTTTCCCGTGTTGCTGATCAGAACCTTGGCGTTTACCAATTGTAGCTGTATCGCCGATAACGTCTAAAATATCGTCTTGCACTTGAAAGGCCAGACCGATTGCATTGGCATAACGGTCAAGTAAGGGGAGGGCTTCACGCCCAGGGGCACCAGCAGCCAGCGCACCGAGACGAACTGCGGCACGAATGAGTGCTCCGGTTTTATGACGGTGGATCTTCTCAAGGTCATCCAGTGTTATCTGACGGGATTCTGCTGCCAAATCCAATGCCTGGCCGCCGCACATACCGGCAACACCGCTGGCATGGGCTAATTCTGCAATCATCGACAGCCGATCTTTATCAGCCACATCGGGCATGGGTGCTTCTGCCAGGATAGAAAATGCCAGCGTTTGCAGGGCATCACCGGCCAGAATGGCATTGGCTTCACCAAACTTCACATGGCAAGTCGGTTGCCCACGGCGTAGATCATCATCATCCATCGCCGGTAAATCATCATGAATTAATGAATAAGCATGGATACATTCAATTGCCGCCGCTGGGGCATCCAGACTGGTCAGTGGCAGACCGAACATTTGGCCAGTGGCGTAAACCAGATAAGGGCGCAGCCGCTTACCACCCAGCACAGCGCCATAGCGCATTGCCTCTACCAGATCACTATTGCCAAAAGGGAGCGGCGCAATGAAATCCAACAGAGCCTGATTGACTCGCTGCTGATGTGCGGCAAGTTGTTGATTGAAATCAACTGAGGAGGGGGTGTTAGACATAAGACTACTCAGCATCCGGGGTGAAAGGGGCGAGTGGCGCATCAACTTCATCATTCAGGAGAACCTGAACGCGCTGTTCGGCTTGCAATAATGTCTGCTGCCCAAGACGCGCTAATTGTACACCTCGTTCAAATTCATTTAACGCTTCTTCCAGTGGAAGTTCGCCAGACTCCAGGCGAGTAACGATTTGTTCCAGTTCGCTGAGCGATGTCTCAAAACTGGCGGCTTTGGTTTCAGGTGATGCGGCTTTTTTCGGCATAGTTTTTATTCGACTCGATATTTTTTATGAAACGTAACCTTGATGGCGCGTAACGTCTTTTTTCTGCTTACAGAGAGCAACTCTTCAGGTCAAAAGCTTATTACCGGCTATTCTAGCGGATAATGAAGGGGAAATCGTGACGTTTAAGTCTGGTTTTTAGTACGCAGCCGCGCATCATATAGTGATATACTCCACGGCTTGCATGTTTTCGCTGACGCCTTTGACTGTTGCTATCGATAGCGACGCCATCACTCCATAACCAGACAACTAAAGACCGCCATGAAGTTTATCATTAAATTGTTCCCAGAAATCACCATCAAGAGTCAATCTGTGCGATTGCGCTTCATTAAGATCCTCACAACCAATATTCGCAACGTATTGAAAAACCTTGAGGACGATACCCTCGCGGTGGTTCGTCATTGGGATCATATTGAAATCCGCACTAAAGATGACAATCTTGGCCCACAGATTTGTGATGCCCTGACTCGTGTCCCAGGGATTCACCATATTCTTGAAGTGGAAGATCGCAGCTACACCGATATGCACAATATTTTTGAGCAAACGCTGGAAGCTTATCGCGAAACACTGGTCGGAAAAACATTCTGTGTTCGGGTAAAACGTCGTGGTAAACATGAATTTTCCTCTGGAGATGTCGAGCGCTATGTCGGTGGTGGCCTGAACCAACACATAGAAAGTGCCAAAGTTAAACTGACCCATCCTCAGGTGACCGTTCATTTAGAAATTGATCAGGACAAACTGACACTGATCAAGGCGCGTCATGAAGGATTGGGTGGTTTCCCAATTGGTACGCAGGAAGATGTTTTATCTCTGATTTCAGGCGGTTTTGACTCCGGTGTGTCCAGCTATATGCTGATGCGTCGTGGCTGTCGCGTGCATTATTGTTTCTTCAATCTTGGTGGCTCTGCCCATGAGATTGGGGTGAAGCAAGTGGCTCATTATCTGTGGAATCGTTTTGGTAGCTCCCATCGGGTGCGTTTTGTTGCCATCGATTTCGAACCGGTGGTGGGCGAAATCCTCGAAAAAGTCGAAGATGGTCAGATGGGCGTGGTGTTGAAACGCATGATGGTGCGCGCAGCATCTCAGGTGGCTGAGCGCTATGGTGTGCAGGCGCTAGTCACCGGTGAAGCACTGGGGCAGGTATCCAGCCAGACACTGACCAATTTGCGTTTAATTGATAATGCCTCTGACACCCTGATCTTGCGCCCGCTGATTTCTCATGACAAAGAGCACATCATCAATCTGGCGCGTGAAATCGGTACCGAAGATTTCGCTAAAACCATGCCAGAATATTGCGGCGTGATTTCAAAAAGCCCGACGGTGAAAGCGGTTAAGGCCAAGATTGAAGAAGAAGAATCTCACTTTGATTTCTCCATTTTGGATCGAGTGGTCAGCGAAGCCAAAAACGTCGATATCCGTGAAATCGCCGAACAAAGTCGTGAGCAGGTAGTTGAAGTTGAAACTGTTGCAGAATTGGCGGATACCGATGTGCTGCTGGATATTCGAGCTCCCGATGAGCAAGATGAAAAGCCACTGAAGCTGGACGGAATTGAAGTACGTGCGTTGCCGTTTTATAAACTGAGTACGCAATTTGCCGATTTGGATCAGAGCAAGAGCTATCTGTTGTATTGCGACCGTGGTGTAATGAGCCGTTTACAGGCGTTGTATCTGCGTGAGCAGGGGTATACTAACGTGAAAGTTTACCGCCCTTAAAGGTGATAAGTTAGCGGCTACTACGCTTTGCCATTCCGAGCTTGCGCAGTGCTCGCCGCCGTCACGTACTGCGTGTACGCTCCGTTGGCTGTGCGCTGGGCGCACCCAGACTGACTTTGCTCGCTACGCCTTATTGCAGGATGTTAGCGGCTACTGCGCGTGTGGATTTTGGGATTGCGCTGTGCTCGAACTCCTCACGTACTACCTGTACGCTCCGGGTTCTGCGCGCAGGGCGCACCCAAACTCCTTTCGCTCGCTACGCCTTGTTGGGGATAGTTAGCGGCTACTGCGTGTGTGGATTTTGGGCTTGCGCAGTATCGCCGTCACCCCTTAGTTCACAGTATTATTATTCTCGGTAGTTATAAATCCCTGGCGGTAGTACCAACTGCCAGGCGATCTCTTCTGCTTTTTCTCGTCCGAGCAGTAAAAAAACAATCTTTAGCGCAAAATCGATGGACGTTCCTGGCCCCTGGCTGGTGACCAGATTGACTCGTCGGTCATAAACAACACGTTGATCCATCCATTTTGTTGAATCAATTTTGTCTTTTAATGCCGGAAACCCAGTCATATTGCCCACTGGGAATAACTTGTGATGCTCAAGTACTAAAGCCGGGGCGGCGCAAATGGCGGCAACCAAACGACCCTCTTTATGCGTTTGTTCTACAGTAGCAACTAACAATGGGCTGTCGCGAAAACATTCCGCTCCCTTAATACCACCAGGCAGAACAACCACATCAAACTTTTGATCGGCCACATCCACCAGGCGGGTGTCGGCCAGTAAACGGACGCCGCGTGAACAGACGATTTCCAATGCGCCGTCACTGGCGACACTGGCTGTTGTGACATTAATACCTGCGCGCACCAGAATATCAATCGTGGTGACGGCCTCGGTTTCTTCACTACCAGGAGCCAGGCAAACCAGCGCCGATACGCTCATACTCATTTTCCTTACGTTTAATTAAATCATACAACCGGGCATTCTCTGGCAGAGTCATACCGTGATTCCTGGCACGCCGTAGTAAGTAACCGGTGATGTAGTCAATCTCAGTATGCCGCTGGCAACGCAAATCCTGTAGCAGTGACGAGACATTATCGGCGGTACTCTGGATAACATTGTTGACGTAGCTAAGCAGACTTTCTGTTGAGGTATGATAGCCCTCCATCTCCATCACACTGGCGACCTCCGCGCATAACCGCTCAATCAGCTCTGGATAGCGCTGCAAATCACCATTACGGCAGTTATGCAGGCCGGTAAGCGGATTAATCACGCAGTTTACTGCCAGTTTTTGCCAGCAGGCCGCCGAGATATCATCGTGCCAGGCCACGTCCGGCAAAGCCTGATGTAAGATATCTGCCAGGTTACTGATATCGGTTGCAATAGGAGACATCGGGCCAATATGGGTGATACCGCTGGCGACATGGACAATTGTGTTGCCATCACGGCGCGCAGCATGAGTGGTTACACCGTGGAGAAAGAGATGATCATCTCTGGGTAATTCTTCCTGCGTACCCATCCCATTATGTAGCAGTAAAATCTTACATTCGGGATTAAGCTTAGGCAGTAAGGCCGTGATTGCACTGGAAACTTGCCACGCTTTTAAGCAAACCAGTAATAATTCACTTTTCGACAAATGCTCAGGATCGTTAGTGGGGAGATTTTGATTGAATGCCTCGCCGCCTAACAATATGACATTAACTGAACAGAAGGGCTGTGGCACACGAAGCCAGCCTTGCACATCGTGACCCTGCTGGTAGAGCGCTGATAACCATAACTGCCCGAGAGCTCCGCAACCAAGCACAGTAATTTTCATTGAGACCTCCTTGGTGTAGGCGGAAAGCATACTGCTTGTTTCTAAGTGTTATGCTTTGATTATAGACTTTTTGGTCATTAAACGCAGAGTTAGCTATACATTGGCTCTGCTAAGAACAAAGTGTAAGTTGAGTAATTGTCAGCGGCTTGGCTTTGTCTGTAGGGATAAAGCGGTTATTATGCTCGCCATTCATCTTATCAGGAGGAGGGAATATGCCATCTTTCGACATCGTATCTGAAATTGATATGCAGGAAGTGCGTAACGCAGTTGAAAACGCCACCCGTGATCTGGCGAACCGTTGGGATTTTCGTAATATTCCAGCGAGTTTTGAGTTAAATGAAAAGAACGAAAGTATCAAAGTTGCCAGTGAATCTGATTTTCAGGTCGAGCAACTGTTGGATATTTTACGTGCTCAACTGACTAAGCGTGGCATTGAAGGGGCGGCACTGGAGATCCCGGAAGAAATGGATCGCAGTGGCAAAACCTACAGTGTGGAAGCCAAGTTGAAGCAAGGTATTGAAAGTGTGCAGGCGAAGAAGCTGGTTAAGCTGATTAAAGACAGCAAGCTGAAAGTTCAGGCACAAATTCAGGGCGAACAAGTGCGGGTCACCGGCAAAGCCCGTGATGATTTGCAGAGTGTGATGGCATTAATTCGTGGCGCTGATCTGGGCCAGCCATTCCAGTTCAATAACTTCCGCGACTAATATTTAGCTAAATCAGGTACAAAAGTATCGATCACTTTTGTACCTGCTTTTGTTTATATCGCGTTGACCAATTCTTCTAGCTGGCTGCGATTGGTTTTTTTGGTATCCACTTTGATATAAGCGCTGCGCTCGGCTCTCACCACTACCGCTTCAGTGACACCAGGTTGTGCTCTAATTCGTTCTTCTAACGCTGAGTCTTTTACCGCCAATTCGGACAAGGTAATTCGCAAGCTACTGACATAAGGTGGCTCTTGCATAGTGGCACTCACGCCAAACCACACCAGCGCGATAACCGCCCCAGCGGCAAATACCATACTTGCCCCTTCCATACCAAAAAGCCATCCGCCTAAACTGCCACCGATAGCCACCCCAATAAACTGGCTGGTGGAGTAAATCCCCATGGCGGTGCCTTTATAGCCTGCTGGCGATTCTTTACTGATCAATGATGGCAATATTGCTTCCATCACATTGAAAGCAATGAAAAATAACTGTACACCGGCAATGATGACCCACAGCTGTTGCCCGGCAGACCACAGCACCACTTCGGCGGCAAACAGCACAGCGACACAGCCCATAAAGACCTGCTTCATCCTGCGTTTGACTTCAGCATAAATAATAAACGGCACGACTGCAGCGAAGGAAACCAACATGGTCACCAGATAGACAATCCAGTGTTGGGCTGGAGCTAAACCTGCACTGGCCATAATCTGTGGTAAAGCAACGAAGCTCGACATCAATAAGATGTGCAAGCACATGATGCCGAAATTGAGTTTGAGTAGCCGGCTGTTATTGAGTACTTTGCTCACGCTACCTTTGACGATACTGGATTCGCGGTTAAGTACATGGCTATCGGCATCCGGTACCACGGCTAATGTAATAACAATACCGAATAGTGCCAGTACCGCTATTGCCCAGAACAGAGCATGCAAGCCAAAAGCGTGAGTGATAATTGGCCCCAGCACCATCGCGATGGCAAAAGTAATACCAAAGCTAACACCGATAAATGCCATTGCTTTGGTACGGTTTTGCTCACGAGTCAAATCAGACAGCAGTGCCATGACTGCGGCAGCGATAGCACCTGAGCCCTGTAATGCGCGACCCAGAATGATGCCCCAGATAGAATCACTCAGTGCGGCAATCATACTTCCCAGTGCAAATATCAGTAGGCCACCAACGATCAGCGGCTTACGGCCAATACGATCAGAAACCAGCCCAAATGGAATCTGAAAAATGGCCTGAGCCAGACCGTAAATGCCAATGGCGATACCAATCAATGCTTCGCTGGCACCGGAAAGCGCCATGCCATAAGTGGTGAGAACGGGGAGAACCATAAACATGCCGAGCATGCGCAAAGAAAATACCGTACCCAGCCCCCAGGTTGCCCGGAGCTCTAGCGGGGTCATTTTATTGTCGTTCATTACCACCTCAAAAAAACATTCTGCGCCATTGTAATGATGTTAGGGCCAGTGGGTAAATCTATTGATGTTTAGAATGTATTACAGGCGAGTTTTTAGATAACAGTAGGGTAGAGGAGAAATAAAAAATGGCTGCCAGGAATAGCCCGCCAGCCATTTTTATCACTACAGGGTTGAAGTTATCCGACGTAAGTCAGTAATCCAGCCGAGGAAGGAACATTGAAATCAACCGACATCATGACGCTCAATGACGTAATAGCAATGATAGAGAATACAAAGAGTTTTCTCGCCCATACGCTGTCATTGGTCGCTTTGTAACCGCGCAACGCCATACCCAACCACCAGACACTTACCGCAGCAGCGACAACCAGGTATTTATAACCGGCATAGCCACTTAAGGTCAGCATTAAGGTGGCAACCATAAATGCCAAGATATAAAGGGTAATATGGTTTTTGGTGACCGATATTCCTTTTATCACCGGCAAAACCGGAATGTTGGCAGCTTGATAATCCTTAAAGCGGAAAATCGCGATGGCATATGAGTGTGGCATTTGCCACAGGCTGAAGATAAGCAACAGGATCAAAGCACCCATATCGAACTGTCCGGTAACGGCACAGTAACCAATCACTGGAGGTGCGGCACCTGATAAGCTGCCAATCAATGTGCCGTAGACGGATTTGCGTTTCATGTAGAGGCTATAAACCCCGACATAAATCACGAAACCAATTACAGCCAGCCACATGGCTAACGGGTTAGCGCCAACATAGAGCAGCAGCATGCCAGCAATACCCAGTATCGAAGCATAAATCAGGCTCACTTTCGGATCGATAAGCCCTTTTACCAGGACACGATTCTTCGTTCTCTCCATGATGCGGTCGATATCACGGTCGATATAGTTGTTAAATACACACCCGGAGGCAACAACTAACGAGACACCGAACAGGGTGGCGAGAAAAAGTGGGTAATCAATCACGCCTTTGGAAGCGAGGAGAAATCCCCCAACGACAGAAATTAAATTGCCGAAAATAATTCCTGGTTTAGTTACTTGCAGGTATTGCTTAATCATCACATGCAGCTCTTCAGTCAACCATCATATTGATGTTGAGGTTGTACATAATCCAGAGTGAGCCCACAACAACGATTGCGATAATCATAGCGGTGAACAGGAACGCCACCAGATTCCAACGTTCTTCGGACGATCCATTCATATGCAGGAAGTACACCAGGTGCACAATAATCTGCACCACGGCTAAACCGACCACTGTGGCCAGAATAGTCGTATGGGAGGCGGTACCACTCATCACCATAGCGAATGGAATAACTGTCAGAATAACCGACAGAATGAAGCCAATAATATATGACTTCAAGCTACCGTGGCTGGCTCCACCGTGAGTCGTTGTTGAATGACTAGATGTTGGATGGCTCATCACATAGCTCCTAACAGATAGACAACGGTGAATACGCAGATCCAGACCACATCCAGGAAGTGCCAGAACAAGCTCAGGCACATCAGGCGGGTACGGTTCGTTTCATTCAGGCCGCGTTTTGCTACTTGAATCATCATAATGATGATCCAAACCAGGCCAGCGGTAACGTGAATACCGTGGGTGGCAACCAGCGCGAAGAAGCTAGACAGGAACGCACTGCGATCCGGGCCGTAGCCTTCAGCAATCAGGTGATGGAATTCATAGATTTCCATTGCCACAAAGCCCAGACCGAACAGGAAGGTCAGACCTAACCAGGTATTAACCTGATTTTTGTGGCCTTTGTTCATGCCCAGCATAGCGATGCCGTAAGTAATACTACTGAACAGCAACAGGAAGGTTTCAACCAGAACAAAGTTCAAGTCGAAGATATCCCGGCCTGAAGGGCCGCCAGCTGTCCCGTTTACCAGCACTGCATAAGTTGCAAACAATGTCGCAAACAAAATGCAGTCGCTCATCAGGTAGATCCAGAAGCCGAAGACTTTCGTCGCTCCTGCATCGTGATGCCCATGCTCTGCATGGGCGACGTTATGGTTAGTCAGAGTTTCAGTTGACATGATTCACGCCTGCTTTGCTGATTTGTTCATGATGAAGATCTTCAATGCGCTCCACTTCTGCAACCGGCACATAGTAATCAACATCCTCGTCGAAGCTTTTCACAATCCAGGTCACAATCATGCCGACGAAGCCAACAATGGCCAGCCACCAGATGTACCAGATCATAGCAAAGCCGAAGATCAAGCTGAAGCCAGCAATAATCACACCTGCACCGGTATTCTTCGGCATGTGGATTTCTTCGTATTTCGCTGGGCGTTTGTATGCTTCGCCTTTCTCTTTCATATCCCAGAATTCGTCACGGTCTGTCACTTCAGGTACAACGGCGAAGTTATAGAATGGCGGTGGGGAAGAGGTAGACCACTCCAGCGTACGGCCACCCCATGGGTCACCAGTCAGATCGCGATTTTGTTCGCGGTCACGGATACTGACGAACACCTGGATAACCTGACACAAGATACCGCAAGCAATCAGTGCTGCACCGCCTGCTGCTACCATCAACATCGGGTGGAATTCCGGGTTGATATCCTGGCTCAGACGACGGGTCATACCCATAAAGCCCAATACGTACAGCGGCATAAAGGCAACGAAGAAGCCGATAATCCAGAACCAGAATGCACGGATGCCCCATTTCTCATTCAGCGTAAAGCCGAAGGACTTAGGCCACCAGTAAGTCAGGCCAGCGAAGCAACCGAACACCACACCACCGATAATCACGTTATGGAAGTGAGCAATCAGGAACAAGCTGTTATGCAGCACGAAGTTTGCGCCCGGTACCGCCAACAGAACACCGGTCATCCCACCAATAGAGAAGGTGATGATGAAGCCAACAGTCCACAGCATCGCGGAGTTAAACTGAATACGGCCTTGGTACATGGTGAACAGCCAGTTGAATATTTTCACCCCTGTTGGGATAGAAATAATCATCGTCGCTATACCGAAGAAGGCGTTAACGTTGGCACCTGACCCCATAGTAAAGAAGTGGTGTAGCCAAACAATAAACGACAGTACGGTAATCGCGATGGTTGCCCAGACTAAAGAGGTATAACCAAACAGACGTTTTCTTGAGAAGGTCGCAGTAACTTCGGAGAATACCCCGAATACCGGCAGAACCAGAATGTACACTTCCGGATGGCCCCAGGCCCAAATCAGGTTGATGTACATCATCATGTTGCCACCCATATCATTGGTAAAGAAATGGGTGCCAAGGTAGCGGTCCAGAGTCAGTAACGCGACGGTCACAGTCAGGATCGGGAAAGAAACGATAATCAAAATGTTGGTGCAAAGTGCCGCCCATGTGAAGACAGGCATCTTCATCATCGACATGCCAGGAGCACGCATTTTCAAAATAGTGGCGAAGAAGTTAACACCGGTCAGCAAGGTACCTAAACCAGAAATCTGTAAACTCCAGATCCAGTAATCGACCCCGACACCTGGGTTGTACTCTTTACCTGACAATGGCGGATAGGCCAACCAACCGGTTTGCGCGAATTCACCGACCCCCAGAGAAATGTTAATTAACACCACCCCGACGACAAAGAACCAAAAACTCAGGGAGTTAAGGAACGGGAAGGCAACGTCACGAGCACCGATTTGTAGCGGTACGACCACGTTCATCAGGCCCACTACGAAAGGCATCGCCATGAAGAAAATCATGATAACGCCGTGAGCGGTGAAAATCTGATCGTAGTGATGAGGCGGCAGGAAGCCAGCTTCACCAGCTGAAGCAAGTGCTTGCTGACTACGCATCATGATGGCGTCGGCAAAACCACGCAGAAGCATGACCATGGCGACCAGAATGTACATGATACCGATTTTTTTATGGTCAACCGAGGTCAGCCATTCGCTCCATAACCATTTCCACTTGCCGAAATAGGTCAGGAGGGCAACAAGAGCCGCCCCGCCCAGAACAATTGCAGCAACGGTAACCATAATGATTGGTTCGTGTAGCGGAACCGCATCAAGTGTTAATTTTCCCAACATCGTTTTATTCCTCGGCTCCGGCGTGAGCGGCGTGTTCGCCCATATCCATGCCCTGGCTCATATCCATACCTGAATGGGTATCATCGCCTTTCTTGTGCATGTTCATATCACCCATAAACTTGCCAATAATTCCTTTAAACAGCTCCGGTTTAACACTGGAGAAATACTCAACCGGGTTATTTTCGCTCGGTTCAGCCAGTTTATTGAAATCGTCAGTAGTATTCAGAGTGTTCGGCGATTTTTTCACCTGTGCGACCCACTGGTTGAAGTCTTCCTGCGTAGGTGTTGCGATCGCAGTGAATTTCATACCAGAGAAGCCTTTGCCACTGAAGCTACTGGAAATACCATTGTATTTACCGGCTTCGTTGGCAATCAGATGCAGTTTGGTTTGCATCCCGGCCATCGCATAAATCTGCCCGCCTAACTGAGGGATAAAGAACGAGTTCATGACCGAGTTAGAGGTGATTTTAAAGTTCACCGGAACATCAGTAGGGAAAGCCAGTTCATTTACTGTAGCGATACCTTGCTCTGGATAGATAAACAGCCATTTCCAGTCCAGGGAAACCACTTCAATAGTGATTGGTTCTTTACCCGCTACTTCGAGCGGCTTGAACGGGTCAAGTTCGTGGGAGGTTTTCCAGGTTATCGTTGCCAAAATAGCAATGATAATGATTGGAACAGCCCATACAACAAGCTCAATTTTGTTGGAATGGGACCAGTTTGGGGTATAGGTCGCACTTTTGTTGGACGCGCGGTACTTCCATGCAAAAGCAAACGCCATAAAAATAACCGGAACTACGACGATCAACATTAAACCGATAGCTGTCAGTATCAGTGTTTTTTGCTCGACTCCGATTGCGCCTTTGGGGTTCATCAATACCATATCGCAACCACTGAGCATTACCGTGGCTGCTAATATAGACAACATACCCATATTTTTAATGTATTTCTTAAGTCTCATCTAACGACCTCAATTACAAAAGGGCTCTATTGTCGTTTCATGTGTGCGGGCATTTTACGGGAAGGTTGCAGGACTGTAAACATGCTTAAGATTGTGTCAGCGGCTTGTTGACACTTTATGTTAAGGGGGTCACAGATGTTACCTTGCGTGACAATTTACTAATCGCAACAATATGTTGGCGAAGGTGGGGGGCTGTAAAACGGCGGATGTTAAGGAAAAACAACGGTTATTACGCTTTTATTCACGGGAAATACTGATTTTTATTTATTACCTGGGCTTATTTTATGTAAATAATATGTGATGCCACGGTAAATTAAAATATATTCCGGAGTGCTAAAAATAGGTACCCCGGAATCATTTAGCTAGAAATTATATTTAATGGAATACACGATACCATCTTGTAAAAAATCTTCGCCTAATTTGTTATAAGCATATCGGTACTGAATACCCGTGGTGAATTGCTTAATTGGAGTCCACCAAAGAGCAAGAGCACCGTTCACCCCATTACGACCACCGTTACCTGCGGCATAGCGCTCAGCTCGGTTGAACTCCAGTTCGTTCCAGTTGGTGATGCTGAAGTTTTCGTCGAATGCAGTAAAGTCATAACCGGCAACCCAACCCACCACATAACCGTTATTACCTGAGTAATAAGTCTGATCAACATAGTGCAGCGCAACAAAGGGTTTCATCCACACACCGGCAACAGTGGCGTTGTAGCCGATACCGTACAAGGTATTCACTTCATGGAAGTTGCTGTAATCGTTACCCTCAGCGCTGGGCAGTGAGTAAGTGCCATAAATATGGCCATAAAGGTTGAAACCAGAATCGCCTAAATAGTAGCGACCTGTTGTTTTAAAGGTATAACGCTGGTTATCGCCTGGTTGTGCTGTTTTCGAATTGAATGGGTTTTCTAAATCAAAGAAACCGTAAATCTCGCCCCAGCTATAACCTGCACCACCTTCCAACTCAATATACGCAAAGTCATCTTTATGCGAAGAACCACCGGATTTATGCGTAGTGCTGCGAGTCCAGTCAAGGTAGTTCATGCTGATATTAGCAAAACCCCACTGATATTCAGCTTGGACGGCCGGAGCCAACGTGATCGCAGTCAGCGCCACAGCGCCGATAAGAATTTTACGCATAAATGCCTCTGTGTGGTTGAAAGATGCCAGAAGAAATAAAAGGACACTGTCCTTAACAAAAAGTGCGCTCATCATAGTCTCAGAGCACGAAAGGATAAATAGTTGAAAGTGATATGGATCTCGTTTTGTGAATAATATTTTGCAAGTGTTACTGAAATTTGTGATTCATATCAAAATAATGGCGATGATGTGTTCAGGTGGTTTGTTTTGTAACCATAAAAAAAGCCGGCACATGTGCCAGCTTTCATATTTAAATGTGGTTTATTACGCTAATTTCTCACGTCTAAGCGCAAGATAATCCAATACGCCACCCAGAACCATACCAACCACACTGAGCTGAATGCCACGCAGTAGCAGTGTATCGGCCACATCTGAAGCCGACGTCCAATCTAATGCGTTACATATGAGTAAAATCAGCCATGCAGCTAATAATACGCAGCCAATGGTTAGAAAACGCAATGCCCACCGATAAGCTGTTTTAAACTCTGTTCTGGGCATAAATTCATCGGTTTTTTGTGTGTATTCCAAGGTCTGGCGGCAGATATAGAGCAGTAAGAGTCCAGGAATGGCAGCAGCAATAGAGAATAAATAGAACAATGGCCAGCCATGTGTTTCAACAAACCACCCCGCTATTGGGCCAACATATACCCGACCCACAGCAGAGAGTGCTGATAACAAAGCAAATTGCGTGGCCGAGAAAGATTTGTTGCAAAGCGTCATCAACAGAGCGACAAAGGCTGCCGTCCCCATCCCACCACACAGGTTTTCCAGGAATATGGCACTGCCCATGGAGAAGATATTTTTATCTGTAATGGATAGCAGCCAATAACCAATGTTGGATATGGCTTGTAAAATGCCAAATATCATCAATGCCCGGAATAAACTCAGGCGTTGCATCAGCAAACCGCCATACAGTGCGCCAATAATGGTGGCGATTAATCCCAGGGTTTTATTGACCAACCCAACTTCGCCTGCATCGAATCCGACCCCTCGGATCAAAAAAGTGGTACTTAAGCTAGCCGCAAAAGCATCACCCATTTTGTACAACACGATAAGCAGCAGAATCAGCCAGGCATTGTTGCGACCAAAAAAGTCACGCAACGGTTCGACGATTGCCTGTTCCAGGGTTTTCGGCGGAGCAATACGAATATCGGGTTCTGGGGCAAATAACGTGGCAAATACCCCAATGAGCATTAACCCGGCCATCAGCCAGTAAGTGGATTGCCAGCCGAGATAACGATCCGCTATCCACAGTGCCAGCCCACCAGACACCAACATGGCGAGGCGATAGCCCAATACCGACACTGCGGCACCGGTACCGCGCTCTTCCGCTGTCAGTAAATCAGTTTTATAGGCATCAAAAACAATATCTTGCGATGCAGAACAGAATGCAACCAGCACGGCGATAGCGGCCAGCCACCATAAATGTTTAGCCGGTTCCATAAAGCCCATGGCGATAATGGCGACAATTAATAACAGCTGACTGATGATCAACCAGCCACGGCGACGCCCCAGAAAGGAAGGGGTGTAGCGGTCCATCAGTGGGGACCAGAGGAACTTAAAAACGTAGGCTTGGCCGACCAGCGAAAAAATCCCAATAGTTTTCAGGCTGACGTTTTCAACCGTCATCCAGGCTTGCAATGTCCCGCCTGTAAGGGCTAAAGGGAGGCCTGAGGCAAATCCCAACAACAAAAGAACAAGCGAATTACGTTGGGTAAAAAGGTTCGAATAGCGATTGGGCATGTGAGACCTACGTGCTCCACCCTATCAACAGGGTGGAGCATTCTGTTAAGCAGTAATAATGTTAAGCAAAGAGCAGATTAGCGGGCATTTTGTTTGATAAAGCTGCTGACGCTGGTGTCTTGCGCCATATCTGCAATAACATCACTCAGCACGGTATTAACAGCATTAGTGATTTTTTCGTTAGTTGCAGTGAATGCGCCCTGAACGTTATAGCTGGCACGGTAGTTTTTAACCTGCTTGTTGCCGTTTTTCGCGGTAGCAGTGATAGAAATATCGGCTTTGGTGGTGATGTTGTAGCGAAGGTTGCCTTCTTGCACATCAGCGAACAGTTGATTCACGACAATTTGCAGATCAACCGGCGCATTGGTACCAATCATATAACCACGGGCAGTCATTTGTTTCTCAAGCACTTCTTGTAACAGGAAACGCAGATCACGAGACGGTGTTAATACCACCAGTTGTCCATCACGATTCACTTTAGCCAGGGCAGCATCTTGGCGCTGATCGGCACCATTAATACTGATAGTCACTCCCATCAGTGTTGGGTCTTGGGGTGGCAAGACGACTTTCGGGGTAACGTTCAAGGTGTTGTTACTGGCAGCACAGCCCGCCAGTATAAAAACAGCCAACAGCGGGAAAAGAATTTTCTTTAGCATGTTCACTTTCTCAATAGTTATGGAATTCTTTAATAATCAGAGCGGGATAGCAGCCATGTTATTTTGCGAGTTTGCAGTGGCGACATCATAGCACTGCGAGTGGCTGGTGGAAGATCCCGATGTAGAGAAATTCACCAAAAAATACGTTTTTCCCCCGAATGGCCTGTCATTTAATTTAAAGCCCTTGCAAATCGTATTTTGGTTGATGAGAAGAAGAGCCTTTTCGCCAGAACCGGTCGCAGTGAGATATTCGGGATATTTTGTATCTGAAATGTTATAAAACAGCGAAAATACACTAATATTGCAATAGAACGTGTGTTGCAATACCGAGTGGGCAGTTTTCTGCCTCAGCAGTAAGGAGAGCATGATGATTTTGATTCGAGAACAAATTGAAGAAAAACTAAAAGCGGCATTCGAACCGGATCATCTGGAGGTAATTAATGAAAGTTACCGCCACAATGTTCCTGCTGGTTCGGAAAGTCATTTTAAAATTGTGATCGTTAGCGATAAATTTCAAGATCAACGCTTTCTCAATCGCCACCGTGCGATTTATAGTGCATTGGCTGAGGAACTGGCGAGCACTGTTCATGCGCTGGCCTTACACACATACACCCTGAAAGAGTGGGCTGGATTGCAAGACACTGTGCCAGCTTCGCCCTCTTGTCGTGGCTCGGGCGCATTAGCTCAGTTGCCAGATTAATTAAATCGGGCTGATAACAGTAGTCATTCCGATATGATTTAGGGTATTAGTAGGTGAGAATTTTGCAGGCGGCCCTAGAGCCGCTTGTGTTTCTATATAGGCGACATCTTCATTTCATTAGTGCGCCACAGGAGTTTTAGCCGAGGGAACGATTCACGCGTGAATTTTACCGCGACAACATTCGCTTGCTTTCCTCGACTCATACCTTGTGCGCCGCTATAATGTCGCGTCTTATTTTTCCGGAATGGTTTCGGGACGCTTCTGACATCTGGGATACTCGGTTCTGTTTAATGCGGCCGTCCCGGTTCTTAGAGGGTGTTTTCAGAGTTCGCATCATTCCTGAAAGGGAAATGGTGCTGCTTCGTTTGCAGCTTCTGGAGTTGACCGAGCACTGTGATTTTTTTGAGGTAACAAGATGCAAGTTTCTGTTGAAACCACCCAAGGCCTTGGCCGCCGTGTAACAATTACTGTTGCTGCTGACAGCATTGAAAAAGCCGTAAAAAGCGAATTAGTTAAAGCTGCTAAAAATGTTCGTATCGACGGTTTCCGTAAAGGCCACGTGCCAATGAACATCGTTGAACAGCGTTACGGCGCATCTGTTCGCCAGGACGTACTGGGTGATCTGATGCAACGTAATTTCGTTGACGCGATCATTAAAGAAAAAATCAACCCAGCTGGCGCACCTAACTACGTGCCGGGCCAGTACAAAGAGGGTGAAGATTTTACTTATTCCGTTGAGTTCGAAGTGTATCCGGAAGTTGAGCTGAAAGATCTGGAAAGCATTGAAGTAGAAAAGCCAGTTGTTGAAGTAAACGACGCTGACGTTGATACCATGCTGGAAACTCTGCGTAAGCAACAAGCTACCTGGAAAGAAACTGACGCTGCAGCAACTGCTGAAGATCGCGCAACTCTGGATTTCACCGGTTCTATCGACGGTGAAGTTTTCGAAGGCGGTAAAGCGACTGATTTCGTGTTAGCAATGGGCCAGGGTCGTATGATCCCAGGTTTCGAAGAAGGTGTAATCGGCCATAAAGCCGGTGAAGAATTCACCATCGACGTAAACTTCCCAGAAGATTACCACGCAGAAAACCTGAAAGGTAAATCAGCTAAATTCGACATCGTGTTGAAGAAAGTTGAAGTGCGTGAGCTGCCAGAACTGACTGAAGAATTCATCAAACGTTTCGGCGTTGCTGATGGTTCAGTAGCAGGTCTGCGTGCTGAAGTGCGTAAAAACATGGAACGCGAGCTGAAAGGCGCGGTACGTAACCGTGTTAAAACTCAGGCAATCGACGGTCTGGTTAGCGCGAACGAAATCGATGTTCCAGCTGCACTGGTTGAAGGTGAAATCGACGTTCTGCGCCGTCAGGCTGCACAGCGTTTCGGTGGTAACGAGAAACAAGCTGCTGAATTGCCACGTGAATTGTTCGAAGAACAAGCTAAACGTCGCGTTGTTGTCGGTCTGTTGCTGGGCGAAGTTATCAGCCAGCACGAACTGAAAGCAGATGAAGATCGTGTTAAAGCACTGATCGAAGAAATGGCTTCTGCGTACGAAGATCCACAAGAAGTTATTGAGTTCTACAGCAAAAACAAAGAGCTGATGAACAATATGCGCAATGTTGCTCTGGAAGAACAAGCAGTAGAAACTCTGCTTTCTAAAGCCAAAGTAACTGAAAAACCAACGACTTTCAGTGAGCTGATGAATCAGACCACTACGGCGTAATGTTTTTTAGCGTATCAAACTGGATATAATTTATCTGGTGTATTGAAAAAGCCCGTAGCCCTATGGTCACGGGCTTTTTCTTTTAGTAACAATTATCCCTCAATAGTATGATTAATCTGGCATGTTTCGCTGCAATCTGCGCTATATTTGAAAAGTAAAATGAAGTGCTCAACAGATAAATAATCAATAGGGCGTCGTGATTACGGCAGAGATGGTGGGCAGTTTTCAGGTTAAAAAGAGGGTTGTTAGGCTAAAAAAATATCGCTGGGGCTTGAAAATGAATATTAATCCCCCAATTAATCTAACAGACGTTCATATGAAACACTGGCTGATTACCGCCGTCAGAATAGGTCTGGATAACCGGACTGTTTGCACGCATGAACATAGTCATCATTCCTTATCTCAAGTAGAATCGGTTATGAATGGCGCCAAAGTAAATTCTATTAGGAGACGGTAATGTCATACAGTGGCGAACGAGATCAATTTGCACCTAACATGGCTCTGGTGCCAATGGTGGTTGAGCAGACTTCACGTGGGGAACGTTCTTACGATATTTTCTCCCGTCTGCTGAAAGAGCGTATCATTTTCCTGACAGGCCAGGTTGAAGACCATATGGCCAACCTGATCACAGCGCAAATGCTGTTTCTGGAAGCAGAGAATCCAGAAAAAGACATCTTCCTGTATATCAACTCACCGGGCGGAGTGATTACTGCTGGGATGTCAATTTATGACACCATGCAATTCATCAAGCCGGATGTCAGCACGATTTGTATGGGCCAGGCATGTTCAATGGGTGCATTTCTGTTGACTGCGGGTGCTAAGGGTAAACGTTTCTGCTTGCCGAATTCACGGGTCATGATTCACCAACCGTTGGGCGGTTTCCAGGGACAAGCTACAGATATTGAAATTCATGCCAAAGAGATTTTGAAAGTGAAATCACGCATGAATGAACTGATGGCAAAACACACGGGTAAATCTCTTGAAGAAATAGAGAGAGACACTGAGCGTGACCGTTTCTTGTCAGCTGATGAGGCTGTAGAATACGGTTTAGTTGATTCTGTGTTCACCCGTCGTGACTAACGACTTATTTCTGTGGGCCGATATACTATAGTTAATGTAAATATATAGTGAATGTAACGAGAACAAATCGAGTGCTGAATAAGGCCCGATTGCGTATTGTTTGTACACTACCCATTATATCGGCTGTCCGTTGAAAGCTAACGTGGCGTACAGAAATAGCGAGAATAGTCTCCCTGCCGCATAGTTTCAGATGTGGCAGATACTGAAGAAGAGGTTTACTGATGACAGATAAGCGCAAAGACGGTTCTGGAAAGCTGCTGTATTGCTCTTTCTGCGGCAAAAGCCAGCATGAAGTGCGTAAGCTAATTGCCGGGCCGTCAGTGTATATCTGCGATGAATGTGTCGATTTGTGTAACGACATTATTCGCGAAGAGATCAAAGAAGTTGCGCCGCACCGGGAGCGTAGTTCACTGCCAACGCCGCATGAAATTCGTCGCCATCTTGATGATTATGTCATTGGGCAGGAACCGGCGAAAAAAGTGCTGGCTGTTGCTGTGTATAACCATTACAAGCGGTTACGCAATGGCGATACCAGTAATGGTATCGAGTTGGGTAAAAGTAATATTCTGCTGATTGGTCCGACGGGTAGTGGTAAAACGCTGTTAGCGGAAACATTGGCTCGGTTCCTGGATGTGCCGTTTACTATGGCAGATGCGACCACACTGACCGAAGCTGGTTACGTGGGTGAAGATGTTGAAAACATCATTCAGAAGCTGCTACAGAAATGTGATTACGACGTCCAGAAAGCGCAACGTGGCATCGTCTATATCGATGAAATTGATAAGATTTCACGTAAGTCTGATAACCCATCTATTACTCGGGATGTTTCGGGTGAAGGTGTGCAGCAGGCGCTGTTGAAATTGATCGAAGGGACTATCGCTGCCGTACCACCGCAAGGTGGTCGTAAGCATCCACAGCAAGAATTTTTGCAGGTTGATACCTCTAAGATTCTGTTTATCTGTGGTGGTGCTTTTGCGGGTCTGGATAAAGTTATCGGGCAGCGCATTAACACCGGCAGTGGTATTGGCTTCGGGGCCACGGTAAAAGGCAAGTCAGAAAAGGCGACAGAAGGCGAGTTATTGAGCCAGGCTGAGCCGGAAGACTTGATTAAATTCGGTTTAATCCCTGAATTTATTGGTCGTTTACCCGTGGTTGCAACCTTGAGTGAATTGAGTGAAGACGCACTGATTCAGATCCTGAAAGAACCGAAAAATGCGCTGACTAAACAATATCAGGCATTGTTCAATCTTGAAGGTGTGGAACTTGAGTTCCGTGATGAAGCGCTGACCGCTATTGCCAAGAAAGCGATGGCCCGTAAAACAGGTGCTCGTGGCCTGCGTTCTATCGTAGAAGGTGCTTTGCTCGATACCATGTACGATTTACCGTCAATGGAAAGTGTGGAAAAAGTGGTAGTAGATGAATCAGTTATTGCTGGTCAATCTGCACCAATGCTGATTTATGGCCAACCGGAAGCACAAGCTTCTGGCGAATAATTAGCCAAATAATCCAGATGGTTAGTATGACAATGGGGGATTTTATCCCCCATTTCTTTTTCCTCGCATTGTAATCGTTGAATGTAAGACATTCGTCCCCATATACTCAATTACCTATTTAGTGAAACTCGTGATGACTCGTGTTTCACGAGATTCCCAGTAATCTGGCGGAAGCTAAACTAAGAGAGAGCTCTATGAACCCTGAGCGTTCCGAACGCATAGAAATCCCCGTATTGCCTCTGCGCGATGTGGTGGTTTATCCGCATATGGTGATCCCACTGTTTGTTGGCCGGGAAAAGTCGATTCGGTGCCTGGAAGCTGCAATGGACCATGATAAAAAAATCATGCTGGTTGCGCAGAAAGAAGCCTCGACGGATGAGCCTGGTATCAATGATCTGTTTTCAGTCGGCACCGTAGCCTCGATTCTACAAATGCTGAAATTGCCTGATGGCACGGTAAAAGTGCTGGTTGAAGGGCTACAGCGTGCGCGTATCACCACGCTTTCCGACAGCGGTGAGCATTTTGCTGCTCAGGCGGAATATCTTGAATCGCCGGTAATGGACGATCGTGAGCAAGAAGTGCTGGTCCGCACGGCGATTAATCAGTTTGAAGGCTATATCAAACTGAACAAAAAGATCCCACCGGAAGTCTTGGCTTCGTTGCACAGTATTGATGATGCAGCACGTCTGGCTGACACTATCGCGGCACATATGCCGTTGAAGTTAAATGACAAACAAGCTGTTCTGGAAATGTTCGATGTGACCGAACGTCTGGAATATCTGATGGCAATGATGGAATCCGAAATCGATCTGTTGCAGGTTGAAAAGCGGATTCGTAATCGTGTCAAAAAGCAGATGGAAAAGAGCCAGCGCGAGTACTATTTGAATGAGCAAATGAAAGCCATTCAGAAAGAACTGGGCGAGATGGACGATGCACCTGACGAACATGAAGCGCTAAAACGCAAAATCGAAGCGGCTAAAATGCCGAAAGATGCCCGCGAAAAAACCGAAGCTGAACTGCAAAAACTGAAAATGATGTCACCAATGTCGGCGGAGGCCACTGTCGTTCGTGGTTACATTGATTGGATGTTGCAGGTGCCGTGGAACAGTCGCAGCAAAGTTAAAAAAGACTTGGTAAAAGCGCAGGAAGTTCTGGATACCGATCATTACGGCTTGGAACGCGTTAAAGATCGTATTTTGGAATATCTCGCAGTCCAGAGCCGGGTCAGCAAAATCAAAGGGCCAATCTTGTGTCTGGTAGGGCCTCCTGGGGTGGGTAAAACCTCGCTGGGGCAATCTATTGCTCGGGCGACAGGCCGGCAATATGTGCGTATGGCGCTGGGTGGAGTACGTGACGAAGCAGAGATCCGTGGTCATCGTCGTACTTATATTGGCTCTATGCCGGGTAAATTGATCCAGAAAATGGCAAAAGTTGGGGTAAAAAACCCACTCTTCCTATTGGATGAGATCGATAAAATGGCATCCGATATGCGTGGTGATCCGGCGTCAGCATTGCTGGAAGTGTTAGACCCAGAGCAAAACGTGGCATTTAACGATCACTATCTGGAAGTGGATTACGATCTGTCGGATGTGATGTTTGTTGCAACCTCTAACTCCATGAATATTCCGGCGCCGTTGCTGGACCGTATGGAAGTGATTCGTCTGTCCGGTTATACCGAAGATGAGAAACTCAATATTGCCAAGCAGCATTTGCTGCCAAAACAATTTGAGCGCAACGCCATTAAGAAAGGTGAACTCACCATCGATGACAGTGCGATCATGAGCATTATCCGTTATTACACCCGTGAGGCTGGGGTGCGTAGTCTGGAGCGCGAAATCTCCAAACTGTGCCGTAAGGCAGTAAAAAATCTGCTTATGGATAAAACGGTTAAGCACATTGAAATTACCGGTGACAACCTGAAAGACTTCCTGGGCGTGCAGAAAGTCGATTATGGTCGCGCAGACACTGAAAACCGTGTCGGTCAAGTGACTGGCCTGGCATGGACAGAAGTGGGTGGTGATTTGCTGACCATCGAAACCGCATGTGTGCCAGGTAAAGGTAAACTGACTTACACCGGTTCATTGGGTGAAGTCATGCAAGAATCCATTCAGGCGGCATTGACCGTGGTCCGTGCGCGTGCAGATAAATTAGGCATTAACCCTGATTTCTACGAAAAACGCGACATCCACGTGCATGTGCCAGAAGGGGCGACGCCGAAAGATGGGCCGAGCGCGGGTATTGCGATGTGTACAGCGCTGGTTTCTTGTTTGACCGGCAACCCGGTGCGGGCAGATGTTGCAATGACCGGTGAAATCACCTTACGTGGGCTGGTATTGCCAATTGGTGGTTTGAAAGAGAAATTGTTGGCCGCTCACCGTGGTGGGATTAAAGTTGTGTTGATCCCAGATGATAACAAACGTGATTTGGAAGAGATTCCAGACAATGTTATCGCCGATCTGGAAATTCATCCGGTTAAACGAATTGATGATGTTTTAGCCATTGCTTTGCAAAATCCTGCCTTCGGGGCACAGCCGGTAGCGTCAAAATAGTGACGGATCGCAAGAAGTATTGATAAAACTGATGCTGGTAAGTGAAATGCTACTTGCCAGCTATTTTTTGTGCCGCTAAGTTAGTTCGTCTGTCTGGTAAAAGTTTAAGTCTTTGGGCTGCTTGCTAAGGTCAGACAGGATTGATATAACAGCTGCGCTGTCGTGTTGTCCGTAGGGATTTTCGGCGCGACAATAGAATTTTAAAGGGGATGAAAGAGTGAATAAGTCACAACTGATCGACAAAATTGCCGCAGGTGCTGATATTTCTAAAGCGGCCGCTGGGCGCGCATTGGATGCAATTATTGCTTCTGTTACTGAATCTTTGAAAGAAGGAGATGACGTAGCTCTGGTTGGTTTTGGTACTTTTGCAGTACGTGAGCGTTCTGCACGTACTGGCCGTAACCCTCAGACAGGCAAAGAAATCAGTATTCCAGCAGCCAAAGTACCAGGCTTCCGTGCCGGTAAAGGCCTGAAAGACGCTGTAAACTGATTGCCGCGTCACTTCTCACCTGTGTTTGTGTTAACAATAACCTGACGCAGTTGAGTTGGTAAGGTAAGATACAAGGCGCATCGTTAATGATGCGCTTTTTTTTCGCGCAGCAGCATGAAGGGCTGTCGCAAGGAATGCTGGGTTTATTTAGACCTGCGCAACAGTTTTTATCCATATTACAGCGGAGTATTGTCACATTATGATGGACAATTTACGCGCGGCTGCTAATAACGTCGTGCTCAAAATCATTCTGGCCCTGATCATGTTGTCCTTTATCCTGACTGGGGTTGGCAGCTATCTGATTGGTGGCTCCAACGACTTTGCTGCCAAAGTTAATGGCCAAGAGATTAGTCGTGCTCAGTTAGAACAGGCTGTACAGAGCGAACGTGGCCGCTTGCAACAGCAATTGGGCGAACAGTTCTCCGCGTTGGCCGCGAACGAAGGTTACATGCTGCAACTGCGTCAGCAGGTACTTGGGCAATTGGTCAACAATATGTTGCTCGACCAATATGCTAAAAAGTTAGGCCTGACTGCCAGTGACGAACAAGTGAAAGATGCTATTCGCCAGGCACCTTATTTCCAGACTGATGGTAAGTTCGATAACAACAAATACCTTGAGCTGGTCAATCGAATGGGCTACACCCCAGATCAATTCGCTCAATTACAGCGCCAGCAGCTGATTAATCAGCAATTGCTACAAGCCTTCGGCGATACTGGTTTCGTCCTGCCTGTCGAAGCACAAGCGATGTCAGAGTTGATTTTGCAGCAACGTGAAGTCCGTCTGGCAACGCTAGACCTCAAAGCACTTCAAGCGCAGCAGAAAGTCACAGATGAAGAACTGCAAGCCTATTACGATCAGAACAAAAATAGCTTCATTGCACCGGAACAGATGAAAATCAGTTTCATTGCAATGGATGCTGCGGCGATGCAGGACAAAATTACTGTTACTGAAGAAGATATCGCCGCGTATTACGACCAGCATAAAAGTACTTATACTAAGCCTGAGCAACGCAACTACAGTGTCATTCAGTTTAAAACTGAAGCTGAAGCCAAAACTGCATTGGATGAGCTGAAAAAAGGTGCTGATTTTGCTGCAATCGCAAAAGAGAAATCGACTGACATCATTTCCCGCAAAAATGGCGGCGAGTTGGGTTGGTTAGAACCGGAAACAACAGCGGATGAGCTGAAACAAGCAAATCTGACTGAGAAAGGCCAGTTGTCTGATGTGGTGAAATCTTCCGTGGGTTATTTGATTGTTCGTCTTAACGATATCAAACCTGCGCAGGTAAAACCGTTGTCAGAAGTTCATGATGCGCTGGCTAAACAGGTTAAGCAGGAAAAAGCGGTTGATGCATACTACGCCTTACAACAAAAAGTGAGCGAAGCGGCTACCAGCGATAACGAGTCTCTGGCTTCGGCTGAAGAAGCCGCGGGTGCGAAAGCTAAGCAAACTGGTTGGTTTACCCGTGATGCGGTGCCAACTGAGGTTAACTTCAAGCCTGTGGTGCAAGCTATCTTTGAGGGGGGCTTGGTAGGTGAGAATGGCGCACCTGGTAGCAACTCTGATGTCATCACTGTTGACGGCGATCGTGCTTTTGTTATCCGCATTGACGGCCACAAACCTGAAGGAATCGAACCATTTGATCAAGTTCGTGATCAGGTCGCCGAACTGGTAAAACGTCAGAAAGCGGAGCAATTAGCTCGTGTTGATGGCGAGAAGATCCTGACTGCGCTGAAACAAGGTAAGGGCGAAGAAGCTATGAAGGCCGCTGGAATCAGCTTCGGTGAGAAGAAAACCTTGTCACGCGCGCCAGATGATGACCAATTAGTGCAGACTATCTTTGCCTTGCCTCATCCACAAAAAGACCAGCCGGTATATGGATTGTCTCAGGATCGCCAAGATAACATCGTATTGATCGAACTGTTATCGGTGACCCCGGGCAAATTGCCGGAAGGCGAAATGAAGAACTTTATCGCTAAGATGGAAGAGGGGGCTAGTGGTGTGACCTTCGATGCACTGATGGCGAATCTGCGTAAACAGGCCACTATCAAGATGGGCCCTGCGGAGCAGCAACAACCTCAATAAGCCTCGCATTGATTTGCAATTGGATGTAACAACGAAAGGTCGCTTTGGCGGCCTTTCGCATATCTAAAAACTGGCCTTTGCGACAAATCGGAGGCTCAGGCAAGGTAGGCATGCTGTCAAACACAAGGAGGATACAGCATGAAATTCATAGGAAAATTATTTGTCATCACGACATTACTGGCAGGTTTTAATATTCAACCTTTGGCTTATGCCGCCCCAAGCTCCTCTGAGGGTAAAATTCTTAACCCGTCAGTACCAGGAAAGGCTACAACCAAGGCAAATACCGTATCGAAAACTCCCGAGAAAGCCACGCATGACAAAATGGTCGTAACAGCCACTGCTGGCAATTTACAGGATAATCCGCAGAGCCAAATCAATATTAATAGTGCAGATGCGGAACAGCTGGCGCAGTCCCTCAGCGGGATTGGCAGGAAGAAAGCGGAAGCAATTGTTAACTATCGTGAGCAGTTCGGCTTTTTTACTGATGCAGAGCAACTGCTTGAAGTGCCAGGTATTGGCCCCTCTTTCTTAGAGAGGAATCGCAGCAAGCTTAGAATGTAAATAGAGTCAGAAAAACAGATATCGCAGTCAGGCAGATGCTGTGTTTGCCTGGCTTTTTCACCAGGAATAACTTCCAGTTATTTCATAATGTAAGTCGCAGCTGTCAGGTAAAACTGTGATGTTGGTCCGGATTATATAATAAGCACGCTATGAAGCGCTCTTCCTCTGCTAGGCTTTCTTTTTGAGGTCATACCAGTTGTATCTGTCATTCTATAATAACAACTTATTGTCTGGAGAAGCTCGTCGCATGCATACTCATATTAGAGTCAGGGGTTTTCATATTGATGTTTTTCAACATGTTAATAATGCCCGCTATTTAGAGTTTCTCGAAGAAGCCCGCTGGGAATGGCTTGATGGAGAGCCAGCAGCACAATGGATGGCTGAAAATCAAATCGCTTTTATCGTGGTTAATATCAATATTAACTATCGTCGGCCTGCGGTTTTGGGCGACCTGTTACGGATCGATAGTCAACTATTAAGGTTGAATGGAAAAAGTGGTGTGATGAAACAGACTGTCACGCTAGAGCCTGATTCTATTCCTGTGGCTGATGCAGAGCTGACTTTTGTGTGCATCGATTTGCGTAATCAAAAGGCATTACCCATTGATGGGGAATTACGCGAAAAACTTCAGGAGTTTGTTAATCGGGGTTTATAAAAAAGGGATCGTGCTTAGTAGGGCTCTACCTCGCTCTGGAGGAGGTAGAGAAAGTCAGGTTGCCGCTAGTCTATGGGCTTAAAGCGGTTAGACCAGTCCGGTTTTTTGTTTTAGGCTTAATATGACTTTAGGTTTATTAGCCAGATAGAACTCTAACCCTTTGGCGCGTAAGTGGCAGGCAGCACATTGACCGCAACCATCACCTTGAATCCCGTTGTAACAAGTTAATGTGTCATGACGGATACGATCGAGTTGCTGATAGTAATCCGCCAACGCCCATGTTTCGGCTTTATCCAGCCACATTAGCGGGGTGATAAAAGCAATATCACGGCCAATACCTAAATCGATGGCATGGTTAAGAGCCTTAACGAATTCATCCCGGCAATCTGGGTAACCCGAAAAGTCTGTTTCACAGACACCGGTAATGACAGCCTGAGCTTGTACTTGATAAGCATAAATAGCAGCCAGGGTCAGAAATAGAATATTACGGCCAGGGACAAAGGTACTGGGAATCGAATCCTCATCTTCTTCACTGTAAGAGGGTACAGGGATGCTGTCTCGGGTCAGGCTACTGACAGCTAACTCATTAAGCATGCCCACATCCAGTACTTTGTGCGCTTTAGCCCCAAGTTGAATTGCCAGTTTACGAGCGACATCGATTTCAGCACGATGTCGCTGCCCATAATCGAAGGTAATGCAGTGGACTTCATCATACTGCTGTAATGCTTGAATCAAGCAGGTGGTGGAATCTTGTCCACCACTAAAGACAACTACGGCACGTTTCATACTGTTACCTCGTACAGCTGTGAGCCTTAAAGCGCAAATCTCACAGCAAAATTGAAAACTGGCAATATGGTACTTAGATAGCGCAAGAAAAGGTAGCTACCGGAGTTTGGTTATCACGTCGCAGTCGGAGGGAGCCACGCCTGACTGAAGTCGAACCAACCGTAAGCCGTTAATGTCACACCATTAATTCGTGGTGGAGCATTGACCTGATATTGATAGTTGAACAGCGGTAGAATCAATCCGGATAGCATCAGATCATTATAATGCTCCCGTAATTGGTGATGCCGCTCTGAAGCCAGCTCTATTTGCTGAATATGGGTCAGTGTTTTTTGCTGCTGCTCCCACTGTGATGGTGACAGGATGCCACGCCACAGGGGATCAAGTCGGAGCCAGCTTTCCATTGCCGCCTCTGGTGATTCACCAACCAAATGGTCTGCTAATAATAAATCAGCCTTTTCAATTTGGTGGCTATCTTTCCACTGTTTATCGTGGCTGGCACGGATTTCTAATGTGCAGCCCTGTGCTGCTAATACAACTTTTAGCTGCTCGGCGACACTTTTAAGCTCCATTGGCGGTTGATATATCAATATCAGATGAGCCGGCAATGGCGAGTCATTATCAGATGCAAACCGTGGGATGGGCCAACCCGGCAACATTTCATGGCTTGGAGTTATGATCCCGCGCCGGATTGATAACTCCTCTAATATGCCCGAGGTTTGCACTAACATCAGTAACCGGGCGAGTTGCTGAGAAGTCATATTGCTGCGATGCTGATTAACCGCCAGATAGCAAAACCCCAGGCTCATACTGCGTTGAACGGGGCGGGCTAAAGGGAAGTCCTCTTCCTGACCGATGGTAATACGCACCGGATGTTGGCAACTACCGTCGGTTGATTGCACCATTAGATTCGGGGTTATCCAGTATTCAATGATTTCCAGATAAGGGTGCTGCAAATGGTAGAACTCATGTTGTTCTAACCGTAGCAGATGCTGTTCGAAGGTCGCCAATTTAAACGGGCCGGCACCCAGCAAAGGATTATCTGGATGAAATAGCCGGCAGGGTAAATCAGCCAATCGATGAGCCAACCAGTAGTCTGGTTGAGAAAGGGTAAACTGTAGACATAGAGCGTGGGGTAGGGTAATGGTCAAAATATTGGCAAAACTTGGCTGGCTGCGGGTATTGGCACGCAATAGCTTGAGTGTTTGCAATAATTGCTGACCGTGAAGGCGCTCCCCATTATGCCAACGCAACTGGCTACGTAAAAAGAATTGCCAGGTCAAACCATCATCACTGACTTGCCAGTGGTGGGCCAGATCCGGTTGGGGTTGTGGGCAACCGGTATTAAAGCGAGTCAACCCCGCGTGCAAGGTGTAAATCAGGTGCTGCTCTGCCCGACCAGTGGCGGTGAGTGGATTTAACGGCTCAAGCATACGGTAATATGGAATACGTAATACTGGGCTGTCTGCTTGCCACTGCCCCCCCATATGAGGGTTCAGCAACGCCTGTAAACGTTCAGGTTCCAGTTGAGCCAATTCGAGCGCAGCCTGATGATCACCTTGTTCGAGAAACGCCTGCATATAGGTTGCCCGAAGTGTATCGGGGCTTTTCAGGCATTGTAGTTGTGCGCGTTTGCCCCGGCCCACTTGCGAATGCCAACTGAGCCAGCCATTTGCCTGTAACTGTTGTATTAAGGTGCGAGCGTGGCGTTCACTGCAAAATAGCAAACCTGCGACTTCACTTACTGTTGTCGAAGCCAGGTTTTCTCCGAACTTTTGGAATAAGCGCTGATATTGGGTAAGTCGGTGAATAATGCGCATGCTAAATCCGGAATAGTTTAAATTATTTGTTCACTATTAGTTCCGTAAATACTACGCCATAATTTTATACATACCACCAGTTTCACTCTTAGTGAGGTTTTGAATGTACCGTTTAGCCGCTTTTGATATGGATGGAACCTTACTGATGCGTGACCATCGAATTGGTGGTGCGACATTAAATGCGTTACACCAGTTAGTGGAAAAGGGGATGATCCTGACATTCGCTACCGGTCGGCATTACCTTGATATGAAAGGGATCCTATCTCATTCGGGTATTAACGGTTATTTAATTACGGGTAATGGCACACGAGTGTGTGACATGGATGGTGTGCATTTAGATGGTATGGATTTGCCGGCAGAACTGGTGGAGTTTGTGCTGCGTACCCCTTGGCAGACCAATGCCAGCATTCATATCTTCCGCGATGATGGCTGGTTTACTGATTACAATGATCCCGCTTTATTAGCAGCCCATAAAACCAGCAGTTTCCAGTTCCAACTGACTGCGCTAGATGCATTACCGAAAACGGGTAATCACAAAATTTGTTTTATTGCGCCACATCAGGAACTGGTCGAACTTAAGATTCAGCTTGAGCAACAAATGGGTGATAAAGCCGATTTCTGTTTCTCAGCCGTCGATTGCCTCGAAATGCTACCTCGTGGTTGTAACAAAGGGGCTGCTTTAGAGCGTTTGAGCCATCATCTTGATTTAACCCTGGCTGATTGCATGGCGTTTGGCGATGCGATGAATGATAAAGAAATGTTGTCGCGAGTCGGTCGTGGGTTAGTCATGGGAAATGCATTACCTCAACTGAAACAAGAGTTACCTCAGTTACAGGTTATTGGTCGCTGCGAGGAACAAGGCGTAGCTCATTATTTGCAACATTGGCTAAGTTCACCACACCTCACCTATTCCCCCGAATTCTGAGGTATATCCACGGGTTATTGGTGCGATAAAACTAATGACTTTGAGGATAGCTATTAGCCAGCCGGATAACCATCCGGTTTTTTTCTTCTGAAAGGGGCCGGTTTACGGCCCCGTTTATCACGATATTACAGATTGTTTAATTCATCACGATATGGCGTTAAATCGCCAATATTGTTGCTGACCCATTGAGGGTCGTAATAAGTATCGAGATAACGCTCACCGCTGTCGCACAGTAACGTCACGATAGCACCGGTTTTACCTTGCTCGCGCATCTGCTTAGCGAGTTGTAATGTTCCCCAAACGTTAGTGCCGGTTGACGCCCCCACTTTGCGGCCCAAAATGCCTTCCAGCCAATGGATGGTAGCAACGCTGGCTGCATCAGGAACCCGCAACATACTGTCAATCACTTCTGGAATGAATGATGGCTCCGCTCGCGGCCGGCCAATACCTTCAATACGGCTGCCACAACTGCCGGTTACGGTGCGGTCACCGTGACAAAAACAATCATAAAAAACGGAGTTTTCCGGGTCGACCACCATCAGTTGCGTGTCATGCCCTTGATAGCGAATGTAGCGCCCCAAAGTGGCTGAGGTGCCGCCGGTACCTGCGCTCATCACGATATAGTCAGGTACGGGGAAAGGTTCGCGCGCCATTTGGCGGAAAATGCTATCGGCAATATTATTATTGCCGCGCCAATCAGTTGCCCGCTCAGCATAGGTAAACTGGTCCATATAGTGGCCGTTAAGTTCACGCGCCAATTGCTCGGAGGCAGCATAAATTTGCCCGGCATGATCGACAAAATGACAGCGGCCACCATACAAGGAGATTTGCTCCACTTTACGCCGGGCAGTGCAGCTTGGCATTACCGCGATAAAGGGCAAACCAATTAAGCGAGCAAAGTAGGCCTCCGACACCGCCGTGCTCCCAGATGAAGCCTCGATTATCGTTGTATCTTCTTTAATCCAGCCATTACATAAGCCATAGAGGAACAATGAACGGGCCAAACGGTGCTTTAAGCTACCGGTTGGGTGCGTGCTTTCATCTTTTAAATAGAGATAAATACCAGGGAATGCTGGCAGATTAAGGCGGATTAGGTGTGTATCAGCGGAGCGTTGAAAATCGGCTTCTATTTCGCTGATCGCATTTTTTACCCAAGTGTTGGTCATTTTTATGGCCTGCGATGTAGGTAGTAAACTAATGATGACTAGATTAACGGTTATTAAAGAAAAAAACGTTGCCATTTTTCCTTCTTTATCGCCAAATGGTAGAAATTTATTCTATGGTTGCCCGCTATGTTAGATAAAACTGACCGTAAACTTCTGTGCATGTTGCAAGAAGATTGCACGCAGTCGCTGCAAGTACTGGCCGAAGCCGTCAATTTGACCTCTACACCCTGTTGGAAACGTTTGAAGCGCCTTGAGGATGAGGGGTTTATTCGTGGGCGCGTGGCATTACTAGACAGTGAAAAATTAGGATTAGGACTCACCGCATTTGTACTGATCAAGACACAGCAGCATAATAGCGGTTGGTATCAGGAGTTCGTCGAGTTCACCAAGCAGATGCCAGAGGTGCTGGCCTTCTATCGCATGGCGGGGGAATACGACTATTTGATGCAGGTCGAAGTTGCCGATATGAAAAGCTATGACAGTTTTTACAAGCGTATGGTTAACGGTGTTCCAGGGTTGATTGATGTGACTTCGAGCTTTGCGATGGAAAAGATTAAATACACCACAGTGTTGCCAGTGCCTGAGTGATAATCCGCTATGGTCCAAACAGCTGAAGTGTTGGCTGCCTGGCATCTATTGGATATAAAAAACCATTTTAACGATGGTATTCTACTGCCCTGTCGCGTTTAGCGAACAAATACCGATGTTATTCGGTGTCAGATCATGGATAAAACTGCGTGAGATTGTTTGCACAATTAGGCTGGTATTTCCGCCGTGAATGGCGTCGCTATGTAGGTGCCGTGCTGCTACTGATCATTATTGCTATTTTGCAATTATTACCCCCTAAGTTGGTAGGGGTAATTGTCGATGGCATCAGCACCAAACAGATGTCGACCAATATGTTATTGGTATGGATTGGCGTGATGCTGGTGACGGCCATCGTGGTCTATTTGTTGCGCTACGTTTGGCGAGTGTTACTTTTCGGGGCCTCCTATCAATTGGCCGTGGAGTTACGGGCGAATTTTTATCGCCAACTTAGCCGCCAGGCTCCTGGGTTCTATTTACGTCACCGTACTGGCGATTTAATGGCACGCGCTACGAATGATGTTGACCGCGTAGTTTTTGCCGCAGGTGAGGGCGTATTGACGCTAGTCGATTCGCTGGTGATGGGGTGTGCGGTGCTGATTGTCATGAGCACGCAAATCAGTTGGGAACTAACCTTGCTGTCATTGCTTCCCATGCCAGTCATGGCGGTGGTTATCAAATATTACGGCGATCAATTGCATCAGCGTTTTAAGTCAGCTCAGGGAGCATTTTCAGCTCTGAATAATCAGGCGCAGGAAAGTCTCACCAGCATCCGCATGATCAAAGCCTTTGGTCTGGAAAACAGTCAGTCGCAACAATTTGCGAAGGTTGCTGAAGAAGCGGGTGCCAAGAATATGTATGTCGCTCGTATTGACGCCCGTTTTGATCCAACCATTTATATTGCTATCGGTATCGCAAATTTATTAGCCATCGGTGGTGGTAGCTGGATGGTGGTCAATCACAGCATCACCTTAGGGCAGTTAACCAGCTTTGTGATGTATTTGGGGTTAATGATCTGGCCGATGCTGGCACTGGCGTGGATGTTCAATATTGTTGAACGCGGCAGTGCTGCCTATAGTCGTATCCGCAGTTTGCTGGAAGAAGCGCCAGTCGTGAAAGATGGTGACATCGCATTATCAAACGATCGCGGTATTTTAGCGGTGAATATTCGTCATTTCTATTACCCTGAAGCTGAAAAGCCCGCTTTACACGATGTATCACTGAAATTGGCACCGGGGCAGATGTTAGGTCTATGTGGGCCAACGGGTTCCGGCAAAAGTACCTTATTAGCATTAATTCAGCGGCAATTTGATATTGATGACGGCATGATTTGTTATCAAGGGCATCCGCTGTCTGATATCCGTTTGCATGACTGGCGCGGGCGTTTATCTGTGGTCAGCCAGACACCTTTCTTATTCTCAGATACGGTCGCGGGCAACATTGCATTAGGTAAACCTGATGCCACTCAGGATCAAATCGAACGCGCTGCTCGTTTAGCCAGCGTACATGAAGACATCCTGCGCCTCCCACAAGGATATGACACTGAGGTGGGTGAGCGCGGTGTGATGCTGTCCGGTGGGCAAAAGCAACGTATTTCTATTGCTCGGGCATTGTTGTTGGATACTGAAATTCTGATTCTTGATGATGCACTTTCTGCGGTTGATGGCCAAACCGAACATGAAATCTTAAAGAACCTGCGCGAGTGGGGCGAGCATCGTACTGTGATTATCAGCGCACACCGCCTTTCTGCTTTAACTGAAGCCAGCGAAATTCTGGTGTTGCAGCATGGTGGGGTGATGCAACGCGGTACGCATAATGTATTGGTGAATCAGTCTGGCTGGTATCGGGAAATGTATCGCTATCAACAATTAGAGGCAGCATTGGATGACGGTGAGTCGGAGGCCAAAACCGATGAGTAAAGTTCAGCAACTTTGGCCAACCCTCAAGCGCCTGCTTTCTTATGGCTCCCCCTATCGCAAGCCATTAGGGCTGGCGGTGCTGATGCTGTGGGTTGCTGCGGCAGCCGAAGTCAGCGGCCCACTATTGATCAGCTATTTCATTGACCACGTAGTGGCGAAAGGCACGTTACCTTTGGGATTAGTCAGCGGGCTGGCCTTGGCTTATTTGCTGCTGCAATTACTGGCAGCCGCATTGCACTATTTTCAAGCATTGCTGTTTAATCGTGCGGCAGTCGGTGTGGTTCAACGGCTCAGGATTGAAGTGATGGATGCAGCTTTGCGCCAACCTCTTAGTGCTTTTGATACTCAACCTGTCGGGCAATTGATTTCCCGCGTAACCAACGATACCGAAGTCATAAAAGATTTGTATGTGATGGTGGTGTCGACGGTATTGAAAAGCGCGGCGTTAATTGGTGCAATGCTGGTGGCGATGTTCAGTCTGGATTGGCGCATGGCGCTGATTTCTATTTGTATTTTCCCTGCGGTACTGGTGGTTATGGCGATTTACCAGCGCTACAGCACGCCAGTAGTACGCCGGGTTCGGGCCTATTTGGCCGATATTAACGACGGCTTTAATGAAGTCATTAGCGGGATGGGTGTTATTCAACAGTTCCGCCAGCAGGCGCGTTTTGGTGAACGCATGGAGTCTGCCAGCCGTGCCCATTATAAGGCGCGGATGCAAACATTGCGTCTGGAAGGCTTTCTGCTGCGCCCGTTACTGAGCCTGTTTTCTGCCATGGTGCTATGCGGTTTATTACTGCTTTTCGGTTTCAGCCCGGAAGGTTCAGTCGGGGTTGGGGTGCTATATGCATTTATCAACTACCTTGGCCGCCTCAATGAGCCATTGATTGAATTGACATCACAGCAGTCGATCTTGCAACAGGCGGTGGTCGCGGGAGAGCGTATTTTCGATTTGATGGACCGCGTCCAGCAAGGATATGGTAGCGATGATCGCCCGCTGACCAGCGGCCATATTCAAGTGAAAAATGTCAGCTTTGCTTATCGCCACGATAAAATGGTGCTGCAAAATATTTCCCTTGATGTGCCTTCACACGGTTTTGTCGCTTTAGTAGGGCATACCGGTAGTGGCAAGAGTACCCTGGCAAATCTGTTAATGGGCTATTACCCGGTGCAGCAAGGAGAGATTTTACTTGATGGTCGCCCTCTAGCCGAATTATCACATCAAACCCTGCGACAGGGCGTTGCTATGGTGCAGCAAGACCCAGTGGTATTGGCTGATTCGTTTTTTGCCAATGTGACATTAGGCCGTGACATTAGTGAGCAGCAAGTGTGGGATGCACTGGAAACTGTGCAGTTGGCTTCGCTAGTCCGTGCGTTGCCTGATGGGCTACACAGTTTGCTTGGGGAGCAGGGCAACACGCTGTCCGTCGGGCAAAAACAGCTATTGGCGATGGCTCGCGTATTGGTACAAGCGCCACAAATTCTGATTTTGGATGAAGCGACCGCCAATATTGATTCGGGCACTGAACAGGCCATTCAGCGGGCATTACAGCTGATTCGCAAAAACACCACGCTGGTGGTGATAGCTCACCGCCTTTCAACCATTGTCGATGCTGATACTATTTTGGTATTACACCGTGGTGTGGCAGTTGAGCAGGGTAAGCATCAAGAGTTGCTAGCTGCACATGGGCGTTATTATCAAATGTATCAGTTGCAATTAGTCAGTGAAGATTTGGCAGCTATTGATCAAGTCGAAACTGCAGTCAGTTAAATAAAACGTTGTGGGGTCAAATGGCCCCATTACTTTTCACTATTCCTCATTTCGCTGCTGTTACTTTTCATTTCAGTCAATAACTCTGCCAGCGCCTATTAGGAATAAGCTGCCGCACCATAATCAGGCAAAGCAATAGCGCGAATATACCGCAGTGCACTTCTGTGACGCGTGTCGCACTAATTTGGTGCGCAAAAACTGTTCAATCCTCTCTATTTCGTCACATCGCTATTGTGCTGCGCATCTCAAGCCCCATCAGTTCGCCATTTCAGTATTAAATTCTCGCCAATATTATTTATGGCATAGCCTTTGCTTTACTTGTTTTAAGAAAGATAAATGTTTTAAGAAAGGTAACTGTTTTAAGAAAAGTAAGTGTTTCGTGGAAGATAAGTATTTCGTGGCCGACATAAATTCGACTTAATTCGAGAAGGGGCAAATATGAAGCTGGTTACCGTGGTTATCAAACCATTTAAGTTGGAGGATGTGCGCGAAGCCTTGTCCTCAGTAGGTATTCAGGGGTTGACCGTAACCGAAGTGAAAGGATTTGGTCGCCAGAAAGGGCACGCAGAACTCTATCGGGGAGCGGAATACAGCGTCAATTTCTTACCCAAAGTGAAAATTGATATCGCGATTGCGGATGATCAATTAGATGAAGTGATTGATGTTATCAGTAAGGCCGCTTATACCGGAAAAATTGGTGACGGCAAAATTTTCGTTGCTGAATTGCAACGTGTTATTCGCATCCGTACCGGCGAAACAGACGAAGCAGCACTGTAATTTGCAGGCTCAAATTTAGTGAATAGGGATGGGTTGATGATGAAAAAACTTTTATCCGTGTTGGGCCTGAGTTCGGTAGCGATGCTGCCTTCTTTGGCAATGGCTGCTGCACCGGCAGTGGCTGACAAAGCAGATAATGCCTTTATGATGATTTGCACCGCGTTGGTGCTGTTTATGACCGTGCCCGGTATTGCCCTGTTCTACGGCGGCCTGCTGCGTTCCAAAAACGTATTGTCAATGATGACTCAGGTCATGGTGAGTTTTGCGCTGATTTGTGTCTTGTGGATTTTGTATGGTTACAGCCTGGCGTTCAGTACGGGCAACGCGTTCTTCGGTAACTTCGATATGGCGATGCTCAAAGGTATCGGCCTGACCAGCCTGAGCGGCACCTTCTACCAATATATCCATGTAGTATTCCAGGCTTCCTTCGCCTGTATCACAGTGGCTCTGGTGGTGGGTTCATTTGCTGAGCGTATTCGTTTCTCTGCGGTGCTTATTTTTGCTGTGCTGTGGTTCACCTTCTCATACTTGCCAATGGCGCACATGGTATGGGGCGGTGGTTTCCTGGCAATGGACGGCGCACTGGACTTTGCGGGCGGCACTGTAGTGCATATTAACGCCGCGATCGCGGGGTTGGTAGGGGCTTACTTACTGGGTAAACGCGCCGGTTTTGGTAAAGAGGCATTTAAACCTCACAACTTACCGATGGTGTTTACCGGGACGGCAATTCTGTATATCGGCTGGTTTGGTTTCAACGCCGGTTCAGCCAGCGCCGCTAACGAAATCGCTGCATTGGCTTTCTTGAACACCGTAGTTGCAACCGCAGGTGCCATTCTTTCCTGGGTATTTGCTGAGTGGATTTTGCGTGGCAAGCCGTCTCTGTTAGGCGCATGTTCAGGTTGTATCGCCGGTTTGGTTGCGATTACACCTGCCGCAGGTACTGTTGGTGTCGGTGGCGCACTGATTATCGGTTTAGTGGGTGGGGTCGCCGGTCTGTGGGGTGTGGTTCTGCTGAAGAAATGGCTGCGGGTGGATGATACCTGCGACGTGTTCGGTGTTCACGGCGTGTGCGGGATTGTCGGTTGTATCCTGACAGGTGTCTTCACCTCTGCCTCATTGGGCGGCACAGGTTATGCAGCTGGCGTCACTATGGGTCATCAAGTGGGTGTACAGTTGTTCAGTGTGGGGGTGTGTTTGGTCTGGTCCGGTGTGGTTGCTTTCGTTGCCTACAAAATTGCTGACCTGGTGGTTGGTCTGCGGGTACCAGAAGAGCAAGAGCGCGAAGGCCTGGATGTCAACAGCCACGGCGAAAATGCTTACAATCAGTAAGTTAAGAGTGTCAGTAAGTTATCACTGACAGTAAAATAAATAATAATGATGATAGCAACAGGGGCGATGGAGACATCGCCCCTTCTATTTTTTGCTATGACCGATGTAAGCGAATCACACCTTCCTGCACCGTAGAGGCAACCAAGACTCCTTCCCGATTATAGATTTGCCCGCGAACAAAGCCACGAGCACCTGACGCTGAGGTACTTTCTACCGCATACAACAACCAGTCATCAAGACGGAATGGGCGATGGAACCACATGGAATGATCGATTGTGGCGATTTGCACCCCTGGTTCAAGGAACCCAATTCCATGAGGCTGCAAGGCCGTCGGTAAGAAATTAAAATCAGAGGCATAACCCAGTAAATATTGATGAACTCGCAAGTCATCCGGCATTTCGCCGTTAGCTTTAAACCAGACATAGCGATTGGGTTCCGCAGTCGAACCTTGCAGTGGGTTGTGGAATTTCACCGGACGCATTTCAATCGGTTGATGGCCGATAAATTTATCCCGCACTTTCTCGGGAATTAAATGGGCAAATTTGCGGGCGATGTCCGTTTCAGACATTAATCCTTCCGGTGGTGGGACGTCCGGCATGGTATTTTGGTGCTCAAAACCCTCTTCCTGACTCTGGAATGACGCCGTCATATAAAAGATAGGTTTACCATTTTGAATCGCACTGACCCGACGGGCGCTGAAACTGTTGCCATCGCGCAGTGTTTCTACGTCATAAATGATGGGTTTGCTGCTGTCCCCCGGGCGTAAAAAATAGCTGTGAAATGAATGGACCACTCGATCAGTGGGGACAGTTTGTTTTGCCGCATAAATCGCCTGACCGACAACTTGCCCCCCGAAGACCTGGCGTAAACCCAGATCTTCACTTTGGCCACGGAAGATCCCTTCTTCAATTTTTTCAAGAAAGAGTAGATCGAGCAATTTTTTTAATGCCTGGCTCATGTTGTGGCCCCTGGTGGTTGAGTTCGTACACAGTGTGCTGAATCATCAGGGCTATCGTCAATATATTGCTGTGAAACAGCAGTGCGGTTGAAGTTAGACTTATAAGGAATAGTCTGATAAATGGCTCAATCGGGAGAGAAACGGCAGGGGCTAGCAGATTGTGCTATAATTAGCTTGCTAGGTGGTTGAAGCCACTTATTAAACGCGAGTTTTTTTGGATAGAACTCGCATCTTAATAATAAGAAGGAGTGCGACCTATGAAACCTTGGCAATCAAAAAAATTCTGGCAGATCGCGGGTGGGGCAGCATTGGTAGTCAGTTTAGCTGGGTGTGCCCATAAAGGGGCTGATGTTCCCGTTCCGGCTCCAGCAGGAATCACGACAGCCGCTGCACCTATTGCACAACCTGCCGTACAAGGGACAGTGAATATCCGCGAGCGCATTGCCTTGCCACCTGATGCTGTCGTTACGGTGACGCTGTCGGATGCCTCACTGGCTGATGCGCCAACGCGAGTTATTGCTCAGAAAGCGATTCGCACCGAGGGTAAACAAGCACCCTTTACTTTTACCTTGCCGTTTAACCCAGCTGAGATTCAGCCAAATGCGCGGATCATTGTGAGTGCAGCCATTACCCATAATGGTCAGCTAATGTTTATCACTGATACTATCCAGGAAGTGATTAACAATGGTACCGGTACACAGGCTAACTTGCTGCTGGTTCCTGTGACTTCTGTGGCTATTGAAACTGCTCCTACTGCTACAATGACTGGCACTGGGACGATACAGTAACTTTCGACTGGCTGTATGCGCTACAGGGCATCGTTCCCTGTGGCGCTGAAGCTAGCTGTATTGCCAACGATATTGCTGTAAATCAATCCGCCCGGCAGGGCTTATTTCAATACCTTCCGCCAGCAATGCATTTTTCTGCCTGAGATAATCTTCTCCAATTAACGATATTTCGCCATGGCGATTAATCACCCGATGCCAGGGTAAAATAGAGCCTTCAGGTAAGCGTTTTAGAACACCGCCCACCTGCCGCGCAGCTCGGGGAGAACCTATCAGACGGGCGATATCACCATAGGTGGTGACTTGCCCATAGGGGATAGCTGCCACAACGTGAAATACCCGCTGACGAAAGCTGTCCATTTTACTGTGTTCTGCTGTGTCACCCGGTTTTTTTAGTTCTATTTTTGTTGATGTCACTGCGTCCTCTTTCTGATCTGTTTTCACTGCACATGGTCATGGAGAGACAGTAAGAAATAGAGTGGGATAAATAGAATGAAGGCAATAAATAACATTATCAGTGCATTTTTTGCCAGAAGAAAATAGGTTTAGGTCTAACTTTGAACCGCCTGGGCAAGAAACCACCAGTTAGCGTGTGTTGTCTTGCTATTTCGAAGTTCATGGCCGATAATGCCCACCGCTCCAGAATATAAGGAGCCGTTAACGACAATGGAGGCCCTGTTGGTTCTCCCGCAACACTAACTTGTGAACTCGGTCAGGTCCGGAAGGAAGCAGCCGCAGCAGGCGAGGTGTGTGCCGGGATGTAGCTGGCAGGGCCTCCACCATTTCTGATGAATCAATATTTCACCTGAGCGCCATAGGTGACGAGTATCGTTCACACAAGCGCAAACATCATCTGATGACTGAATGATAAAATAAGAATATTCTTATTTGTTTACAGGTTGAATTTTCTATTTGCATTTTAGTTTTAGCCAATAATTAATAATATCTCTAAATTATTAGCAGCCAGGCAGGTTTTTAATAAATTAAATAGCACGTAAGAGCGTACTACTTAAATACTCTGATAACGCATTTGGCCACATCTAAACACAGGTATGCAATAACGCGGGATTAAAGTTAACCTTCAATACCGTAGTTCTATCAGGACGTTTATCTAACATTAAACACTTACAACCCGCTTGCTGCATTGAAGCCGATAACGATTATCGGCTCAACGTTGTGTGTCTTAACCAGCGTTAAGCAGACTATTTCACATGTTGCCATACAGTAGGTGGAATTTTATCATAAAGTTTATTCATTGTGAGTTCAGCTAAGCGGTGGTCTGCTGCTGAGTAAAACAATTCCAGCTCATCGTCAGAAAGTTCGTACTTATTTTTTTCAATTACACGTTCCAATGTATCAATAGTCGTACATTTTCTTAAACGCATCAGGTAGTCAGTTTTTGTCATGGTGTTTTTTCTTCTCAATATAAAAATAATATAGGGAAACTATCCCTTAAGTTTTCATCAGGGTACAGATGTATTCCCCTGAGAAAAGTCTGAATAAACGCTCTTTGGTTTTTTGCCAGCGCTGCAATTCCGGATCATTGATTCCGTAACTACTAAACAGAGTATATGTGTCGTCTAAATATTCTTCCACTAACTCTGAAAGGTCGCCGCCATCCGGGTATTTTATTTTAAAACTCATCACAAATGAAGCTATATGCTCGATCAAATCATTGAGTTGCAGGTTTACGGCTGAAGTTGGATCATTTACCCAGCCATGATGGCTATCACCAAGGGTAGCAATGCCTTCATCATACAAACTCTCGCACAGGAACTTCAATTGGGCAACGTCATGCCGCTTAGGTGAGTACTCATCCATATCATCCCCTCCGTAAACGCTTAATTCGGTGTTGATAACACAATGTGAGTAGATCGGTAATCATATAAATGCAGGGGCTTATCAGAAACTAAATAAACTGGTCTTGCTATTAATATAAATCATTTCTCCGCTCACCGCGCAACTTTATTACTTAATCTTACAATTCGTCAGCGGTTGAAGGTCTGTCATTGTTAATTATATCAAAGATGATTTTTTGGGGATGTACAATAAATGTTACAGTATTTGTTAGTAAATCTTCAGTGTTGATATCCAAACAAGGGTTGAAGATATACCACCTATAACAGTAACTCATTGAATAACAGTTATCTTTCAAAGTGGAAATATCAAGAATTTCTAATGAGCCTTCTGTGTACTGTGCATTTTCAGAATAATACATTAACCCGGAAACTAAACTTCCTTCAATTTCACGAATATTATTTCTGATAGCATCCGTTAGTAATGAAATCGGGTAACACCCTGAGGAGAAGTCCCCGGCTATTTCATTGTTCATTAATTGTCCGCTCATGGTGACAAGATTAATTCATTAGCGCATTGCCATTGTCACAAAAAATGCGATAGCAATTTTTTTGAGTTACTACTCGTATGATTTGAATCAAAAAAATCAAATTTAATGAGATTTATCAACTAAACTGGCGAGTTAACACTCAGTGGTGTTATTAAAACTGCCATCTTCAATAACGCCATATGGCAATAAAATAACAATTCCCAAATAGTCATCCTCATATTTACGACTATTACTTACGATTAATTCAACCTACTTCTATTAATTTAGAATGCTATGCGGATTTGATCAAGAGGTGGGGCCGCCGCATGGCTTATTTTTATTGCATAATTTACTGTTTTGCGAGCACGAGCGAATAGTTCTGCTGTTAGATTACCAAAATTCAGTGCGTACTCACCAGTCAGCCCTCAGTAAAGATAGTTTAATTTACTGTAACTAACTATGAGAGTGTTGTGTGTTTTATCAACAGCGGCAGGTTTGCTTCCCCCTTATGCCCATATTGTGCTGGTATCCCGTCATGGCTTGTTACTTTTGAAATCGGTAAGGCAGCGATGTGCGCTTGAATTTAATAATTCATTGTGATGTTATATTGTATCAATTAATCACTTGTTCTTTCTGACATGAATAAATTCACTGCCCGGTTTACCCCACTGCCACATTGGACATTGTTCTCATTATCTTCTTTGCAGCGCATTGCCGGTGTTGCTTTGCTTTGTGTGTTGCTGTGGTGCGCTATTTATTGGGCGAATGTATTGCCATGATAAATCTTAAGAATACTGAAATTGGCTATGGTAATCATGCTCTGACACCGCCTATTGATGGCTGTTTTGTTGCCGGTTCGCTTACCGCCATTATCGGGGCAAACGGTGCGGGTAAATCCACTTTGCTTAAAACGTTGGCAGGACTACAACCGGCCGTAGCGGGACAGATTACCTTTACCGGCGGGAGAGTTCCGCAAATGGCCTATTTACCGCAACAAGCCGAATTAGACCGGCAGTTTCCTATTGTCGTTCAAGATGTTGTTGCCATGGGGTGTTGGCCCCAAAGTGGGTTACTCGGCGGGATTAATCATCAATCCAGACAACGAATTAACCAGGCATTGAGTGCGGTCGGAATGCAGGATATGGCTCGTCAGCCTGTAGGTGAACTTTCCGGCGGGCAGTTACAGCGGGTGTTATTTGCGCGTCTTTTAGTGCAACAAGCGCAATTGATTTTATTGGATGAGCCTTTTACCGGGATCGATAGCCAAACTGTCGGATTGCTGCTTGAGGTTATTCATCAGCTACATACTGAAGGGCGAACCATCATTGCTGTCTTACATGACATGTCGATGGTGGAAGAACATTTTCCTCATGCTTTATGGCTAACACCTCAAGGCCATTGCTGGCAGTCCGCTGAGCAGGTTTTAGTACAGTGGCATCACTCGCACGGCTCATCTTGCTCCTTTTCTTCTCGACCCAGCACATTAAGAGCAATCAATTTATGACGTTGTTTCATTTAATTGCCGATCCTTTTATGGATTTTGGCTTTATGCGACGAGCATTGGTGGCCTGCTTAGCTTTGTCGCTCAGTTCAGCACCTCTAGGGGTTTTCTTATTATTAAGACGAATGAGTTTAGTTGGTGATGCCCTGTCACACGCGGTATTGCCGGGGGCGGCTATTGGATATCTGATTTCAGGTATGTCGTTGGTTGCTATGGGGATTGGTGGTTTCATTGCTGGGCTTGCGGTTGCCATGATGTCGGGCTGGGTGAGTCGCCGAACACTGTTAAAAGAAGATGCCAGCTTTGCCGGTTTCTATCTTGGTTCTTTGGCTCTGGGGGTCACCCTCGTCTCTTTGCGCGGCTCCAGTATGGATCTGCTGCATGTGTTGTTCGGTTCTATTTTGGCGGTTGATACCAACGCCATGACCATGGTTGGTGTTATCACGACATTCTCCATGCTGGCATTAGCCGCCATTTATCGCGCATTGGTGGTGGAGTCATTTGACCCCGTTTTTCTACGGGTGAGTATGGGTCGCTGGTTGATGGTGGTTCATGCGTTATTTCTGTCGTTGGTCGTCCTTAATTTGGTGGCTGGGTTTCAGATCTTAGGCACTCTGATGTCAGTCGGATTAATGATGCTACCGGCAGCCAGTGCGCGTTTTTGGGCCAAAAATTTGCCGCAAACACTGGGGATCGCCATGACTATCGGCATGATTGCCAGCATCGTCGGTTTACTGTGGTCCTATTACGCCTCATTACCTGCCGGGCCCGCGATTGTCTTAAGCGCCAGTTTAATTTTCTTTTTATCTATTTTATTTGGAACGCGTGGTGGTGTGCTAGCCACCGCGCGCCGTTGAGAACTATTTATTTTTATTGAAAACCCCGTGTCATTAAAGGAGAGTTAAATGAAGTATTTACCTATTAGTTTGGCGGTAGCTGCCCTACTGTCAAGCCCACTGGCGATGGCCAAAACAGTTGAAGCCGTTGCCAGTTTTTCTATTTTAGGTGATATCGTCCAGCAGGTTGGCGGCGAGCACGTCAATGTGGTGACCTTGGTCGGGCCAAATGGTGATCCACATGGTTTTGAACCCACGCCGAAAAATAGTAAACAATTGTCCAAAGCTGATGTGGTGTTTGTCAGTGGATTAGGGTTGGAGGGGTGGTTAGAAAGATTGATCACTGCCTCGGGCTATAAAGGACAGGTTGTGATTGCATCAACCGGGGTTGATACCCGTAAGATGGATGAGGAAGGCAAAATGGTGACGGATCCCCATGCATGGAACAGTATGGCGAATGGTATCAAATATGCTAACAACGTGATGAATGCATTGATTGCCGCCGATCCAGAAGATGCAGACTATTTCCGCAAGCGTGGAGGAGAATACATTCAGCAACTGGAAAAACTGGATGCTTATGCCAAAGCGCAGTTTGCTGCAATCCCTGCCGGGCAGCGAAAAGTACTGACCAGCCATGATGCATTTGGCTATTTTAGCCAGGAGTATGGGGTTAACTTCTTGTCACCAGTCGGGTTTTCCACCGAGTCTGAAGCCAGCGCCAGTGGGGTTGCTGCGCTGATTAACCAAATCAAAAAAGAGAAAATAAAAACCTATTTTATTGAAAACCAAACTGATCCACGGTTGGTAAAACAAATTGCCGAAGCCAGTGGTGCACAAGCCGGCGGAGAGCTTTATCCAGAGGCGTTATCTGCTGCTGGTGGCCCGGCAGCAACCTATGCGCAAGCGTTTAAACACAATGTGGATACCCTTGTTGGCGCTATGAAGTAATAATAGGATGAAATTTACTCAGCCTCGAAGGGAACCAAGGGGCTGAGTTCTCGAACCTTTTATGACAAATAGGAAAGCCCCGTTGGGCAGCAACGGGGCTTTTTAACGGCAGGGAATACACTCAACATCAACGCTTCTTATGGGTTCCTCCCTGAACCGCTTTAAAACGTGGATTACTTTTGCAAATAACATACACCCGACCACGACGACGGACGATTTTGCAATCGGGATGGCGGTTTTTTGCCGAACGTAATGAACTCAATACTTGCATAATTAACTCTCAGAATTAGCTGGCTTTTTTGGTCAGGAAGCTGCCGTAACGTTGATGGAAACGCGCGGTGCTACCTTCTTTTGAAAACTCTTTTTGTTTCCCGGTGTAATACGGATGCGATGCTGAAGAGATATCCAATGTGACGTAAGGATAGGTCTGACCATCGCGCTCAATAGTGCGCGCTGTGGCGATAGTTGAACCGACAGTGAAATAAGTGTCTGCACTGGTATCGTGAAAAACCACAGTTCGGTAGTTAGGATGGATGCCAGGTTTCATATGAACTCCATTTGTTATGTTATACTATAACAATAATTATGCTCCTTTCGATTTTCAGTTTCAAGTCCGAGTTTCAAATCCGAATAAATAAAAAGCCCGCAAAGCGAAATTTGCGGGCTTTTTTAGATGGATGGCTCTACGGCCTGCGACTAGGCGACTACATGTAATCCGAGTACAGCAAAGATATTAGCCAATATACCGACGACAATGGCCGCAATCGGGCCTGCCGCCAGTTTCATAACCGGACGGCCACAAATTTCGTTGAGGATATACAAGCTGACCACCACGAAAATGCCGGTACCGGGCCAGATCTGATTTGCCGCATTAACCCCGCCCACTAAAAGTGCAATTTCAAGAATTTGCGTCATGGCGGTACGAATATTATCACCGGACATTTTCAACGACGGGAAGCGGTTCATCGCTTTACCAATTCGACTCAAACTGGTGATCTCGACCCCCATTGCCCCCGCGCCCAGTATGCCAGCCACCACTGGGTTAGGTGCCAGATAGCCTAAGCCGAGGAACCAGTCACACCAGCCATTAGTGCCATACACTCCGCTTATCATTGCAGTTGTAATAATCAGTGGCATGAAAGCGAGTGCTTGGACAATTGCCACTATGGCCGCAGAGGTAATTTGCCCTTTTCCGAGTAATGCTGCTGCAATCGGTTCACCCGCAATCCAGTGGTAGTGGGCAGTGATAGTAATCAATGCGGCCATTGGCAACAGATAAATCGCATTTTTCCGAATGCGCTTAATATTGTCATCAAACAGACTATGTTCTATTTCTTCGCCGTGGCGTTTATCGCGAGAAGCAAAGAACAGCAAGCAAATCATACCAAACAGCATTGCAATACCTTCCGGGCTGAGCGCGACTTCATTACCAGCAATGGTGACTGGGTTAATTCGCTCAATCACCACACGGGCCAGGAAGGCAATAATGATGGTGATTAACCCGGCTTTCTTACCGAATTGATAACCGACGGCAATGGCAGGGAAGGCCACAAATGCATAAATTATCGGATCACCCACCGAGGCGAGGGCATCAAGGAAGTTGACCGGCAGATAACTGAAGCCTTTAATCAATCCATCCAGCGCAATAGTGATTAAAGCGCCATAAACTGTGCCAATTAATACGGCTAACTTAGTATTATTCAGTGATACCCCAATAATATCCGCTGTGAGCAAAACGATATGAATAACGATAATGCCGGTTGCCAATGTAATCGGCATGGCGAAACCAGTAATAAACCCGATGCTGATAGCAAAAGAGATACCCGCCAGCTCTTTCCGGCTCATATTGCCGTTCATGAACTCCGGCATAATAGGCCGCAATCCATCGTGATACACCGCGATAGATTTATTGGCGAGAAAGGTGGCGTACCCCCCCATTAGCGAGAAAAGAATAATCTTGACTAAATTAAACGATTCCATATCACGACCCCATCGGGGCCAATGAGCCCCAGGCTAATTTGTTTATTATTGTTGTCAGTTGTGTCAGTCTTTTTAGAATAAAATGAATGACAGTAATAGATTTTCAGTATTACTTTTCAGCCAATAAAACGGCACACAAGGCTTTAACAGAATTTTCAACACGGTCATTGGTAAAACCGAATGCTTTTTTCCCCTGATCTATCAATTGGCTGATATTGGCTTCTGAGGGTTGGGTCAAAGCATTGGCTATTGTGGCGCACTTATCGCGTCCAATCAGGGCATAAGCCATAGCCAAAGCACCACCGGCACCACTTTGGCAAGCCCCTACGTAATAGTCGAAGCTACCATTTTTGACTTTCATAGCGGCATCCATGTCGGTAAATATGTCAGAAGTGATTTTCCCCGCGCCATATTTAATTAAACAATCTTGTATTTCGTTTTTATTCAACTGCCCACCAATAGCAATTTTAAACATGATGACTTCTCCTTAAGTACCCTGAATATATTTTAAATAATCTGAATATATTCCATTATTTACTGGCTTCAGTAAGTTGTCGCCAGAAAGAGTGACCGTTTTGTGGCGCAATTGCCGCGAAAAACTCACAGGCTGTCGCGCCAACATCTGACATAGTTTCCCGGACCCCCAGGTGAATAGCTTTCTGCTGTGAATATTTAATTCCCGGATGATAGACCAGTAATGGAACTTGCTCGCGTGTGTGCTTGCTATGGCCGATTGTTGGGTCGTTGCCATGATCGGCCATCACGACCAGACAATCACCGGGTGCCATGGCTGCGGTAATTTTCCCTAACATGTTATCGACTAATTGCAGGCGTTCTGCATAGCGCTCGACATCTTGCCCGTGGCCTGCCAAGTCAGTTTCCTGAATATTGGTACAGATAAAGGCACTACCCGCGCGTTGTACTTCTGCTAATGTGATATCCAAAATAACTTGGGAATCAACCAATTGCTGGTAACTTCTCCCCGCCGGATTGGCAACAATATCCGCGACTTTACCCACCAATACTGTGGGAATATTCACTTTCTCAAGCTGATGAGGCACCTGAACATCAGCATCGACACCATAACCGAGATGAATAACCTGAAAACCGGTATCGTAAACACCGGATTTTGGACTGTTAATGCCAATATAATGTTGTTGCTTAACTTCAGCTGCACTGATGATTTCCTGGCTATTCATCAGTTGCCCTCCGTAGGCGATAACGCGGTTTACTTCCACACAACCGCGAACTATCCGACCTATCTTTTCGACCTGCTCAAAATCAATGGCACTTAAATTAGCACAAATATTAAATACTTGACCTAAATCTGCCTCAAGATTATCGCCAATTGCGACGCAGTTATTGACCCATAGAAATTGTAAATCACTGCTATCATCAGGCGCACTGTGCTCTTCAACCTGATAACCCTGCTGGCGTAATGCATCAGCGACACGTGACTTTACGGTGGAGAACGGCATGCTTAAGGGCGCGCGGGGCAGGGTGCCCATGATTTCTTGATGGCCCATAAAGGTATCACCACCTTCATGTTGCAATAGTGCGACACCAAAACTGGCCAGAGGGTTGTCTTGCATCACGCTGTCCTGAAAATCTGGAGAGCCGATATGCAAGGCGTTAAGTAACCCCAACTTCTCTAAATTGGCTAAACGCAATTCCGGGTAAGTTTGTAAAATATGAGCACAAGTATTCGCTCCGAGATCCTGTGGACGCACGGCAGAGACATCAGGCATGGCACCCACGCCAAAGCTGTCGATGACCAGTACAATAAACTTACTCATAACCCCTCCTGTCCTGTGGACGTTGGAATGGTATTACCCTGACTATCAAAAGTTCCGAGTAAGGTGGGGTGACCGGATTGGATGCCTGCGACCAAGACCACATCACTGCGGGTAACGAAAATTTGTGTACGAAAGCACATCACCACCGGGCTGCCGATGGTGAATGGCTCGGTAAGACCCAGTGTATAATCAATGCTGTCATTGGCTGGACTCACTACTTTGGCGGTATGCCACTGTTGGTCATACACCAGCGCATTGCTTAAATGGCCGCGCCGATAGTATCCGCCACCATAGCAATAACTTTTGCCTTGATGGCAATGGGAAACTTCAGTCAGATACAGCATGGCGACATGCTCGGGCTGATTACCTTGTTGGTTAGAGGGCATGGTTCCGGTTAAAGAGTGCCCCGGTTCGGCGTGCGTTACTCCCCATTTAGCCAATTGCGGCAAGCTTTCAACCCCGGTGGCGGAGGGGCCATTAACCTGCTCAACCTTTATGCCCTGCTGCTCAAGAATACTTTTTGCTTCAATCAATGTATTGAGATTTGGGCTGGGCAGCGTCTTGCCTTTTTCATTATCAAAAAGCATGCAAGGGAAATGCGTGACGCCCACCAAACGGATGCCGGGTATTGTTTTTATTTCACGGATAACAGTGGGTAATTCATCCAGAGAGAACCCCGCTTCCTGGCCGGGATAAACCAGGTCGCCGTGATGACAAACCTTTAATAACAGGGCTTGTTTTTTATTTTGACGCACTGCGGCCGCAGCAATTTCGCGTGCTTTGTCAATACTGTAAACAGTAATGACCTCGGGTTTGCGGGATACAACTTCATCCACCATTGCGCTGGGAATTTGAACTAAATGGCCTATGTGGGCGACCGGCAAGTTATATTGATAGAGTTGACGTGCTTCTTTGAAATCTACCGCGACGATACCTTGGTAGCCACATTCCAGCAGGAGTTTGCACAGTAGTGGATTGCGGCCAAACTGCTTACTCATTAGATAAAGAGTAATGCCATAACGTGTTGCTGTTTCCAGTAGCAAACTCGCATTCTGTTTGACCTGATCAACGTCAATAACATAGCTGTCAGGTCTAATCACCCCTTGTTTCCAGAGTAAAAGAGCGACTTCTATCAGCGCTGGATTTTGTTTTTGTAATGCTTTCAGTAGCATATTAGATCCCTATATAACGCCATTTTATTTTCATTTTTTTGAATATTTAACGAGCGCTAAAATATTTAGCACGCCGTCTGCTGCGCAAGATGCAGGCCATATAGATTTGCTAATAAATATCCTACTTCGTAATCGGGCACTTGAAAGGTAAACAGTGAGAGTAGGTCGTTATTAATTTCCCTGATATTGGCAAAAACGGCTGTGGTTTCGATCTCTTTTAATATTTCATCATCGATAGCTGGAATAACTTGCCCCTGACTCGCTCGCATCAGCGCATTTGCCATATGAGTGATCAGCATTTCTCCCTGGGAATGGCGAATAGATAGTTGCCAGTGTTGTTCCAAACGAGTGAGAACATTCAGCATCCCGAAGTAGACCGCAGAATCAATAACCTGCGTGTCATATAAAATTTTTAATCTCGTTTCCATTTCTTTATCTTCATTTTTATGAATATTTGTATATTAGTAATTTATTGTACGGCTGCAAATGCTCAAATCGTTATTTGGTATATTGATCACAATATAATCATTTGCACGAAATTGGCTGCTTCAGTGTGGCGATAGCGCCCTGTTTTCTGCTGAGGCGATGTTGCCGAGATTGATGGTAGATAAAGAAAAAGGCCGCATTTGCGGCCTTTTAAATATGACATCATGGGTTACCAGTCAGGTTTACTTCACCTTATGGTCAACAGCATGTGCATGTTCTACATCTTCATTTTTCCGGCTGAAGCGGCGGCGAACCACCACGAAGAATACCGGAACAAAGAAGATAGCCAGTACGGTAGCGGTTATCATACCGCCCATAACACCTGTACCAACCGCATTTTGTGCACCAGAACCTGCACCGCTACTGATTACCAATGGTAGAACCCCAAGGATAAAGGCCAGTGAGGTCATCAAGATTGGGCGCAGACGCATACGTACCGCTTCCAATGTTGATTCCACCAAGCCTTTGCCTTCTTTATCCATCAAGTCCTTAGCGAACTCAACAATCAAGATGGCGTTCTTGGCCGATAGCCCGATAGTGGTCAACAAGCCTACCTGGAAGTAAACGTCGTTATTCAGGCCACGCAGAGAGGCTGCCAATAACGCACCGACCACACCCAGCGGTACCACTAACATAACGGAGAATGGAATCGACCAGCTTTCATACAACGCTGCCAGACACAAGAACACCACAATCAGTGAAATGGCGTACAGCGCCGGAGCCTGGTTACCGGACAGACGTTCCTGATAGGACATACCGGTCCAGTCATAGCCGATGCCGCTTGGTAACTTAGACGCCAATTCTTGCATCAGATCCATCGCCTCACCGGTACTTTTACCCGGTGCGGCCTGACCCAGAATTTCCATGGATGGCAAGCCGTTATAACGTTCGAGTCGCGGTGAACCATATTCCCATTTGGCGCTGGAGAAGGTGGCAAATGACACCATCTGGCCAGTGCTGTTACGGACATACCACTTATCAATATCACTTGGTAACATGCGGAATGGCGCATCAGCCTGCACGTAAACTTTCTTCACACGACCACGGTCGATAAAGTCATTTACATAGCTGCCGCCCATTGCTGAACCCAGGGTGGTATTGATATCAGAAATAGCCACACCCAGAGCTTGTGCTTTTTCCTGATCCACTTCGACTTTGAACTGCGGCGTATCTTCCAGACCGTTAGGACGCATACCTACCAGCATATCCGGGTGTTGTGCCGCCATGCCGAGCAGTTGGTTACGTGCTTCGGTTAACTTTTGATGTCCTACGTTACCTTGGTCAATTAACTGGAAGTCAAAGCCGGTAGCTGTACCCAGTTCCACAATTGCTGGCAAGTTAAAGGCAAACACTAAACCGTCTTTAATTTGCGAGAAGGCAGCAGAAGCACGGCCAACAATCGCTGGAACTTTGTTTTGCTCGCCAGGGCGTTCATCCCAGTTTTTCAAACTCACGAATGCCAAACCGGTATTTTGACCCTGACCACTGAAACCGAAGCCGTTAACGGTAAATACTGAGTTAACAACATCTTTTTCTTTGTCGAGATAATAATCAGTGACTTGATCCAGCACTTTCTGCGTACGTTCTTGGGTCGCACCTGCTGGCATTTGCACCATAGTCAGGAACACGCCTTGGTCTTCTTCCGGCAAGAATGATGTCGGTAAGCGCAGGAACAGCACGCCCATACCAATCACGATGGCCAGATAGATAACCAAATAACGCCCGGTACTGCGCAGAATGTTGCCAACACTGTCGGTATAGTGATGGGTGCTTTTCTCGAACATGCGGTTAAACCAACCGAAGAAGCCGGTTTTCGGACCATGTTCGCCTTTGGCGATCGGTTTTAACATGGTGGCACACAGTGCTGGCGTCAGTATTAATGCTACCAGAACAGAGAGCACCATGGCCGAAACGATAGTGATAGAGAACTGACGATAAATCGCCCCGGTTGCGCCACCGAAGAAGGCCATCGGGATAAATACCGCTGACAGCACCATCGCGATCCCCACCAATGCGCCCTGGATTTGCTCCATGGATTTCTTGGTGGCTTCTTTCGGTGGTAGCCCTTCCTCTTGCATCACACGTTCGACGTTCTCTACCACGACGATGGCGTCATCCACCAATAGCCCTATCGCCAACACCATCCCGAACATCGTTAGGGTGTTTATCGAATAGCCAAAGGCCGAGAGAATGGCGAAAGTTCCCAGCAATACTACCGGAACGGCAATCGTTGGAATTAACGTCGCCCGGAAGTTTTGCAAGAACAGATACATGACCAAGAACACCAGAATAATGGCTTCTACCAGTGTTTTAACCACTTCGTTGATGGAGATTTTAACGAACGGTGTGGTGTCATACGGGTAAACCACTTTCAACCCTGCCGGGAAGAACGGCTGTAATTTTGCCAATTCAGCTTTTACTGCCGCAGAGGTGTTCAGGGCGTTAGCCCCTGTTGCCAACTTAATACCGATACCTGCAGCTGGCTTACCATTAAAACGGGCAATAATGTTGTAGTTTTCAGCACCCAGTTGAACGATAGCCACATCTTTCAAACGAACCTGTGAACCATCAGTGTTGACCTTCAGCATGATTTGGCTGAATTCTTCCGCATTGGTCAGACGGGTCTGAGCAATAATAGAGGAGTTCAGTTCTTGCCCTGGAACTGGCGGTGTACCACCTAATTGGCCGGCGGCAACCTGGTTGTTCTGCACTTTAATGGCGTTAATAACATCAACCGGCGTCAAGCCGTAGTTATTTAGTTTGTGCGGGTCCATCCAAATACGCATCGCGTATTGGGAACCAAACAACTGAACATCACCCACACCTGCGGTACGGCTAATTGGGTCTTTAACGTTAGAACCTACATAGTCGGCGATATCTTCCTGTTTCATGGTACCGTCTTCAGAAATAAAGCCGGCAACCATCAGGAAGCTACTACTGGACTTTTCAACGCTCACACCTTGCTGCTGCACTTCTTGCGGCAGTAAAGGCATGGCTAATTGCAGTTTGTTCTGCACCTGAACCTGAGCGATATCGGGGTCAGTGCCTGAGTTAAAGGTCAACGTCAACTGCACGTTACCGGAGGAGTCACTGCTGGAAGACATATACAGCAAGTTATCGATACCGTTCATGTTCTGTTCGATAACCTGCGTAACTGTATTCTGCACAGTTGTCGCATCGGCGCCAGGGTAGTTGGCGGAGATTGAAATTGCCGGTGGCGCAATGGTCGGATATTGCGCTACGGGTAACTTCATTATCGCCAGGCTACCGGCCAACATAATTATGATGGCGATAACCCAGGCGAAAATAGGGCGATCAATAAAGAACTTAGCCATGAATTACCGGCTCCTTTTAAGACTTCTTCGCTGTGTCAGCCGGGGCTGCTTTTTGTTCTGTCTCAGTAACTTCCTGCACTTTCACCTGCACGCCCGGTCTGATTTTCTGCAAGCCGGAAACGATCAGGCGATCGCCTGCTTTCAAGCCTTCAGTTACCAACCATTTATTACCGATAGCCTGATTAGCGACCAGTGTGCGTAACTCAACTTTGTCATCAGCACCAACAACCATGGCCGTTGCTTCACCGCGTGGGTTGCGCGTCACACCTTGTTGAGGCACTAACAGTGCATCAGGGCGGACACCTTCATCCAGACGGGCGCGGACAAACATCCCTGGTAATAACGCTTCATTCGGGTTAGGGAAGATAGCGCGGATAGTGATAGAGCCAGTGGTTTCATCTACGGTCACACCAGAGAATTCCAAGGTACCGGTTTCGGCATATTCAGAGCCGTTTTCCAGTAACAAGCGAACTTTAGCTTTACCGTTTTCCTGTTTCAGCGTGCCATCAGCCAGCTCTTTTTTCAGGCGCAGGAACTCATCACTTGACTGAGTCACATCAACATACATCGGATCAAGTTGTTGGACTGTTGTCAAAGCAGTTGCCTGACCACTGGTCACCAATGCACCTTCAGTCACTGAAGATTTACCGGTACGGCCACTGATTGGCGAGGTCACCTGAGTATAAGCCAGGTTAATGCGGGCACTTTCTACTGCTGCTTTTGCCGCAACGACTGCTGCATTAGCTTGCATAGAATTAGATACCGCCTGGTCGTACTCTTGTTTACTGATGTAGTTGGTACCCAGCAATGGTTTATAGCGATTAACTGTCAGACGAGCGATTTCAGCTGCAGCTTGTGCTTTAGCTAAGTCACCTTTGGCGCTGTCATAAGCAGCCTGATAAGTGGCTGGGTCAATTTGATAAAGGGATGTTCCGGCGGTGACATCACTGCCTTCAACGTAGTTACGTTTAAGAATAATACCGCTAACTTGCGGACGAACTTCTGCAACACGAAATGCGGACGTGCGGCCAGGCAATTCGGTTGTGATATTCAGTGGTGCTGCTTTTAATGTCACAATGCCGACTTCAGGTGCCTGTTGAGCATGGGCTTGCGCCGCATCTTTGTCATTACATCCTATAAGTACTAAGCTGCCTGAAAGTACCAGAATTGCAGCCAGAGGCATTACCCCTCTGTTTTTGCTCATAGATAAACCTCAAGTGTCCGATTTTTAATTTAATTCAATGGATCACAAGCTTTAAAACCCATTGCTGCGTAAATTATATGTGCGTGCTATGGTACATACATTCGTGAATGTATGTAAATCGCACCCCCTCGAAAAAACAACGCTATGGCACGAAAAACCAAACAGCAAGCCGAAGAGACCCGGCAACAAATTTTAGATGCCGCAGTGCGGGAATTTTCTGCGCACGGCGTTTCAGGCACTTCACTTACTGATATTGCTGTCGCCGCAGGTGTCACCCGAGGCGCAATTTACTGGCACTTCAAGAATAAGGTAGACCTATTTAACGAAGTCTGGGAGTTATCAGAGTCTAAAGTTGATCTGCTCGAATTAGAGTATCAGGCAAAATATCCTGATAATCCACTCCGTATTCTCCGTGAAATACTCATTTATGTGCTTGTTTCTACGCGAGAGGATTGCCGGCGACGCGCATTGATGGAAATTGTGTTCCATAAATGCGAATTTGTCGGAGAGATGACCTCTTTCCACGATGCACGTAAAGTCCTTGATTTAGCTAGTTATGAGCGAATTGAATCGGTTTTGCAAGGCTGTATTGATGCTAATCAGCTGCCCGTCAATCTTGATACCCGCCGTGCTGCGATTATCATGAGAGCCTATATTACAGGTTTGATGGAAAACTGGCTTTTTATGCCAGAAAGTTTTGATATAAAACAAGAGGCGCCGGTATTAATTGATGCCTATCTGGATATGCTGGCCCACAGCCTTTCATTGCAAAAAGAGATGAATAGCAAGGTATCGGATTAACTGGAGAAATTTATATGAGCGACAAAACGAATTCACTGGTCGTCATTGCCAATGGTGCGGCGTATGGACAAGAGTCGTTATTTAATGCGTTGCGTTTATCCATCGCATTGAAAGAACAGCAAGGCGATCTCGATTTACGTTTATTTTTAATGTCTGATGCGGTTATTGCCGGCCTTCAAGGGCAGCAGCCAGCAGAAGGTTACAATTTACGGCAGATGTTGGAAATTCTCACTGCACAGAATGTCCCGGTTAAACTCTGTAAAACTTGTACAGATGCGCGTGGGATAACGGGATTAACCTTGGTTGACGGAGTGGAAATCGGCACTTTGGTTGAATTGGCCCAATGGACGCTGGCTGCCGAGAAAGTGCTGACGTTTTGAGTGACCAGAGCGTTGCTGATTTTGGCTTCCTCAATCAACTGTTATTTCTATCTGTTACATATTGTTCAAGAGTAAATGCGTAACTGCCCGCATTAATGATCGCTATTCATGACCGGAAAAACTTTTCTTATTATGACTCGAGACTGAACGTGATAGGATTTCACTCTCTCTGTTGAAATGAAGTTCAAATATGAGCAGCAGATTTCCTAATCCAGATTCTTTGTCATTTTCGTTGTTATCAAGCGCCTTTTTATTGCGTCTGCAAACAATGATTATCCTGCTTATAATATCATTGCTAATTTCACCGGCAATTTTCGCGGCTGGAATGAATATAGATGTGCCAACGCGCAGTGAAGTGCTGAGTCAGTTAGATGCATTATCAAAACAAAAAATATTGTCACCTGCTGAAAAGTTATCGCAGCAAGATCTAACAAAAACGCTGGAATACCTTGATACCATTGAGCGTACCAAGCAGGAAGCCGCTCAACTTAGACAACAATTAGCACAGGCTCCGGCGAAGCTGCGTCAGGCGACGGAAGGGCTGGATGCGCTTAAGAACAGTTCAGCCGATACACTGACCCGAGAATCCCTGTCTAATTATTCATTGCGCCAATTAGAATCTCGCCTAAATGAAACTCTGGATGACTTACAATCTGCCCAAGAAGATCTTTCGGCTTATAATAGCCAGCTAATCTCCCTGCAAACTCAGCCAGAACGCGTGCAGAGTGCTATGTATAACGCATCGATGCGTTTAATGCAGATTCGCAACCAACTCAATGGATTGGCTCCGAATCAAGAAGTTTTACGGCCCACCCAACAGCAAGCGCTATTGACTGAACAAGTCATGCTAAATGCGCAGCTAGATTTACAGCGTAAAAATCTGGAAGCCAATACCACCTTACAAGATTTACTGCAAAAACAGCGGGATTACACCACTGCGCACATTAATCAGTTGGAGCGTTATGTCCAGCTATTGCAAGAGGTGGTGAGCGGTAAACGGTTGATTCTTTCGGAGAAAACAGCCAAAGAAGCGCAAGTGCCTGATGATGCGACTGATATCCAAAATGACCCCTTGGTTAGCCGTGAATTGGCGATAAACAAAGAGTTGAGCCAGCGGCTGATTAACGCCACTAAAGAAGGTAACACGCTGGTACAACAGAATATCCGGGTCAAAAACTGGCTGGATCGTGCATTACAATCTGAACGTAATTTAAAGGAACAAATTACCGTTTTACGTGGCAGCTTGTTGCTTTCCCGTATTCTGTATCAGCAGCAACTCAACTTACCTGCATCTGGGCTGATTACCAATATGGGTCCACGAATCGCTGATTTGCGCCTGGAACAATTTGAAATTAATCAGCAGCGTGACCAGCTATTCCAGGGGGATGACTACATTCAAACCCTGATGACTGACAGTAAAGAAAAAGTCAGCCCTGATGTTGAAGACGCACTGGGGCAAATAGTTGATATTCGTCGCGAATTGTTAGATCAATTGAATAAACAGCTGGGCAATCAACTGACTCTGGCAATTAACCTGCAAATTAATCAGCAGCAGTTATTGAGTGTTAACGAGTCACTACAACATACACTGACACAGCAAATTTTCTGGGTTAGTAGCAATAAACCAATGGATTGGTCTTGGCTAAAAGCATTGCCGGGAGCAGTGAAAGCTGAGCTGAGTAATTTTAATTTTACCCTGTCATGGAATGATGTATTAGCAGGGTTAATGAAATCACTGGTATTCCTGATACCAATGCTGATTGTGGTCGGTGTGATCCGCTCACGCTACAAAATCATTAATAAGCATCTGGATAGTCTGGCCGCTGATGTCGGGCAATTAAAACACGACAGTCAAATGCACACACCGAAAGCCATCATGCTCACCTTGCTGAAAGTGTTGCCAGGGTCTCTGATCATATTGGGTATAGGTTATTGGTGTTTGCGTTCAGATTTTAATCTTAGTGATTTCTTCTGGAGTTTCTTCCAACGTCTGGCGCTGTTCTGGCTGGTGTTTGACCTGACCTATCGCATGTTATCGCCAGGTGGCATTACCGAGCGGCACTTTATGATAGCCGCTGACCGATGCGCCCATTATCGACGTCAAATGGTGCGATTGGGGGCTGCATTGCTGCCTGTTATCTTCTGGTCTGCCTTGGGGGAGAAAAGCCCACTTCGGTTGGTAGATGATGTTATCGGGCAGGTCGTCATTGTTATTGCTTTGGCATTGTTGGCGCTGTTTGTCTATCCCTTCTGCCGTGATAGCTGGCGTGAGAAAGATTCTCACGCGGTTCGACTCGTGATAGTCACCGCTATTGCAGGAACGCCGATCATATTGATTGGATTAATGGTTGCTGGGTATTTCTACACAACTCTGCAACTGGCAGGCCGCTGGATTGATAGTCTCTATTTATTATTCCTGTGGAATATCATTTACCTGACGGCGATTCGTGGGTTGGGGGTTGCGGCACGACGTTTAGCCTATCGTCGCGCCATCGCCCGGCGACAAAATCTGGTGAAAGAGGGGGCTGAGGGCGGTGAGCCGGTCGAAGAACCCCCACTGGCACTGGAACAAATTAACCAGCAGTCATTGCGTTTGACCACTATGGTTCTGTTCCTGATTTTCGCCACTTGTTTCTATGCCATCTGGGCTGATTTGATAACGGTTATCTCCTATCTCGACAGCATCTCTTTGTGGCATTACACCACAACCGTGGCGGGCGCGAGTGTTTCTCAGGCGGTCACATTGGGAAATATGCTCGTGGCATTAATGGCGCTAGTGGTTGCTTATATCCTGACGCGCAACCTGCCCGGATTGCTTGAGGTGGTGGTGTTGTCGCGGTTACAGCTACGTCAGGGCACCTCTTATGCCATCACCACCATTTTAACCTATCTCATTACCGCGATTGGGGGGATAACTGCACTCAGCTCTCTCGGGGTATCGTGGGATAAACTGCAATGGCTGGTTGCCGCGCTGTCAGTTGGTTTGGGCTTTGGTTTGCAGGAGATTTTTGCCAACTTTGTATCGGGTTTGATTATTTTGTTCGAACGCCCTGTTCGTATTGGCGACACCGTAACCATTGGCACTTTCTCCGGCAATGTTAACAAAATCCGTATTCGTGCCACCACGATCACCGACTTTGACCGCAAAGAGGTGATTATTCCGAATAAGGCCTTTGTTACCGAGCGCCTGATCAACTGGTCGCTATCAGATACTATTACCCGGATTATTATTAAAGTTGGCGTTGCGTATGGCTCTGATTTAGCGAAAGTTAAAGATATATTGCTAAAAGCGGCTCATGAGAATCCGCGGGTTATGACTGACCCTGAGCCTCATGTATTCTTCCTCAACTTTGGTGCCAGTACCCTTGATCATGAATTGCGGGTGTATGTACGCGAATTACGTGACCGCAGCTATACGGTTGATGAATTGAATAGTGCGATTGATAAGTTATGCCGCGAGAATGACATCAACATTGCGTTTAATCAGTTGGATGTGTATTTACACAAACCTGATGGCACTGAAATTCAAGAGGTAAGCCGGCCTTTTGATACGAAAGAATTGCCCTCTGCACCGTCGGAGAAGTCGCCAATTGGGGATACCAAACCTGATTTACCGGATATCAACAAGCCACTCGCTTAAAACTGTTAGGTAGGGGTAACGGTGAATTCATACGTTTTGCATGTAACTAACTACAACAAGGCGATACTCGATGGTATCGCCTTGGCTAAACATCAGGAATAACCGGGTCAATCAGATGTTTGATTGCGCAGCTTATGCTGATAATCAAGTTGCACGATAGCTAACGCTGCCAGTGCTGTTTCCGGCGCTATCTCATTGCATTCCAGCAAGTAGATAAGATCTACTGCCAGTTGCAGTTCTGGTGAAGCTTTTTCAACTGACATAATCTGGCCAATATTTGATTTTCAGTGAGTGAGGAAAGTTTGATGGGGATAAGTTACTGCCAGTTCCCACCTAACTTGATTTCAATTCATCTACCCAATAGATTTCAAGCTGTACTCAGGTGGCTAGTGAGAAAACCCGATAAGTTCACATAAACACAGCACATGGGGGATTGAACCAGCTAACCCCTGCAACTTGAAACAAGGTAGGTATAAAACATTATAGAAAAGTATTCGCTATCGAAACCCTAATGATTCAAAAAATGTGATAAATATTCAAAAACCGTTCTCTTTCTTCTCAATACTGCGTTCTATTTTTATCAGTGCCTGCCGGCAGCGCATTAAACGGCCCTCCAGTGCGGCGAGTTCTTTTTGTATCTTCTGTTGCTCGGTCAATAAATTTTGCTTACCCAGTTGGCTTTCTCTGTCCTGAATCATGGCCAGTATTCGCCGCTCATAATCTTGATGCTCAGCCAGCTTGTGGTAAGGGTCTAACTTATTATACTTGGGTTCAGGGTTGGTTTTTCTCAGCTTTTGAGTGGCTAACTCTCGTTGTAAGGCGGATATTTGTGCGACCAGCTTTTCAGCTAAAAAGGCGACCTGCTGTGTACGATTTTCTGCAACGACCTGTTTTAATTGGGCCATGTTTTTGTGTACTTCCAGTAGATAATCGCGAAAACGGTTACCATGATTGCCAAATAATTTCAGGTCAAAACGGGCCTGCTGAGAAGGCATGTTAGCTTGTGGGCCGACCTGAGCCGATAATGCCTCAATTTGGCTTTCAAGCACCTGTAATAGCTTTTCTGTACTCATGGCGCTTCTCCTGGGGGATTTTTCCGCCAGCTTGCCTTTGAATGTCGATACAAGCGAGGGGCGGCTAAAACGCTATGTTAGTGGTAATAATGCCAATAATATCTATTGATGATGACCAGTGCATGCGTTAATGATAGGACCACATTGAGAAATATTATTATAAAGGGAGTGTATGTCTCGTTGGTTGTTGATAGCTTTGGGTTGGCTGGCAGTGGTTTTGGCAACCTTAGGTGTTGTGCTTCCTTTGTTACCCACTACGCCATTTTTGCTACTGGCGGCGTGGTGTTTTGCACGATCCTCTCCTCGTTTTCATCATTGGCTGCTTTATCGTTCATGGTTTGGTAGTTACATACGCACATGGCAGCAACATCGGGCTTTGCCCCCAGGCGTTAAATGGAAAGCAATATTGGTGACGGTGCTCACGTTCGCAATTTCGCTCTGGTTGGTGAAAATTTGGTGGGTCAGAGGCATTTTGCTGGTGATATTGACGTTATTATTGACCTTTATGTTACGGATGCCAGTTATTGACCTATCGCAACAAAAAAGGCCCTGAGTCGTTCACATCAGTTGCATTTTAATGCCAGTTTGCATAGATTTGAGCGTTTTCGTGCGCGGGATATCCCCTCGTTGCATCCTTAGGGTTAAGGATGACGTAATTTACTCTATCGAGGCGTGATGGGTTGATAGGCTAAGTTACTCAGTTGATGCCATTTTAGCATCGACTGGCCGCGCTTTAGTATGTACAGCAGTTTTATCAGGCACAAATTATGACCGCTACTGCACCTAATACAGCACAACAGCTTAAATATATTAAAGACAGTATCCAAACTATCCCCGATTACCCAAAAGCGGGAATACTGTTCCGTGATGTGACCAGCTTGCTGGAAGATCCATTAGCCTACGCCGCCAGCATTGAGCTGTTGACTGAGCGCTATCTGGATAAGGGCGTAACTAAAGTCGTGGGCACCGAAGCGCGTGGTTTTCTATTTGGTGCGCCAGTGGCTTTGTCTCTTGGCGTTGGCTTTGTTCCCGTCCGTAAGCCGGGCAAGTTACCACGTGAGACCATCAGCGAAAGCTATGAGTTAGAATACGGTACTGACAAACTTGAGATCCACACCGACAGCATTAAACCGGGCGATAAGGTCTTGGTTATTGATGACTTACTGGCGACCGGTGGGACAATTGAAGCGACGGTTAAACTTATTCGTCAACTGGGTGGTGAAGTCACCGATGCCGCGTTTGTGATTAATTTACCCGATTTGGGTGGCGAAGCTCGCCTGAATGACCAAGGCATTACTTGCTACAGTCTGGTTGATTTTTCTGGCCATTGATTGTACTGAAAATATCAGCCTCGCTGTCAGTAGTGAGGCTGTGTTAGCATGACCTTCTATATTATTCAACTTCTCCGGTATTAATGAGCTATCAGGTCCTTGCCCGTAAGTGGCGCCCCAAAACGTTTGCCGACGTCGTTGGTCAGGAACATGTCCTGACGGCGTTGGCTAATGGCCTTTCATTAGGGCGAATTCATCACGCCTATTTATTTTCTGGCACCCGTGGGGTAGGTAAGACCTCTATTGCCCGGTTGTTAGCCAAAGGCCTCAACTGCGAAACGGGCATTACTGCCACCCCTTGTGGCACCTGTGCAAATTGCCTGGAAATCGAGCAAGGTCGTTTTGTTGATCTGATCGAAATTGATGCGGCCTCGCGCACTAAAGTCGAAGATACCCGCGAACTGCTGGATAATGTCCAATATGCGCCGGCTCGTGGCCGCTTCAAAGTCTATTTGATCGATGAAGTGCACATGTTGTCACGGCACAGTTTCAATGCCTTGTTGAAAACTCTTGAAGAACCGCCAGCCCATGTGAAATTCCTGCTGGCGACAACCGATCCGCAGAAGTTACCCGTCACCATACTTTCTCGCTGTTTGCAGTTTCACCTAAAGGTCATTGATGTTGAGGTGATTCGTGCCCAGCTCGAAAAAATATTGTTAGCCGAGCAAATCAGTAGTGATGCCAGAGCATTGCAATTACTGGCGCGCGCTGCTGATGGCAGTATGCGCGATGCGCTCAGTTTGGCTGATCAGGCCATCGCGATGGGGGATGGTCATGTCACTACCGCCACTGTCAGCCAAATGTTGGGCACATTGGATGACGAACAACCGCTGGCGATTATTGAAGCGTTAGTGAGTGCCGATGGTGCACGAGTGATGGCCCAGCTTGAGCAAGCGGCATCACGCGGTGTTGACTGGGAAAATCTATTAGTCGAAACCTTAAGTTTGCTGCACCGCATTGCGATGGTGCAGTTATTGCCCTCCATGCTGGATAATCACTACGCGACTATTGAGCCGCGATTACGCGAGTTGGCGCGGACACTGCCGCCGACAGATATCCAACTGTACTACCAGACATTGCTGGTGGGGCGAAAAGAGTTAGCATATGCCCCTGACCGCCGCATGGGGGTCGAAATGACTTTATTGCGTGCCTTGGCGTTTCACCCTAAAGCGATAATTGCCGAGCCACAGAGGGTGCCAGTTAGTGCTCCTGCGGCGATAGCGGATAATACACCAGCGCCGCAGCAACATTTTCAGGCTCCGTCATCTACCCAACATGCGCCACAGCATGAGGCCCCGCCATTAGGTGCCACTGCGTCGGTTAACACCGAGCTTCCAGACGCTACCGCGCAATTGCTGCAAGCACGCACGCAGTTACTGCGCAAGTCGGGGACGACCCCACCAAAAAAGAATGAGCCGGCAGCGCCAGGAAAAGCGCGGCCGGTAAACTCAGCGCTGGAGCGTTTAGCTTCGGTGACTGAGCGCAGCCAGCAGCGCCTGGCCGCCAAATCCACGGAAGAGAAGAAACCGGCGAAGAAAGAAGCTTATCGCTGGACTGCGCAGAATCAGCCAGAGGTGCCAGCAGAGCCGGTAGCGACACCAAAAGCATTGCGATCGGCATTGGAGCATGAAAAAACGCCGGAACTTTCTGCTAAATTGGCTCAAGAAGCGATGGTACGCGATCCTTGGGCAGCAGAAATTGATAAATTACACATTCCCAAATTGGTGCAACAACTTGCGCTGAATGCATTTAAAGAAGAAATAGAACCGGGTAATATTCGCCTTCACCTGCGTTCTGCTCAGCGCCATTTAAACTCGCCCTCGGCACAAAAGACGTTGGCAGACGCATTGAGTGAATTACACGGTAATACAGTCACACTAAGTGTTATCGAAGATGATAATCTGGCGGAGCGTACCCCGTTAGAGTGGCGGCAGGCCATTTATGAAGAAAAGCTGGCACAAGCACGCCAGTCAATTATTGCGGATAATAATATTCAGACGCTGCGTCGTTTCTTCGACGCCGAACTGGATGAAGAAAGTATCCGACCGGTTTAACCGCTGCGATAAGTGCATGGTGCACTGACGCGGCCCCTTGCTATGAGAGATGACTATGTTTGGTAAAGGCGGTATTGGCAATTTAATGAAGCAAGCCCAGCAGATGCAGGAAAAAATGCAGCAGATGCAGGAAGAAGTCGCCAAATTGGAAGTTACCGGTGAATCTGGCGCGGGCTTGGTAAAAGTGACTATCAATGGGGCGCATAACTGCCGCCGGGTTGAAATCGACCCAAGCCTGTTGGTCGAAGAAGATAAAGAAATGCTGGAAGATTTGATTGCTGCGGCATTGAACGATGCTGCTCGTCGCATCGATGAAACGCAAAAAGAAAAAATGGCTTCAGTATCAAGTGGTATGCAGTTACCACCAGGCTTTAAGATGCCGTTCTGATGCAAACCAGTCCACTCCTTGAATCATTGATGGAGGCGTTGCGCTGTTTGCCGGGCGTAGGCCCGAAATCGGCGCAACGTATGGCATTCCAATTGCTACAGCGGGATCGTAGCGGTGGAATGCGCCTGGCACAGTCATTGACGCGTGCAATGTCTGAAATTGGTCACTGTGCTGACTGCCGTACCTTTACCGAGCAAGAGCATTGCACCATTTGCTCTAATCCACGGCGGCAGCAAAATGGTCAAATCTGCGTGGTCGAAAGCCCGGCAGATATCCATGCCATTGAGCAAACGGGCCAGTTTGGCGGGCGCTATTTTGTGTTGATGGGGCATTTATCGCCCATGGACGGCATAGGTCCCGGTGATATTGGTTTGGATTTGCTTGAAAAACGGCTGGAAACTGAAACTATCAGTGAAGTCATTCTGGCGACTAACCCGACAGTCGAAGGGGATGCAACTGCCAACTATATTGGTCAGATGTGCGGTCAGTATGGTGTGTTAGCCAGCCGTATTGCACACGGTGTGCCAGTCGGTGGTGAGTTGGAAATGGTTGATGGTACAACCCTATCCCACTCATTAGCGGGACGTAATCCCATTAAGTACTAGTTTTAGCAAGTCCCATCTTATTTAATCTGCTGGGCGATTGTTTTGTTATTGATTATCATATGAATAATTTCATCCGTGATGTTCAATCAATCGCCCCTGATTCTCTGTTTTTTCTGTGTTAAGGCTTGAAAGCCCCCGCAATTGACCCCATTTGATACTCACTGTTCGATTTTATCTACCTGTCGGTAATTTGGATTGAGGTAATTAATGAGTATGAAAGGTCAAGAAACCCGTGGATTTCAGTCAGAAGTAAAACAACTTCTTCATTTGATGATTCACTCGCTTTATTCCAATAAAGAAATTTTCTTGCGCGAGCTTATCTCTAACGCCTCTGATGCGGCAGATAAACTTCGTTTCCGCGCACTGTCTCACCCAGAATTGTTTGAAGGCGATGGCGAGCTGCGTGTGCGTTTATCTTTTGATAAAGAAAAGCGTACTTTGACACTAAGTGATAACGGTATTGGTATGAGCCGTGAAGAAGTCATTGATAATCTCGGTACTATCGCGAAATCAGGGACTAAAGCATTCCTCGAATCTATCGGCTCAGACCAGGCGAAAGATAGCCAATTAATTGGCCAGTTTGGTGTGGGCTTCTATTCTGCTTTCATCGTGGCAGATAAAGTCACCGTTCGCACTCGCGCTGCTGGCGCGCCCGCAGATGCAGGTGTGTTCTGGGAATCAGCAGGCGAGGGTGATTACACCATAGCGGATATCACCAAAGAAGAGCGCGGTACGGAAATTACTCTGCATTTGCGCGAAGGTGAAGATGAATACCTTGATAACTGGCGCTTGCGTTCTGTTATCAGCAAATATTCAGACCATATTGCACTGCCAGTCGAAATCGAAAGCAAAAATGAAGAAGATGGCACTGTCACTTGGGAGAAAATCAACAAAGCCCAGGCGTTGTGGACTCGCGGCAAAGCTGAAATAACTGACGACGAATACAAAGCATTCTACAAACATATTGCTCATGACTTCACTGATCCACTGATTTGGAGTCATAACCGCGTAGAGGGTAAGCAAGAGTACACCAGTCTGTTGTACATCCCGGCGCAAGCGCCTTGGGATATGTGGAATCGCGACCATAAGCACGGCCTCAAACTGTATGTACAGCGCGTGTTTATCATGGATGACGCTGAGCAGTTCATGCCGAATTATCTGCGTTTTGTTCGCGGCCTGATTGATTCCAATGATCTGCCGCTGAACGTTTCGCGCGAGATCTTGCAAGACAGCCGTGTAACGCAGAACCTGCGCAGTGCGCTGACCAAACGTGTACTGCAAATGTTGGAAAAACTGGCTAAAGATGACGCTGAGAAGTATCAGCAGTTCTGGCAACAGTTTGGTATGGCTCTTAAAGAGGGGCCAGCGGAAGACGGTAGCAACAAAGATACCATTGCCAAGTTACTGCGCTTTGCTTCGACCCATACTGACAGCTCCGCGCAAACCGTGTCGCTAGAAGACTATGTCAGCCGCATGGCCGAAGGGCAGGAGAAGATTTATTACATCACTGCGGATAGCTATGCCGCTGCCAAGAACAGCCCGCATTTGGAGCTGTTCCGTAAAAAAGGCATTGAAGTCTTGCTGTTGTCCGATCGTATTGACGAATGGATGATGAGCTACCTGACTGAGTTCGATGGTAAAGCTTTCCAATCAGTCAGCAAAGCAGATGACTCATTGAACAAATTGGCCGATGAAGAGCGCCCAGAACAGCAAGAAGCGGATAAAGCGCTGGAGCCTTTTGTCGAGCGTGTGAAAACGCTGTTGGGTGAGCGTGTAAAAGATGTCCGTCTGACCCACCGTTTGACGGATACTCCGGCCATTGTCACCACGGATGCGGATGAAATGAGCACGCAAATGGCGAAATTGTTCGCCGCTGCGGGTCAGCAGGCACCGGAAGTGAAGTATATCTTTGAACTGAACCCGGAACATAGCCTGGTCAAACGTGCTGCTGATGTGGCTGATGATACGCAGTTCGCTGAATGGGTTGAGTTACTGCTGGATCAAGCACTATTGGCTGAGCGAGGAACCCTAGAGGATCCTAACCAGTTTATTCGTCGAATGAATCAGTTATTAACCGCTTAATTTAGTATTAGAACGCCTCGGATAGATAGCTTATTCGGGGCGTTTTTATTTTATTTCAATGAATTAAATTTTTATCCTGCCTGTTTCTGCCGATCCAATTCTACGAAGTCACCTCGTGCGCCTTGAGCCAACCCCCCTGAAAATGGTAAGGTTGCTTGTTTCCGCAATTTTGATTTGTTTACGTAAAAATACATAGAAAAACTACATAGCAAGGGGATTTACGCAATGCGTATCATTCTGCTGGGCGCTCCGGGCGCTGGTAAGGGTACTCAGGCTCAATTCATCATGGAGAAATACGGTATTCCGCAAATCTCTACTGGTGATATGTTGCGCGCCGCTGTAAAAGCAGGTTCTGAGTTAGGTCTGAAAGCGAAAGAAATTATGGATGCCGGCAAGCTGGTCACTGATGAGCTGGTTATCGCATTGGTTAAAGAGCGCATTACACAGGACGATTGCCGTGACGGTTTCCTGCTAGATGGGTTCCCGCGTACCATTCCTCAAGCTGATGCCATGAAAGAAGCAGGTATCAAGGTTGATTATGTATTGGAGTTTGATGTTCCAGACGAACTGATTGTTGATCGCATCGTTGGGCGTCGGGTACATGCTGCTTCAGGTCGGGTTTATCACATTAAATTCAACCCACCTAAAGTTGAAGATAAAGATGATGTGACCGGTGAAGAACTGACAATTCGTAAAGATGATCAGGAAGCAACAGTGCGCAAACGTCTGGTTGAATATCATCAGCAAACTGCACCATTGGTTTCTTACTATCGTAAAGAAGCTGATGCAGGTAACACACAATATTTTAAACTGGACGGAACCCGTAAAGTAGCAGAAGTCAGTGCGGAACTGGCGACTATTCTCGGTTAATTCTGGATGGTAAGATAGTCAAGGCGGCCTGAGGTCGCCTTTATTATTTTACAGAACAGCTGAAATATATTTGTCGGTTTGAATAAGCGGCTTAATACACAATAAGGACTCCTGCATGAAGCAAAGCAAGCTTGGCGTACTGATGGTTAATCTGGGAACACCGGATGCCCCGACACCGCAAGCAGTAAAACGCTATCTGGCTGAGTTCTTGAGTGATCGCCGGGTAGTTGATACTTCACCATGGTTGTGGTGGCCTTTGCTACGTGGAGTAATTTTACCGATTCGATCCCCGCGCGTGGCAAAACTGTATCAATCTGTCTGGATGGAAGAAGGTTCGCCTTTATTGGTCTATAGCCGCCGGCAACAAAAAGCGTTAGCCGCCCGTATGCCCGATATCCCTGTAGAGTTAGGGATGAGTTATGGCTCACCGAATCTGCCAGGTGCTATTGATAAACTATTGGCGCAAGGTGTTACCAAGCTGGTGGTATTACCGCTTTATCCGCAATATTCTTGCTCGACCAGTGCGGCCGTCTGGGATGCTGTTGCCCGTATTTTGAAAGGTTATCGCTGTTTACCGTCGATTTCTTTTATCCGTGATTATGCTGAGCACCCTGCCTATATTTCAGCGCTAAAACAAAGTGTTGAAAACTCTTTTGTGCAACATGGTAAACCAGACAGATTAGTCCTGTCTTTTCACGGTATTCCTAAACGCTATGCGCAATTAGGGGATGACTACCCACAACGCTGTGAAGAAACCAGTCGCGCTTTACGTGCTGAAATAGCCTTACCGGCAGAGCAAATCATGATGACATATCAATCACGTTTTGGTCGCGAGCCGTGGTTAACTCCATATACTGACGAAACCTTAAAAAGTCTGCCTTCCCAGGGTGTTAAACATATTCAGTTGATATGCCCCGGTTTTTCTGCTGACTGCCTGGAAACATTGGAAGAAATCAAAGAACAAAATCGAGATATTTTCTTACATGCTGGCGGTGAGAAGTTTGAATATATCCCCGCGCTGAACGATGACAAGGCACATATAGACCTTTTAGAACAGTTGGTAAAACAATAGATTAGTTTATTACCCTATCGTTCATGATTTTTTATGTATTGATCGTTACCTGAATGATACATCAATACATATTTTTACCTGGCCCTTTTGCTTGTAATGCCTATTTAGATGTATGAGAATTACATTTTTATAAAAAAGATATGTAAATGTTTTTGTAACTCACTATTGTAGTTTGATTTTTTAATTGAGCTACATCATAAAATGAGAAAACAGTGCATTGGTAGCTGTGAGCCAAGGGCGGTAGCGTGTCTTGATTTTGATTTAGGCCTGTATTTCTGTAGATTTCGGGTGCGAAAGATATTTCACTTTATGGGGGAGTTAACAAATAGACTAAACTCTCATGAAAATGTAATTTAACCCAATAGCTGGAAATTTAAATGTCAGTGTTACGGAGAAATATTTTTTCTTTGCTTTTGTTACAAGGGAGTAATTATATTATTCCACTTTTAACGTTACCCTATCTGACTCGTGTCTTAGGAGTTGAAGGTTTCGGTGTCTACAGTCTTACACTTTCATTAGCTCAATATTTTGTTATTTTAATTGATTTTGGATTTAATTTATCAGCGTCAAAAAAAATAGCTGAACACCAAGATGACCCAGAATATATATCTAAGATTTTCTTTGAAACGCTCATATCAAAATCTATATTATGCTTAGTTTCAATTGTAATAGTAGTTTTACTTCTTGCTACAAATTCACATGCAGTGATTCAGCGTGAGTTAATTTATACAGTACTCATGTTAATAGGGACGACACTGATGCCAGTGTGGTTTTTCCAAGGAATAGAAAAACTGTCCGTGGTGACTAATTTAATGATAGTTGCAAAGTTATCAATGTTGCCATTATTTTTTATATTTGTTCATAGTGATGCAGATGTTAAATATGCCGTAATGATTCAATCATCAATGAATTTACTGGCAGGTATAATAGCAATAATATATATATACCGGAAAAAATTAGTTAGGGTAGTTAGCTTTTCTAGTCTGAGGGTAGCATATACTCTAAAAGATTCGTTTCCGATATTTTGCGCCACACTTTCTATCAGCCTTTATACCATGAGCACTACAATTATTATTGGCATATTCAGCAATGTCTATGAAGTCAGTATATTCACGGCAGCAGATAGAGTAAAAGGTGCTATCCTTGGTGTTTTTCTCGTTTTAGGAAATGCATTTTATCCGAGAATAAATTCATTATTAGTCAATAAAAAAGATGAAGCGTATGCTTTAATTAGAAAAATTTTTTATTGGCAAGGTTCATTATGTATAATCATAACTATATTTGTTATTGTCTTTTCTAAACTAATTACCAAAATTATGTTTGGACATGAATATTCAGAAGTATCAACCTTACTGATTTTATTCTCTCCGGTTTATTTGTTAGTCATACAGTCTACTGTACTAGGTAATTATATTTTACTCCCCCACGGGCATAAGAAATCCTACACTATTTTGCCCATGATTTCAGCAGTGATTCATATTCCTCTTTGTGCATATCTTGCATCTATGTATGGCGCATGGGGTGGAGTGCTTTCAATTATTTTTATTGAAACTTTATCATTCATATGCTTAATTCTTATTCTTAAGAGAAAGAAATTATTGTTTGAAATTCTTTCGAGAAATAAAAATGGATAATAAAAAACTGCTCTCTTTGATTATACCTGTATTTAATGCAGAACAATATCTTGATGCATGTCTAAGCTCTGTATTTGTCCAATGGGATAATACATTAGAAGTTATAATTATTAATGATGGTTCAACAGATCATTCTGACGATATAATACAGAAGTACCGTGAAAGATATGATTTTGTTTATCTTGCACAAGAAAATACAGGTATATCTGTTGTGAGGAATATGGGAGTGTCGGTTTCGACAGGGAAATATATTACTTTCTTAGATGCTGATGATATTTGGTGTGATGGAATTTATAGCTCAATTAAGACAATTATTCTAGAGAATTCACCAGATGGTATGGTTTTCAATTACTCTGAGTTTTTCGATGATAAAGAACATGTATTTGAGTTAATAAAAGTAAATAAATTTACTATTGATCGTCTTGACCATGTGAAATTAAAAATAGCTGAAAGTGAGATGTTTTATGTCTGGCGATGTGTTTTTAGAAAAAATATTTTTGATGGAATGCTTTTTGATGTGGGACGGCGATTTGAAGATCAATTATTATTGCCTATACTGATTGATAAATGTAAATCAATATTCGAGTGTAAAGATTTAATTGTCAAATATAGGCAGATATCGAGTAGTATTACTAAAAATCTGAATATATCAGACTTGGATGACAGTGAATTCGGATTGGTAAGATTTAGGGATAAATACTTAAAACATAAAAATAAATACTGGGCTGTCGTCTTAGCCAGCGTCTTTATTTCACATGTTTCAAAGTGTGCTAGGATTTATCATTATAATAAAATAAGAGCACTAGACAGTTTTAATAAATCTTATGCTATTGTTTCAATGAAACCGATACTCCACTCGGGGAAGCTAAAACCTATTTTATATTACCTGATTAAAAATAAGTTATTTTTCAGGCTTATTTCATCTGTCGAAAAAGAGGTGAAAAAATAAAATGACGCTGGTTACTATATTTACACCTACTTTCAATAGATCACATGTGCTAAAACGTTGCTATCTCTCAATTTTAGAACAACATAGAGATGATATTGAGTGGCTAATCATTGATGATGGATCGACAGATGATACGGCCAATATAGTTAAAGAGTTTCAAAACGAAAATAAATTAAAGATAAAGTATATATATCAAAATAATAGTGGAAAACAAGCATCCTGGAATAGAGCCGTTGAAAATGCTAAGGGAGAGTATTTTATTGGAGTTGATTCTGATGACATTCTTGCTACTGGTTCAATTAATAATTTACTTTCAATAAGAGACGTGTTTGACGACGAATCAATTATCGGTATACGAGCAATTTCGATGAATTCAAATAAGATGAAACCTGATAGCTTGTATTTATATGGGCGCGATGATGAAAGCTCATGGTTTGACGAGTTTCGATCAGGTCTTCGTGGCGAAAGAATTGATTTTTTTAAAACTAAAATATTAAAGAAGTATTTGTATCCAATAAACGAAAATATAAAATTTATTCCGGAAATTTGGTTTTATAGCACAGTATCTAAAGAGTATTGTTTTTATTATAGCTCAATTCACGTGGGTATTTTCTTTGATGATGATCAGACTAATAGATTAAGTAAATCATCTATAAAAAAACATGCTGTAGGTCATTATATTTCGCGTAAAGCCCTATTAGAAAATATACCATTTAAAATATGGTTATCTCGTCCGTTAGATTTTGTAAAATCTGTTTTAAGAATTAACCAGGCTCTCGTTATGATGGATGCGGAATATATTGATCATAATAAATCATCTCTTTTAGTGCGAGTGGTTACATTACCTGGTGTAATAATCCGAAAAATTAAAAGATAATAAGAGATTTTATGAAAAAAATCGCTTTCTTTGGTGGTGATATAAGTCATACCGGTGGAACTGAGCGAGTCAGCATAGCACTTGCTAACTATCTTGGTAAAAATGGCTACCAGGTTGTTATTATCAGTTTAAGTGGCAATATGCCACCTAAATTTTCTGTCGACGAGAATATAAAATTAGTCTCACTTTTTGATGAAAAAAGACGTTTTTCACTGGCCTATGTTTCGGTTGTTTCTAAGTTACGTCGTATCTTACTAGATGAATCAATAGATGTTTTGATTGATGTTGACACAATGTTAGCATTATTTAGCACTACTGCATTATTAGGTACCAAGATAAAGCATATATCATGGGAGCATTTTAACTATAAAAGTAATCTGAATATAAAATCACGTAAACTGGCTAGAAAAATAGCAGCCAAATATTCCGATGCAGTTGTCACTCTAACAGAGAAAGATCGCGACTATTGGTTAGAAAAAAATAAATATCCTGAAAAAATAATATCAATACCCAACCCATTACCTTTTGAGTCAAAAAATAAATTAACAACGAAACACTCCCAAAAAATTTTAGCTCTAGGGCGTCTTTCTTATCAGAAAGGTTTTGATCTTTTATTAGATATTTGGGCTAAGGTTGAAGAAAAGAATAATAATTGGGACCTTATCATTGCTGGTGATGGAGAGGATAAGCAATTGTTATTAGATAAGATAAAAACATTAAACTTAAAAAATGTAAAATTACTCCCATCAACTCCTCATGTGAGCGAATTATATGACCAGGCTGGTATTTATGTAATGACATCGCGTTTTGAAGGTTTTCCAATGGTACTGCTTGAAGCAAAAGCTAGTGGGTTACCAATAATTGCATATGACTGTGATACCGGTCCTTCTGAGTTGATTATTAACAATGAAGATGGTTTCCTTATTCCATTTTCTGATAGTAATGCTTTTACTCAGCAACTTATTTTACTTATGAATGACGATGACTTAAGAGAGTCTATGTCGCTCAGGTCATTAAAGAATGCAGAAAAGTATAAAATAGAAGTGGCAATAGGTGATAAATGGAAAAGTTTAATAGAGAATATCTAAAATTGAATTTCAGCGGATGTTTAGTCTATTAGCAAAATTGTAAATATAATGGATTAGTATAAAATTCAAATAAAATAACAAGAGGTTTCAGTGAATTTATTATATATTATTACAGGGCTTGGCATGGGAGGAGCTGAGAAACAAACTGTCTTGATCGCTAATAAAATGTATGAGGCAGGGCATAACGTAATGATTGTTTCGCTAACTGGCGAAACATTAGTTAGACCCAATGATGGTATTCAATTAAATGAATTAAAGCTAAACAAGACTCCTTTTAGTCTATTTAAAGGGTTATTTGAAGTTAAAAAAATAATAAAAAAATTCAAACCTGATATTGTACACAGCCATATGTTTCATGCGAATTTATTTGCCAGAACACTGCGTTTTATTACGAAAATACCAGCTTTAATATGTACAGCACATAATACTAATGAAGGAAGCTCATTGAGGATGTTAGCATATAAATATACTGACAAACTTGCTTCCCTGTCGACCAATGTTAGTCAAGATGCAGTTGATTCCTTCATTCGTAAGGGTGCCTCAAGTCCTGGTAGAATGATTGTTGTTTCAAATGGTATTGATGCTTCGCAGTTTGATTTTTCAATGGATGAGAGGAAGGCAAAACGGTCAGAACTAGGTATATTTAATGATACTCCAATACTTCTCAGCGTAGGGCGGCTAACAGAAGCAAAAGATTATCCAAACTTACTAACAGCCTTTTCTTTACTTATTAAAGACCGTAGCTTACAAAGTTTTCCTCAGCTATTTATTGTTGGAACCGGTCATCTAGACGGTTATCTTAAGAATATGTCCAAAGAGTTTGGCATTGATAAATATGTAACATTTATTGGACAAAGAAATGATATACGACAATTAATGTGTGCTGCTGATATCTTTGTGCTCTCTTCTGAATGGGAAGGTTTTCCGCTTGTTATTACTGAAGCGATGGCATGCAAGAAAATTATCGTTGCAACTGATGCCGGAGGTATAACCGAGGCATTAGGAGATTGCGGTTCGATTGTCCCGATAAAAGACCCTAATAGTTTATCTCAAGCAATAAATAAAATGATAAAACTATCTGATAATGAAAAAGAAATATTAGGTAATAAAGCGAGAGAACGAATTATACAAACAAACTCCATTGAGACGATAATTGAACGTTGGTTATCCATTTACACTCAATTTAAAAAATAATTGTTAAGCTAGATATGTTAAGAACAACGAAATGTTTTTATAATTTCTACTGTCAGGAAAAGTTTGGGGCTCGAAATGCTAACTTTCATTTTTTTACTAACAATATTCTTTCTTGCATCAGTAGGATTGACATATTTATTACGGCTCTATGCATTAAAGAATAATATTATTGATACTCCTAACTCTCGCAGCTCACATGTAACCCCGACCCCAAGGGGCGGGGGGGTTGCTATCGTTATCAGTTTCCTTATTGGTATAATTCTTTTCTATTTCTTGGGCTATCTTCCTATTTTATCGGCGGTAGGGCTAATCGTATCTGGCGGGGTAATAGCTCTGGTTGGCTTTTGGGATGACCATGGGCATATTGCCGCTCGCTGGCGTCTTTTGGCTCATTTTTCCGCTGCGGCATTTTTACTATTTTGCTTAGGTGGTTTCCCTGTCTTAAAAGTTTCAGATTTTATTATTGACTTGGGAATCTTTGGCAGCTTATTTGGTTTGTTATTTTTAGTGTGGATGCTAAATCTCTATAACTTTATGGATGGTATTGATGGCTTGGCAAGCGCAGAGGCGGTAATCGCTTGTATCGGGATGATTGTCATTTATTATATAAGTGGAGATTACATTGAACTGAATAGTTATCTGGTTCTTTGGTTGCTTGTGTGCACTGTTTTAGGTTTTTTACTTTGGAATTTCCCGCCAGCTAAGATATTTATGGGCGATGCAGGAAGTGGTTTTCTGGGGTTAATGATCGGTTCTTTAGCAATAAGTGCTGGTTGGATAGAAACAAAATTTTTCTTTTGTTGGCTAATACTATTAGGCGTATTTATTGTTGATGCAACATGGACCTTGGTACGTCGTGTTCTTGGTGGTTTTAAGGTTTATGAAGCTCACCGAAGCCATGGCTATCAAATTGCGTCCAGAAAATTTAAACGTCATTTACCTGTGACTTTATCAACAATTGCTATAAATATAATTTGGCTATTTCCTATTGCATTATTGGTAGGGCTTAATATAGTCAATCCAATAATAGCACTCATTATTTCCTATACTCCTATTTTATACATTGATTATAAACTTAATGCCGGCATTAATAATAATTAATCGATTTTAATTTGTGACTGGATAATTGAGCTGAATGAATACTGCGTAAAACCGTGTATTCCTTATTAGGGTTGGTATTATATGCTTCTCGTATTTTTATTATCTTTGCCAAGAACTGTTAAACGAATTATTATGCTATTGTTAGATACGATTCTAATTGTTCTAGCATACTGGGGGGCTTTCTGGGTACGACTGGACGTAGATAGTCCCTTTACCAGCATTGAGCAATGGGTTGCTTTAGCTGCAATTATACCACCGACACTTTTTGTATATGTAAGATTGGGTTTATATCGAACAGTATTACGTTATGTCAGTGCTAAGATTGTCAGTATTGTGCTCGTAGGTGTTGTTCTTTCTTCTGGTTTACTTGTTCTTGGATCTTATTTCTTAGGAGTATATTTACCAAGAACAGTCTCTGTCATGTTCTTTATTTTCTCATTAGTGCTTATTTGCGGCTCTCGGTTGTTTTTTAGGATGCTATTAAATTATGGTGTTAGAGGACAGATTCCCGTTGTTATATATGGTGCGGGCGCTTCTGGAAGGCAATTATTACCCGCTCTAATGCAAGCCAGTGAATATTTCCCTATTGCTTTTGTTGATGATAATCCTAAGTTACATAAAGCTGTTATTCATGGTGTCACAGTTTATCCTTCAGAAAAACTTGAATATTTAATTGGGCGCTATGGCATTAAGAAAGTATTACTGGCTATGCCCAGTGTTAGCCAAAGTCAGCGTCGAGCAGTTGTCAATAAACTCGAAAATCTCTCTTGTGAAGTTTTATCTATTCCGGGAATGTCTGATTTGGTTGAAGGTCGAGCACAAATAAGCAGCTTAAAGAAAGTTTCTATCGAAGAGTTGCTGGGGCGAGATCCAGTCGTACCAGATGAAAAACTGTTAGCTAAAAATATTACTGGGAAAGTGGTGATGGTGACTGGCGCTGGAGGGTCAATAGGCTCTGAGCTATGTCGTCAGATTATTGTTGAGAAACCAAGTTTATTAATTCTTTTTGATATTTCTGAGTTTTCGCTTTATTCCATAGAAAATGAAATAGCAGCAATATGTAAAAATAATAAAATTGAGACAGAATTTGTTGCATTACTTGGGTCTGTACAAAGTGAAAAACGGTTAGTTCAGATAATGTCTAGCTTCCATGTAAATACTGTTTATCATGCCGCAGCCTATAAGCATGTACCTCTTGTCGAAAACAACGTGATAGAGGGAGTAAGAAATAATATATTCGGTACGCTTTATTGTGCTAAAGCAGCAATAAAATCTAAGGTTGAGAAATTTGTTTTAATTTCCACGGACAAAGCTGTACGGCCAACCAACACCATGGGGGCTACCAAAAGAATGGCCGAACTTGTGTTGCAGGCATTATCGACAGAACAAAATAAAACAAAATTTTGTATGGTTCGTTTTGGTAATGTGCTTGGATCGTCTGGTTCTGTTGTTCCTCTCTTTAAGAAACAAATTGCAGAGGGTGGCCCAATCACTCTTACACATAAAGATATTATTCGCTACTTTATGACTATTCCTGAAGCTGCTCAACTTGTTATTCAAGCTGGTGCTATGGGACACGGCGGTGATGTTTTTGTATTAGATATGGGCGATCCTGTTAAAATTATTGATTTGGCCAAGCGAATGATTAATCTTTCGGGCCTTTCTATTAAGAGTGAAGAAAATCCTGATGGCGATATCGCGATTGAAATATCAGGATTACGGCCTGGAGAAAAGTTATACGAAGAGTTACTTATTGGTGATTCCGTACAGCATACCTATCATCCTCGAATTATGACTGCAACTGAAGTTATGCTTGATTGGGACAATTTGAATACTCTGCTGAACAAAATTGAAACTGCCTGTAATGACTTTAATTACGAACGTATCCGTTCTTTATTATTAGAAGCACCTACAGGGTTTCAACCAACAGATGGCATCTGTGATGTTGTTTGGCAAAAGGCTCACGGCGAAAATGCAAAAAACGTTATTGTTCACTAACGGCTTAAAGTTACTCTCTAGGAATATTTGCATTTTATTGTTTATGGAATTAATATGAAGAATATTGCATTTGTAATTACTAAATCAATCATTGGTGGTGCTCAAGGTTGGGTTTTGGAGCAAGTCAAACTACTTAAAGACGATTGTAAGATTATTTTAATAACTTCTGAACCGGGCTGGTTAACTGAAACTATTGTCTGTGACAAAATCGTTATTATTCCAGAGATAAGAAAAATGGCTAGTATTAAGGCCATCTACGTTTTGTACAAGACGCTTAAAGAAAATAAGATTGATATTGTTGTTTCCAGTTCTGCCAATGCCGGTCTTTATAGTAGGTTGGCCCGTTTATTCCTACGTTTTCGTGGCGTGTATGTTTCTCACGGATGGTCATGTATTTACAATGGTAATGTACTCAAATTCATATTTTGTTATATTGAAAAGCTACTATCAAACATTACAGATGTCGTATGGTGTGTTTCTCAAAGTGATGCAGATAAAGCTATTAAAATAATTGGAATTAAACCTGAGAAAATTATAACCCAGCTTAATGCGATAACACCACTAACTGAGCGACCTGACCGTCCATGCCAAAATAAAATCATTTATGTATGTCGATTGGCTTATCCTAAACGTCCTGATTTAATATTAAAAGTCGCTGCAGCTAACCCTAAATTTGACCTGGATATCGTTGGTGACGGGGAATACTATCAAGATCTTAAAAAAGAATATGCAGATTATAACAATATTCATTTTTACGGTGAAATTAAAGGATTCGACAGATTTCATGAGTATGATGTTTTTGTATTAACATCAGAAAGTGAAGGTTTACCTATGGCCGCAATTGAGGCTACCAGTGCCAGTCTACCGGTTATTTTGAGTGATGTCGGTGGTTGCAGTGAGGTAGTCAATCAAAACGGTATCTTAATTGCTAATACGACAGAGGAATTAGATTCCGCTCTTAATACTGTATTTTCAAACTATGATTCATTCTATAAAGCAGCACAGAAGCAAAAGAATAAATTTGATATAAATAACGTAAAAGATAAATGTAGAAAAATTATTCTTGGATGATAGATATGCTTGGTTTCTTAAATTTAATAGGTGAATTATGACTATTTTAGTAACGGGTGGTGCAGGTTATATAGGGTCACATACTGTACTGACTCTGTTAGAAAATGGTGAAAATGTTGTTGTATTAGATAATTTATCTAATGCTTCTGCTGAGTCATTATTACGTGTATCTAAAATCACTGGCCACACACCCGTATTTTACCAAGGTGATATATTAGATAGGAATTGCCTTAAGAAGATATTTTTCGAGCATAAAGTTGATGCTGTTATTCATTTTGCAGGTTTGAAATCAGTGGGCGAGTCAGTAGTTAAACCCATTGAATATTACCAAAATAATGTCACCGGCTCGATTGTTTTGCTTGAAGAAATGGCTATCTCTGGCGTAAAAAAATTAATATTTAGCTCTTCTGCGACAGTATATGGTGATCCTGAGTTTGTTCCCCTGACTGAAGATGCACGTATTGGCGGAACAACAAATCCTTATGGTTCATCAAAGGTCATGGTTGAGCAGATATTGAAAGATTTCGCTTTTGCTTATCCTGATTTCTCTATAAGAGCGCTGCGGTATTTTAATCCTGTTGGTGCTCATACATCAGGGCTAATTGGCGAGGATCCAAATGGGAAGCCTAATAACTTACTACCATTCATTGCTCAAGTGGCAATTGGTAAACTTCCCAAATTAGCAGTATACGGTAATGATTACCCTACCGTAGATGGCTCAGGTGTGCGGGATTATATCCATGTTATGGATCTTGCAGAAGGGCATCTTTGTGCGCTTAATAACCTGAAGCAGGGTTTTAAGGTTTATAATCTTGGCTCGGGTGTTGGGCATTCAGTGTTTGAGATGATTGCAGAGTTTGAGCGAATATCAGGCAAAAAAATTCCTTATGAAATTGTGGCTCGTCGCCCTGGCGATATTGCTGAGTGTTGGGCCAGCCCTGAGCTTGCTTTTAAGGAATTAAAGTGGAAGGCCAAAAGAAATTTAACAGACATGCTAAAAGATGCATGGAATTGGCAGCAATCTAATCCAAATGGTTATGTTCGCTGAATACTTGGTCAGCTGTGCTAAAATCCTCCTATCTTTTCATCCCTAATTTTGTAACAAACAACAATGAAATTTCCTGGTAAACGCAAATCTAAGCACTATTTTCCTGTTAATGCTCGTGACCCTTTATTACAACCGGCTCAGACAGAAAATGAAGTGAGCACGTCTTATATTGTTGGTATTGATCAGACGCTAGTTGATATTGAAGCGAAAGTCGATGAGGACTTTATTACGCGTTATGGTCTTAGTCAGGGGCATTCTTTGGTTATCGAGGATGATGTTGCTGAACACCTTTATCAGGAACTGACCGCCAAGGGGTTAATAACGCATGAGTTTGCGGGGGGAACCATTGGTAATACGTTGCACAATTATTCTGTTTTGGCGGATGACCGCTCTATTTTATTAGGTACGATGTGTAGCAATATCAAAATTGGTAGTTATGCCTATCGTTATCTGTGTAATACCTCTAGTCGCACTGATTTGAACTATTTACAGGCAGTTGATGGTGCGATTGGTCGCTGTTTCACTCTCATTACGGATAATGGCGAGCGCACATTTGCGATCAGTCCCGGTCAAATGAATCAACTACGACCGGAAAGTATCCCTGAAGATATTATCGCAGGGGCATCGGCATTGGTTCTTACCGCTTATTTGGTGCGTTGTAAGCCGGGCGAACCAATGCCTGAAGCGACGATGCAAGCTATCAGTTATGCGAAGAAATATAATGTTCCTGTCGTGATGACACTTGGGACAAAATACGTTATTGCAGATAATCCACAGTGGTGGCGTGATTTTCTTAAAGAGAACGTCTCTATAGTAGCGATGAATGAAGATGAAGCTTATGAACTGACGGGGCTTAATGATCCGCTGATGGCCTCAGATATGGCCTTGAACTGGGTTGATTTAGTGCTTTGTACCGCTGGCCCTAATGGCCTTTATATGGCGGGCTATACGGAAGAGGCTAATAAGCGCCAAACTCAGCACCCATTATTACCCGGTGCGATTGCTGAATTTAACTTGTATGAATTCAGCCGCGCGATGCGTAAAGAGCATTGTGATAACCCATTACGGATTTATTCTCATATTGCCCCTTATATGGGTGGCCCAGAGAAAATAATGAATACTAATGGGGCAGGGGATGGTGCTTTATCGGCGGTGCTGCATGACATTGCTGCCAATGGTTTTCATCGTAACAATGTTCCTAACTCTAGCAAACATGTACGTAGCTACCTGAGCTACTCTTCATTGGCGCAAGTATGTAAATATGCCAATCGGGTTAGTTATCAAGTATTGAATCAGCATTCACCGCGTTTGACGCGTGGTTTGCCTGAGCGGGAAGACAGTTTAGAAGAGTCGTACTGGGAAAGATAATATATCCGTCATCTTTCAAGCTGCAGGTGTGTTGGCTGCTCTCATTCACCCGAATTACTTACTGGTGTAAGCTCATCGGGATTCTCTTGCTTGCCGCCTTCCTGCAGCTTGAAATCTATTGGATATAGAACATCAGTTATAAACACTGAGATGTTTTTAAATTGGGCAAAGAGGGCGTTTGTCTTCTTCGGTCAGCGTTTCTATCTTCAACATATTAAGCATACTGTTGGCAATTTCACGTTCGCCCATCACAACCTGGTTCGCGCCACGATCCGAGATATAAACCACTTCGTCGTCATAATGCGCGCGAGCAATTATCTCAAGATCTGGCCGTTTAATTCTGGCGGAGGCGACAATTTCACCAGCTTCGTAGCCATTCGGTATGGTCAGTAATAACCAACGAGCACAATCCAAACGAGCCAGCGACATAATATCTGCACTTGCAGCATTACCTAATACCGCATTAATACCTTGTTCACGTAGCGCTTCAACTCTTGGTCGAGAGTTCTCAATGACCACTAATGGAATACCTTCCGCGTGCAGTTTTGCACCTAATAAACTCCCCACCCGACCATAACCGACTAATAGTGCATGATTGCACAAATCTACCGGGATCTGCTTTTCCTCTTCGACTGCCTCTTCCAGAATCAGATCTTCCATCGTCTCGTTTTTAGCCAAATAGCGATCCAATAGTGTAAACAGTAGCGGGTTGAGCATAATTGATAGAATTGCGCCCGCCAGCACCAGATTACGGCCATGCTCAGACATTAAACCGAGAGAAATTCCAAGCCCGGCGAGAATAAAGGCAAATTCACCGATTTGCGCCAGGCTGACAGAAATGGTGAGTGCTGTACGTTTTGAGTGACCAAACATGCGCACTAATATAAACGCTGCGGCTGATTTGCCGAAGATAATGATAGCTAGTGAAGCCAGTACAGCTAATGGTTCACGTAGCAAAATCATTGGGTCGAATAACATCCCAACTGAAACGAAGAACAGTACGGCGAATGCATCACGTAGCGGTAAGGTATCTTGCGCCGCACGGTGGCTGAGCTCTGATTCATTCAATACCATTCCTGCGAAGAATGCACCGAGAGCAAAGGATACGTCGAACAGCCCTACAGCGCCGTAAGCAATACCAAGCGCTAATACCAGCACTGCCAAGGTAAATAGCTCACGGGAACCGGTACTGGCGGTTTTAGCCAGTATCCAGGGGACCAAACGACGACCGACAACAATCATCAGCGTAATGAAGGCAATGACTTTACCGATGGTTATTGCTAGTTCAGTGAATAACTGGCTGAGACTGGTGGTTTCGTTACCCATCACGCCGGCAAAGGCTGGTAATAGCACCAATGTGAGTACCATCGCCAAATCTTCGACAATCAGCCAGCCGATAGCAATTTGCCCCCGCTGGCTATCTATGAGTTGCCGTTCTTCTAGAGCTCGCAGTAATACCACGGTACTTGCTGTTGATAGACAAAGACCGAAGACAAAACCCGTCATCAAATCCCAGCCTAATAAATGAGACAGTCCCATTCCAAGTAAGGTGGCAACGGCAATTTGTGCCACAGCACCGGGTATGGCGATGGCTTTTACTGCGAGGAGGTCTTTAAGTGAGAAGTGAAGTCCGACACCAAACATCAACAAGATAACACCAATTTCAGCCAGTTCTGGTGCTAATGAGGTATCAGCAACGAAACCTGGCGTGAATGGCCCGGCCAGCACCCCTGCGGCAAGGTACCCCACCAGTGGTGAGATGCGCAGGCGGTGAGCCAAGGAGCCCAAGAGGAAGGCGAGAACAAGGCCTCCGACGATCGTGGTAATTAAGGGTGTTGAGTGGTGCATCCAGACTCCTTCTAGTTCGGCAGGGCGGCAAGCATTTCACAGCAATAACATCAGTTTATTGCATTTATGCGATCAATGCGCGATAAAAATTCATTTTTTATCGATAAAAGTCAGCTTTGGCATGGAAATTGTTTGAAGTGGTTGTTTGTGAGGGATTTGCTGTTTCTGTCTCTATTACGCAGGGAAATCTCCCAACTGAAACACATATCTCAGTCGGGATTATAAGGTTATTACTATTACTTATCTTCTATATTAGGCAGGAAGACCGTAATTATCCCCAGTAATGGTAAGAAGGCGCATATTTGATAAACCAGTTCAATACTGGTTAAATCAGCAACATACCCTAGTACAGCCGCACCTAAACCCCCCATACCGAAAGCAAAACCGAAGAATAGACCAGATACCATGCCCACTTTCCCCGGAATAAGCTCTTGCGCATACACCAGTATTGCCGAGAAGGCAGAGGCGAGGATAAGGCCAATGATCACGGTTAAAACCCCGGTCCAATACAGAGAAACGTAGGGTAAAATAAGGGTAAATGGCGCAACGCCCAATATTGACCCCCAAATAACATACTTTCGACCTATCCTATCGCCAAGAGGCCCGCCAATGATGGTGCCTGCGGCAACGGCAAATAAGAACACAAACAAATGTATTTGGGCATTTTGTACCGAAACACCGAACCTATGCATCAGATAAAAGGTGTAATAGCTGCTGATACTGGTCAAATAGAAGTATTTAGAGAATATCAGTACCATCAAGATAACTAACGCGCTAATAACCGTCTTTTTAGGCAGTATTTTGGCCGATGAGACTTTTACTACTTTGCCATAGGTTGCTCTTTGTTGTTGCTGATACCATTTACTGACCTGCAACAGCACCACAATAGCCAGCAGTGCCGCGAGTGAAAACCAACCTACATTGCCTTTACCGTAAGGTGCAATAAGGATAGCGGCTAATAGTGGGCCGAGAGCGCTGCCGAAGTTGCCTCCCACTTGAAAAATAGACTGAGCCATACCGTGGCGGCCACCGGATGCCATACGGGCTACGCGGGAGGATTCTGGGTGGAAGACCGAAGAACCGGTTCCGACTAATGCCGCTGCCAGTAAAACCACCGGGAAAGTCGTGGCAACCGCAAGCAGCAAGATACCTGATAAGGTGAAACCCATGCCAATTGGCAGTGAATAGGGCTGCGGATGCTTATCGGTATAGAGACCAATAAGTGGCTGTAATAATGAGGCGGTCAGTTGGTAAGTGAGGGTGATTAATCCTATCTGCGCAAAACTCAGAGAAAATTCAGCTTGTAATAAAGGATAAATCGCCAGAATCAGCGACTGGATCATATCGTTAAGTAAGTGAGATACGCTGATCGCACCCAAGATGGAAAATGATGTGCGCTTTACCTTGGTATTATCGAAGGGTTGGGTATTGACGGAGGGAGGGAGTTCCGTCTCAGAACGATCGGTCATAGTGAGTATTCGCCTAATAATTATCACTGTTAATAATATATTGGTAATGAATACATATTATGCAGATCGAATGATTTTTACTACAGCAGATACAATTTGATATATATTCAAATATTCTGAAATTCACCGATAGATCATCAGACTACAATACGAACTCTGTCACAGTATGATCTTGATTTATCATGATATTGGTATGTGTCACCCCATTTTTACTCATTAAACTGGCACTGAACGGGCTGGTTTTAACGACAACATGGAGATTTGCGATGCGTTTTTCATTATCGACCACAGCAGCTGCTTTAGCTGTGTCGCTGGCGTTTGCACCGGGATGGGCTGCCGCCTGGGAAAAAGATAAAACTTACGATATCACCATACTGCACACCAATGACCATCATGGCCACTTCTGGCAAAATGACCACGGCGAATATGGCCTGGCGGCACAGAAAACCTTAGTTGATGACATTCGTAAGCAAGTTGCCGCAGAAGGGGGAAGCTTGTTGTTGCTCTCCGGTGGGGATATCAATACCGGTGTTCCGGAATCTGATTTACAGGATGCTGAGCCTGATTTTCGCGGTATGAATTTGGTCGGTTATGACGCAATGGCTATCGGCAACCATGAGTTCGATAATCCACTGAGTGTGCTGCGCCAGCAGGAGAAATGGGCCACTTTCCCATTATTATCAGCCAATATTTATCAGAAAAGCACCCAACAGCGATTATTCAAACCTTACGCCTTGTTTGATAAGCAAGGTGTGAAAATCGCCGTAATTGGTTTAACCACTGATGATACCGCTAAGATCGGCAATCCCGAGTATTTCACCGATATCGAATTCCGCGTGCCTGCGACAGAAGCAAAGCAAGTTGTCGAGCAACTGAGAAAAACTGAAAAGCCTGACATTATCATCGCGGCGACTCATATGGGCCATTATGATGATGGCAAACACGGGTCGAATGCGCCGGGTGATGTCGAGATGGCGCGCAGTTTACCGGCGGGCTATCTGGATATGATTGTGGGTGGGCACTCACAAGATCCGGTCTGTATGGCCAGTGAGAACCATAAGCAGGCTGATTATGTGCCAGGTACGCCTTGTGCCCCAGATCGGCAGAATGGTACGTGGATAGTACAGGCGCATGAATGGGGTAAATATGTGGGGCGGGCAGATTTCAAATTCCGTAATGGCGAGCTGAAGTTAGTGAGCTATCAGTTAATCCCAATCAATTTGAAGAAAAAAGTAGAGAAAGCTGATGGCACCAGTGAGCGCATCTTTTATACGCAAGAGATTGCTCAAGACCCGTCAATGCTGAAACTGCTGACACCATTTGAACAACAGGGCAAAGCGCAGCTGGATGTCAAAGTGGGTAGTGTGAGTGGTAAGTTGGAAGGGGATCGCAGCAAAGTGCGTTTCGAGCAAACCAATCTGGCGCGGTTGCTATTGGCGGCACAAATGGAACGTGCGGGTGCTGATTTTGCGGTGATGAGTGGCGGTGGGGTTCGTGACTCTATCGATGCGGGTGATATCACCTATAAAGATGTTCTTAAGGTCCAGCCATTTGGTAATACCCTGGTTTATGCTGATATGACAGGCAGTGAAGTTGAGAAGTATCTGGCGGTTGTGGCCAATAAGAAAGTCGATTCAGGTGCTTATGCACAATTTGCCAATGTCAGTTTAGTCGCTGATGGCAAAGGTGTCAGTGACGTGAAAATACAAGGCAAACCGTTAGATCCGAATAAAACCTATCGTCTGGCAACCTTGAATTTCAATGCGCTAGGTGGTGATGGTTATCCGAAGATTGATACTTTACCGAGCTATGTGAATACCGGTTTTATCGACGCAGAAGTGCTTAAACAGTATATTGAAAAGCACTCACCACTGGATGCCAGCCAATATCAGCCGAAAGGCGAGATTGTTTATAAATAATCAATTAGATAAGGAGTCACTATAGTCAGTGACTCCTATTATATAATCCTGATTGCTATTGGTTATATCTAGAAACCAAGGTGTGTTAAGCGGAAAATATATTTTGTTGATGTATTGTTTATATTTGTGTTCATAAAATCACTTTTACCTAAGTGAGATAATATCACTGGGACTAAGCCAAAGATGGTAAGTAAGTTACTTGTTATTTATTGGATATTAGGTTCAGGAGGCTCACTATGCGCTTTCATAAAATAGTTATTATTTTTTCAATGCTCACAGCACTGCCTGTTGCGAGTGCACTCGCGTGTTTCCACCAACCTAGCTGTTTCACACGATGTGCTCAGTTGCCGCTCTGGGAGGTGCCTTTCTGTGATCTTGGCTCAATACATACGCCAGTTTTGCAAGGCGGAAATTTAAAAAATCCAATAGATTTATATTCCTCATTTAAAACTAATCACAGTGATAAAGGTTTATTTAACGTAAAAGAGCTTTATAGACAATAAATTAATTTTTTATGAAAGGGCTATTTGTGGCCCTTTCATATTTGTGATGACTCAATCCCGCTTGGCGATATCAGCAAAGGTTCCCTGCAATAAACGGCATAGGTCTGTTGCTGCCAATTCAATATCTAACCCCCGTTTACCGCCGGAAATAAATATGGTGGCATAGTCTTGAGCAGGGCTATCAATCACAGTAGGTAAGCGTTTTTTCTGCCCCAATGGGCTGATACCGCCAACTAAATAGCCAGTACTGCGCTGCGCTAATTGTGGATCCGCCATCTCGGCTTTTTTTACCCCCAATGCACGCGCCACTTTCTTAAGATCAAGTTGGGTGGCCACCGGTGTGACGGCAACCGCCAGATTTTTGGCATCGCCATTTAACGCAACCAGCAATGTTTTATAAACTTGATCGGCATTGAGGCCCAGTTTTTTAACCGCTTCATCACCGAAATTGGTTTCTGTGGCGTCATGGTGATAGGGGTGTAATGTGAAAGGAACTTTTTGTTTTTCCAGCAAAACGACTGCAGGTGTCATAATAAACGTCCAATTTAAAATGAAAATTTATTCAGTTGGAATATCCTACACCTAATTTTTGTCACAAGACTAAAAATTAACCTAATAAAATCAGCACAATGATCCGATGCGATACGATATATGATGAATGTCAGTTGCTAATCTAATCGTCAGGTTGCTACCCTATACTGGCTGCTCATATTTTCCGCAAGGAATGTGAGGGCTTAATAACTAAAATAATGAAAATTCCTCTTTGACTGGCCGATAGCGATATCGGCCATTTTTTTGTATTTTTTACCGATGGTTGGGCTGCAAGAGTTCAGGGAGATTCCCTTCGCCATATAAATGTAATGCACCAACCGCGACCACATAGTGGCCGGCTGGCAGTTGTTCAAGCTGCTGCTGCCAGCGTTTATTGCGCTGTATCATCAGTACGTCGTACAACCCCGGACTAAAAGTGGGGGCCAGTGTGGACAAGTCATTGACCGGATGATGTTCCAACCACCAGCCAATCATGGTTTGCAACAGGCGAGCGTTGGTGTGCCAGTGAGTTAAGGTATCGAGCAGTAAAGACATGCCATTGTCGGGCAGTGTTTCCAGTAAATCGAGCTGCATTTGTGCGCCTTCCAGCTCAATAATGGTTTTCTTCTGCGCTGCGGCCGCTTTCAGTAATTGATAATCGATGCCGTATTCGCCGCGTAATCCCAAACGTTGGGCCTGGCGTGCCTGAAGCATCAAGGCGGTTTGCCATGCGGGCAGAAAGGCCATGGACTGCGGATCGTGACCGAGTTCTTCGCAGCGTTGCAACAATTGTTGGTAGTGCTCTTCAGATAATCGGTCAATCAACGGATCAGCCAGATTTTCGTTACCAAACGGCGAGGTTGCGTCAGTGATATCTGCTTCTACTATCAGCGCATCAGCTTGATTCAATTTATTCAGCAATTCGTGGGGGAGGGGAAACATGCCTTCGGTTCCCATATGGATGCTACCGACCAGATGCAAGTGGCGTTCACCGGCTAAGGTGACATCTAAAGCGGGGTAGGAGTAAGTAGCTGGAGCACCAACCCCTAAAAATTTTGCGATGCGGCGTAATAATTGGCCCATGCCTATATGCTTCTCTTTTAGCGTTTTCTGTATCCTAAACGCTTAGTGGCGCACAAGAAAGGGTTGTGCGCCACCGAGTTTTTATTGTTTAGGTTTAAAACGCAATAAGCGGTTAGCGTTGCTGACTACGGTAATAGAGGACAGTGCCATCGCCGCACCAGCAACTACTGGGCTGAGTAATGTGCCGGTGAACGGGAATAGAATACCCGCAGCAATCGGGATCCCCAGCGCATTGTAGAAAAATGCGCCCAGCAGGTTTTGCTTCATATTGCGCAATGTTGCTTTGGAAAGCTCAACAGCATCTGCAACTCCATGCAGGCTATGGCGCATCAAGGTAATAGCCGCAGTTTCAATCGCAATATCACTGCCGCCTCCCATGGCAATACCGACATCGGCTTGCGCCAGTGCTGGTGCATCATTGATACCATCACCAATCATGGCCACTTTATGCCCGGCAGCTTGCAGTTGCTTGATAGCTTCAGCTTTGCCATCAGGCAGGACACCGGCGATCACCTGATCGATACCTGCTTCTTTGGCAATGGCATTGGCAGTAATAGGGTTATCACCGGTTAACATCACCAAGTTGTATCCTCGCTGATGTAAACGTTGCAATGCGCTGATACTGTCACTGCGCAGCGGATCGCGTATTGATAGCAGTGCCGCAGGCTTACCTTGTGCTGTCAGAATAACCGGAGTTGTACCACTTTCAGCTTGTTGCTGTATTAATGATTGCAACTCACTGGTATCAATCTGTTGCTCCTCCAACAGGCGATTATTCCCCAGCAACAGCGCCACGCCATCAACCTCGCCACTAACACCTAAACCACGTAATGTGCGGAATTGGTTGACCGTTGCCAGTGTCAGCCCCTCGGCGCGTTGTAAAATGGCGCGTGCCAGTGGGTGATTCGAGCCGGTTTCTAACGCGGCCGCCCATTCCAACGCTTGTTGCTCACTGACCCCATTAAAGGTATGAATGGCGACCACTTGCGGATGCCCTTCGGTCAGAGTGCCGGTTTTGTCGAATACCAAGGTGTCGAGATTACTGGCCTGCTGCAACGCATCGGCATCACGTACTAATACCCCAAATTCAGCCGCCCGACCCACGCCTGAGATGATTGACATCGGCGTTGCCAGCCCAAGTGCACAAGGGCAGGCGATAATCAGCACTGTGGTGGCGACCACCAGGGTATAGACTAATTGCGGTTGCGGGCCGAAGAAATACCAAATCAGCCCAGCAATAACGGCAATGGCGACCACCGTTGGCACAAATACCGCGGAGATCCTATCGGCCAGCTTGCCAATTTCTGGTTTACTGCTTTGGGCCTGACGCACCAGCTTAATGATTCGCGCTAATGTTGTTTGGCTGCCGATAGCATTGGCGCGAAACAGTACCGTACCATCCTGTACTTGTGTCCCGGCATGAACAACATCACCGGTGGACTTTTGTTGTGGGATAGGTTCGCCAGTCAACATGGCTTCATCCATCCACACCTCGCCTTGTACAATCTCACCATCAACCGGCACGCGGTCACCGGTGGTCAAACGCAAGGTCATACCCAACTGCACATCGGCCAATGGGATGAGTTTTTCACCTTCATCGCTGACCAGCCGGGCTGTCGGCGGTGCCAAATCCAACAAGCGCTCCAGCGCATTGGAAGAACGTTGTCTGGCGCGTTGTTCCATCGCATGACCAAGGTTGATCAGACCGATAATCATGGCACTGGCTTCATAATAAAGATGGCGGGCTTCCATCGGGAAGACATCCGGCCAGATATTCACTGTGATGGAGTAGATCCACGCCGCACCGGTACCTAGCGCTACCAGGGTATCCATGGTGGCACTACCATTTTTTAGGCTGACCCAGGCATTACGATAAAAATGCCCACCGGCAAATATCATCACCAGCAGAGTGATTATCCCAACTATCAGCCACGGCGTTTGAGTCTCAGGGGTTAGCGTCATGCTACCGCCAAATAACCCCCATCCCATCAATGGGATACCCAATAACAGCCCCAGTGCCGCTTGCCACTGAAAACGCTTCATACTGGCTTGCGACATTTGCTGTTGGCGCTCGCGTCGCTCTGTTTCATCTTCAATGATTTCAGCGCCATAACCGGCATTTTTGACCGCTGCAATCAGTGCCTCATTGCTAGGGTGACCGGTGACTAATGCACTGCGCTCCGCCAGATTGACTCGTGCGACCTCAACACCATCAACACTTTGCAGGGCATTTTGTACTTTAGATACACAACTGGCACAGCTCATCCCGGTCAGTAACAACTGAACACTATCATTGTCAGCAGGTTCTGCTAGCGGCTGGCTGGGTTGCGTATTTTTAATGTCAGTTGTCGCTGCCGGAATGGTTGAAGAGGCCGCTGCCAGATATTCCGGCGAAGATGGGGCTGAGTGAGTCAGCGGCTCAGTTTTTGGGGATTGCGCCCCCGGCAGTGTGGCGTGGTAGCCTGCTTGCTCCACAGCATCAATTAACGTTTGTGCCTCAACTTTGCCATACACTTTGGCATTGTCGAGGGAGACATCTGCTGCAATCACACCGGGAACGGCTTCCAGCGCTTTGCGCGTAGATTCGGTACAGTGCCCGCAACTCAAGCCTGATAGCTGTAATTCAATATCAGGAGTTTGAGCTTCCTCTGCCTGATAACCCGCTTGTTTAACCGTATCAATCAGTGTTGTGGTGTCGGCTTCACCCGTTACCTTGGCATAGTGAACATTCACTTCTGCATGATGAACATCTTCACGGCTTTCTAATGCCGTTTTTACGCGTTTGGCACAATTCATACAGGAGAGGCCGTGTAAGGCCAGCACTGTGGTTTGCAACATAGTTGACTCCTTATCGAGTAGGAACCTATCCATAAATTTGTCGGGATAAGTTTAGTCGGTATTCCCAGTCATATCGCTTATATAGGGCAATAACGGACTTTGATCTGTACAGGTTTTATTCCGCTTGACTGACATCCTTCCTTTCACTAATTATAGAGGTTAAACCTTCCAGCAAGGGGAAGGTCAAGGGGGAAGAATGAATATTAGCGATGTCGCAAAAAAAACCGGTTTAACCAGTAAGGCCATTCGTTTTTACGAAGAAAAGAAACTGGTGACACCGCCTATCCGCACGGATAATGGTTATCGAAGCTACAGCGCCAAACATATCGAAGAGTTAACACTGTTGCGTCAGGCACGGCAGGTCGGTTTTACATTAGATGAATGCCGCGAGCTGCTGGCATTGTTTCATGACCCCGCTCGCCACAGTGCGGATGTGAAAGCTGCAACGTTACAAAAGGTAGCGGAAATCGAGAAACATATTAATGATCTCAATCAGATGCGATTACGTTTATTGGCTTTGGCAGACGAGTGCCCAGGAGATGAGGGTGCAGATTGCCCGATTATTAATAACTTGGCGGGGTGTTGTCACGGGAGTGAGAAACAAAAAGTTGGCTAATGTTATGTGAAAGGCGTATCAAAATAAATACGCCTTTTCAATGTTTTAGTGGTGAACAGCCCTGACGTGCAAAGTATTGCCTTCCACTAAAATGACTTCAACTTCGGTGCCGACATTTAGCTCATTAGCACTATAAATGCGCCAACTGCTATCACCCACTTTCATGCGACCGTAGCCATCAACTGTCGGTTCCGTCAGGGTAGCCCGCGTTCCCAGCAATTGATGATTACGTTGATTCAACATCGCGGGTTGTGGCTTGATACGCTTACTGAGCCAATACCACCACAAGATGGCTGATACGACTGTCAAAACAGCAAACAGTACGCCTTGCATCTCCCAGCTAAAGGGGAAAAGCCAGACCAGAATACCGACCACCACGGCTGCGACACCGCTCCACAGCATATAACCACTGGCCCCTAGCATCTCGGCTGCCAGTAATAGGCCGCCGAGTGATAGCCAAAACCAGTTTGGATTTGCTGCAATTTCCTCCAGCATGGTTATTTACCCCGGCTGTTTTTACTCTCACCAATCAGCTCTGCAATACCACCGATAGCACCCATCAGGTTGCTGGCTTCCAGTGGCATCATAATGACTTTGCTATTATTGGCCGAACCAATGTGTTGCAGGGCGTCGGTATATTTCTGTGCCACAAAGTAGTTAATAGCTTGAATATCACCGGCAGCAATAGCTTCAGAAACCATTTTGGTTGCCTGAGCTTCCGCTTCTGCCGCACGTTCACGAGCTTCTGCTTGCAAGAATGCAGACTGACGTTCACCTTCGGCTTTCAGAATTTGTGATTGTTTCTCACCTTCAGCACGCAGAATAGCCGCCTGACGAACCCCTTCGGCTTCCAGAATATCAGCACGTTTAGTACGTTCAGCCTTCATCTGGGCATTCATCGCAGAAATAAGTTCAGTCGGTGGGCGCACATCACGGATTTCAATACGGGTAATTTTAATGCCCCACGGGTTGGTGGCTTCATCGACGATGTGCAGCAGGCGGCTGTTGATGTTGTCGCGTTGGGACAACATTTCATCCAGCTCCATAGAACCCAAAACAGTACGGAAGTTGGTCATGGTCAGGTTGACGATAGCCAACTCCAAATTGCTGACTTCATATGCGGCTTTCACCGGGTCAATAACCTGAATAAAGCAGACAGCATCAATCGCCACATTGGCGTTGTCGCGGGAAATGATTTCTTGGGATGGAATATCCAGAACCTGTTCCATCATATTGATTTTACGACCAATACGATCCATAAATGGCACGACGATATTCAGGCCTGGCATCAGTGTTTTGGTATAACGGCCAAAACGCTCGACTGTCCATTGAAAACCTTGTGGGACGATTTTGATTGAGGAAAAGACCACAATCAGAGCTACAACAATAAGAACAGGGATAACCGTAAACATATTTAACTTCCTGTCAGCAATGATTTTTGTTTCTTAATATTACGTGACGGGGCGCTAAATGCCTAACGAAAGGCAGGTAAAAGCGTGTAAATGAGAGAAAGTCAGGTTGGGGCAGAATAAAACAGCGCGGGTTGGCCCCGCGCAGTAGCAAATAATGGTAACAGGTAGGGCGAAAAATGATCGTTAAGAGCGCCTGTTAGTACAGTAATGCATAAAGCTGACGGCGGTATTTAGCCGCCAGTGCATCGCCAGTGCCTAATGCCGCCAAAATATCCATTAATGTCTTACGCGCAGTACCATTCGCGGCGGCCAGATCTTGCTTCAAGTGGCCTAGCAACAACTCCAGCGCCTCTTCGTTACGGCCAACCTGATGCAGTTGCAGCGCTAACTGAACCGCCAGTTCGACGTTATCAGGTTGTTCAGCGACTTGTTGTTGGAGTTGCTGGATTTCTGGTGTGTCAGCGGCTTGTTTGAGCAACTCGATTTGTGCAATCAGCCCCTGATAACGGCTATCACGGTCTTGCAGTGGTATGGTCGCCAATACGCTTTCGGCATCTTCGCTACGGTTGAGCTGAATTTGCGCATCAGCCAGTTGCAGCGCAATATCGCTGGTTTGCGGGTTATGGCTTTGTTGCATTAACTGCCACGCATCTTTCAGCAGTGGTAGTGCTTCTTGTACCTTACCCTCGTTCATCAACTGTGCCGCTTCGGCCGCTTTCAACTCTTCAGGCTTCGGTAATACCCGTTGCAATAATTCGCGGATAACTTCTTCTGGCTGTGGCCCTTGGAAGCCATCAACCGGTTGTCCGTCTTTAAACAGATAAACGGCTGGAATTGAGCGCAAACCAAATTGTGAAGCCACCATCTGCTGTGCATCGCAATCGACTCGCGCCAGAATAAATTGGCCTGCATACTCAGCGGCCAGTTTATCCAGCACTGGAGTGAGTTGCAGACAGTGCTGGCTGCGTTCAGACCAAAAATAGAACAGCACCGGTACTGTCATGGACTGTTCTAAGGTCTGATGTAGGTTCGCTTCGGTAATATCAATCGTTGTAGGTGCTAGCATGAATTATTTCTCTCATCCGTTTTATACCCGTCATACTTCAAGCTGCATGTGTGTTGGCTGCTCTCATTCACCCGAATCATTGACTGGTGTCAACTCATCGGGATTCATTCGCTTGCCGCCTTCCTGCCACTCGAATTATTTAGGGTATAGCAGTTAATTGGGGCTAATTATGTTGCTTCAACCCTCATCACTATTATCAAGAATTGCCACGCAGGACTTTATCTAACATTCGGCCCGGTAATATGCGGCGCAGTATCGTCAATGCATGGGCCACTAAGGTGACCGGATATCGCAATTGCGGGCGCGGGCTTTCCAGCGCGTGACGCAATTTCGGCAAAATCGCTTCTGGTGGCAGTGTAAAACGCTGCGCAATACCGGGGTTACTCACCGGCTTATCAACTTGGGCCTGATTCACATTTTGTGTGAAATGGGTGCTTATCGGGCCTGGTTCAATCAAACTGACATGAATTCCGCTGTCATGCAGTTCCATTCGTAATGCATCCGACCAAGCTTCTAACGCATATTTACTGGCGGCATAGGCACCACGGCCGGCAGTTGAAACCAATCCCATCACTGAACTGGTTTGAATAATGCGCCCTTCACCATGAGGTAGCATGGCGGGCAGTAAAAGCTGCGTCAATTGATGGGTGCCAAACAGATTGGTGGAAAATTGTTTTTCCAACTGCTGGCGTGAAATTGTCTGTAATGGGCCGTACAGGCCAAAACCACCATTATTAAACAAACCATACAAACGCCCGTCAGTCAGTTCAATAACTTGTGCTGCCGCGCGTTCGACACTGGCGCTGTCATCCAAATCCAGTTCAATACCTTCCAGACCCAACAGTATCATCTTTGCCACATCATCGGGCTTACGGCAGGCGGCGAGGACGCGATAGCCTCGGTTTTTCAAGTCTTGTGCTGCAACCAGGCCAATGCCGCTGGAACAACCGGTAATTAATACTGTTTTTTGCATAACTTTACCTGGTGAGTGGTTCTATTTGTTTGAACAAGTGTTATTACTGCTTACTAGTTACTAACGGCTTGAGTTGTTGCGCCATCCAATCTGCAATGAAAGGTTGCGCCTGTGCGTTAGGATGTAAACCATCATCCTGCATCCACTCTGGCTTCACAGCAACCTGTTCCATAAAGAAAGGTACCAATGGAATGCCAAATTGCTGTGCCAGTTGTGGATACATCGCACTGAAGGCATCAGTATAACGGCGGCCGTAGTTAGGTGGAATGCGGATTTGCATCAACAAAGGTTGCGCTTTTGCTTCTTTTATCAGATTGATAACTTGCGTGAGATCCCGTTGAATATCCTGCGGTGGAAAACCGCGCAGGCCGTCATTGGCACCTAATTCAATCAGTACCCAGCGGGGCTGATGTTGTTTCAGCAAGGCAGGCAGACGGGCTAAGCCCTGGGCCGCCGTATCGCCACTGATACTGGCGTTAACCACCTTTGGTAATGATGGGGTAGTCTGCCATGTTTTATCCAGTCGTGAAGGCCAGGCTTCGGCAATGGGCAGGCGGTAACCGGCGCTTAAACTGTCGCCGAGAATCAAAAGTGTATCGGTTGCGGCGGCACGCAAACTGAATAATCCCAATAGTAATAGGAAGGGAAGATGCCAGCGGAAAACGTTCTTGAAGTTCATCATCTTAATAAACACGTCGGTCAGGGTGAGCAACAGCTCTCCATCCTTACCGGAGTTGAGCTGGTTGTCAAACCCGCTCAGACAATTGCGCTGATTGGTGAGTCAGGTTCAGGTAAATCAACTTTGCTGGGAATTCTGGCGGGCCTCGATGATGGCAGTAGCGGTGAGGTGAGTTTACTCGGCCACTCTTTGACTGCCATGGATGAAGAAGGGCGCGCACAACTGCGGGCAAAAAATGTCGGTTTTGTTTTCCAATCATTTATGTTGGTGCCGACACTTAATACATTAGAAAACGTGCAGCTTCCGGCGCTGTTACGTGGTGAAAGTGAGCGCGAGAGTAAAGTGCATGCCATTGAGCTATTAAAGCTGGTGGGCCTTGAGAAGCGCCTTCACCACCTTCCTGCCCAACTCTCCGGCGGCGAGCAGCAACGGGTGGCGCTGGCTCGGGCTTTTAGTGGTCGGCCAAAAGTGTTATTTGCCGATGAGCCAACCGGCAATCTTGACCGCCATACCGGTGACCGTATTGCTGACTTACTCTTTTCTCTTAATCGCGACTATGACACCACGCTGATACTGGTAACCCATGATGTGCAACTGGCTGGCCGTTGCCAGCGTCGGCTGCGGCTACAAGACGGTAAATTGTGGGAGGAAGCATGATTTGGCGCTGGTTTTGGCGTGAATGGCGCTCGCCCTCACTGCTGATTGTCTGGTTGGCATTAACTCTGGCTGTCGCTTGTGTACTGGCGCTAGGGACTATCAGCGATCGCATGGAAAAAGGGCTTAGTCAGCAAAGTCGTGATTTTCTGGCGGGCGATCGGGTGCTGAAGACGTCTCACCCAGCCCCGGAAGAGTGGTTGTTGGAGGCGAAAAAGCAGGGATTGTCTGTCAGCCGCCAGCTTTCATTTATGACCATGACTTTTGCTGGTGATCGCCCACAACTGGCAGATGTAAAAGCCACAGATTTAGCTTATCCATTGTATGGCAAGCTAGAAACCTCACCGACACAAGTCAAACTTGAGCCGGGAACCGCGCTGGTGGCCCCGCGGTTGTTGGCGCTGCTCGGCGTTAAAGTCGGCGACACACTGGAAGTTGGTGATACTTCGTTGAAAATCATTGGCGAAGTGCTGCAGGAACCTGATTCGGGTTTTAACCCCTTCCAGACCGCACCGCGAATTTTAATCAATCTGGCGGATGTAGAGAAAACCGGTGCAATACAACCGGGCAGCCGTTTGAGCTATCTTTATATGTTTGCAGGCCCAACGGAGGCTATTACTCAGTTTAGTGACTGGCTGACGCCGCAATTGAAACCGGATCAGCGCTGGTATGGTTTGCAAGAGTCGGGCGGTGCGCTGGGGAAATCCCTACAGCGCGCGCAGCAGTTCTTGCTGTTATCGGCGTTATTGACGTTATTGCTCTCCATTGCCGCTGTTGCCGTGGCGATGGGGCATTATTGCCGCAGTCGCTATGATCTGGTGGCCGTGCTAAAGACATTAGGTGCCGGGCGCAGTGCATTGCGGCGGTTGATTATCGGCCAATGGCTCTCGGTTTTAGTATTGGCAGGGCTGTGCGGCAGTGTCATTGGTTTATTGTTCGAGAAAATATTAGTTCGTTTGTTATCCCCGGTATTACCCGCCGCATTACCGGCAGCTGGCGTATGGCCATGGGTATGGTCAATGGGATCGCTGATATTGATTTCTCTGCTGGTGGGTATTCGCCCATACCGGCAACTGCTGGCGACTCAACCGCTGCGAGTACTGCGCCGTGATGTCTCCGCTAATGTCTGGCCGCTGCGCTACTTTATTCCGGTGATGCTCGTCATTGTGGTGGGGCTATTAGCCTTACTGATGGGGGGGAATACGCTGCTATGGGCGATCCTCGGGGGGATGGTGGTATTGGCGTTGCTGCTAGGTGTGGTTGGATGGGGCGGTTTATTACTGTTACGCCGCCTGACGGTCACTCGCCTGTCATTGCGGCTGGCTATAAACCGCCTATTGCGCCAACCTTGGATGACCTTGACCCAACTGGCCGCATTCTCACTCTCATTTATGCTTTTGGCGCTGTTATTGGTGCTGCGCGGGGATCTATTGGACCGCTGGCAACAACAGTTGCCGCCAGACAGCCCGAATTACTTTTTGCTGAATATGACACCGCAACAGGTGCCGCAAGTCACGGAGTTTCTCACGCAGCATCAGATAACGCCGTCGACTTTCTATCCTATCGTCCGAGTGCGTTTGAGTGAGATTAATCAGCAACTGGCGACTGAGCGGGTCGCAGAAGATGCACCCGGTGGTGAGGCGGTTAATCGGGAGCTGAATCTGACCTGGCAGCAGGATTTACCGGCGCACAATATTTTGACCGCAGGCCAATGGCCGCCTAAGGCGGATGAGGTATCGATAGAGCAGGGGATTGCTGACAGATTGGGTATTAAAATCGGCGATAAACTGACATTCAGTGGCGATACGCAGTCATTTGGTGCCACGGTGAGCAGTGTTCGTCAGGTGGATTGGGAAAGTCTGCGCCCTAATTTTTACTTTATTTTCCCGCCGGGCGCTCTGGATGGGCAACCACAAACCTGGCTGACCAGCTTCCGTTATCACGGTGACGGGGAGGTTTTGACGCAATTGAACCGCCAGTTCCCGACTCTCAGCTTGCTGGATATCGGCGCGATGTTGAAACAGGTTGGGCAAGTGCTGCAACAGGTTAGCCGAGCGTTGGAAGTGATGGTGGTATTGGTGATCATCTGTGGCACCTTACTGCTATTAGCGCAAGTGCAAGTTGGTATGCGCCAGCGTCGTCAAGAACTGGTGGTTTACCGGACACTTGGTGCAAGTAAACGCTTACTGCGAGGTACATTGTGGTGGGAGTTTGCGTTACTGGGGCTGGTGGCGGGGCTGGCGGCAGCCATTGGTGCCGAAGCCGCACTTTGGGCATTACAACGGTTAGTGTTTGATTTCCCGTGGCAGCCAAACTGGGTCATGTGGTGGTTATTACCGCTGGCTGCGGCCTTGTTGCTGTCACTGTGCGGTGGTTGGTTAGGGGCTCGATTATTGCGAGGGCGGGCGCTGTTCCGTCATTACACGGATTAGTGAAATAACGCGGGCGGCATAAACTGCCCGCGCTTCAGTTATAACTTGGCTTGCGCCCAGCGCAGGGCGTTTTGGTATTCCGCTGGTAACAGCGGGGCCAGTGTCGCCAAGGCGGTGCTTAATGCCGCACCATCGGGATCATTTAAATTCAGATGACCCACTTTGCGGCCTTCGCGCACTTCTTTTTCATACCAATGCAGATGCACCAAGGGCAGTGACAGCCACTCGGTATTCACTGGCGTACCAATCAGATTGACCATCGCCGACGGAGTATTGACCACCGGCGTTGGCAGTGGCAAATTCAAAATAGCGCGCAGATGCAGCTCAAACTGGCTGATAGAAGCGCCATTTTGTGTCCAATGCCCACTATTATGTACCCGTGGTGCCAGCTCATTGATCAACAAACTGTCGCCGACGATAAAGCATTCCATCGCCATCACACCAACATAATTCAGCTTATCCATAATGGCAGACAGCATTTTTTCTGCTTGCTGCTGTAGTTTGCTATTGGGTTGTGGTAAAGCCACACTCATGCGCAGGATGCCATCTTCATGCAGATTATGGGTGAGTGGATAAAAGACCGATTTACCTTGATGGCTGCGCGCACCGACCAGTGAAACCTCGCCAGAAAAGTTAATACCCTGCTCGACAATACATTCGCCGTAAGCATCGGCGGGTAAACTCTCTTGTTCACCGGTGCGTAAACGCCACTGACCTCGGCCGTCATAACCGCCGACCCGACGTTTTACGATGGCTAATTCACCCAGCGTGGCAAAAATGTGCGGCCATTCGCTGGCGCTCGCCAATAATTGCCAGGGAGCGGTCGCCAAATTCAGGCTATCGAGCAATTGCTTTTGCGTCAGACGATCAGCCAACTGAGGAAAAATATCGCGGTTAACGAAAGCCGTGTGGGTGGCGAGTTCGCGCGTTAAAGCAGTTTCCGGCCAGCGCTCAATTTCGGCGGTAATCACACTATTCTGATAGGGCACGGCTTCTGGCTCGGCATCTAAACCCACCGGATAAACGGCAATACCTAGCGGCTCGCCGGCCTGACGCAGCATGCGCCCTAACTGACCATTTCCTAATACGCAAACAGGTTTCATGCCGTCACCTGTATGTCTGGCACCCGCGGATCTGGATTATCTAACACTTCGTCGGTTTGGTTTTTGCGCCAATCAGCTAAACGTGCAGCCAATTCAGTATCATGCAGTGCCAATATTTGCGCTGCTAGCAAGGCGGCATTCGCGGCACCCGCCTTACCAATCGCCAATGTTCCCACAGGAATCCCACGCGGCATCTGCACGATGGAATACAGGCTATCGACACCACTTAATGCCGCACTTTGTACCGGCACACCGAGTACGGGTACCAGTGTTTTGGCTGCCAGCATACCCGGCAAGTGAGCTGCGCCGCCCGCACCTGCAATAATGACATGTAAGCCATTGGCATCGGCTTGTTCGGCAAAACTGAACAGTTTGTCAGGGGTTCGGTGCGCGGAAACAACTTCGACATGAAACGGGACATTGAGCGTGGTGAGCACGTCGGCGGCGAACTGCATGGTGGCCCAGTCACTCTTGGACCCCATTACGATAGCGATTTTAACCCCGGCTGGATAAGCCGAATCGAGGTTAGCTCCCATGAGTGTAAAGCTCCTGTGATTGCGCAAGCGTCGGCCAGAGCGATTTTCTATAAATCGTGACTGGCGAAGAGGGCGTAGAGCATATCATGAGCCACAGGCTAGGAAAACGGTTGCGTAGCTGCTTTTGGCGGGTTTTATTAGTTTTTTATCGTGGTTTATGAGGTAAAACGTGAAGGCTAAAACGGGAATTTAATCAATTCAACCTTATCGGCCGTGACTTTAACCATTGAGCCTTCAACATGCCAGGCGCCCAAAACCACCCGGTGTGCGGTTGTCGATGCTAATTCAACAGTATGAACAGCAGGGCGATGGGTATGCCCATGAATCATCCAACTGACATTATTCCGCTCGAAAGTCTCAACTACCGCGTGTGGATTCACATCCATAATCAGTTGCGATTTGCCGCTATTATTTTGTTGGCTTTGATTGCGCATATAAGCAGCAATGCGTAACCGAAAGCGCAGCGGCAGCCATAAGAATAATTTTTGGATCACAGGGTTGTGTACTCGACGGCGAAAATGCTGATAGTCAGCATCATCAGTACACAGGGTATCGCCATGTAAAATAACGATTTTACGGCCATATAAATCAACAACTTTTTCTTCCGGTAGCAAAGTCATGCCACTTTCAAAAGCAAAGTGTTTACCGAGTAGAAAATCGCGATTTCCGTGGATAAAGTAGCAAGGCACGCCGTGTTGTTGGAGTGATTTTAACGCAGCAGCGATTTGCCGATACAGCGGTTCGGGATCATCATCGCCAATCCAGGACTCGAATAAATCGCCTAGGATATATAGCGCGTCAGCATGAATCGCTTCACGCTGGATAAAATGCAGAAAACCGGCAGTGATTGCCGGTTCCTGAACGCTAAGATGCAAATCTGCAATAAAAAGCGTGCTCATTAAGCCGTTATTACTCGCTTACAGTAACGCTTTGAATGATCACATCTTCTTTTGGCACATCTTGATGCATACCGCTGCGACCGGTAGCCACGTTTTTGATTTTATCAACCACGTCCAAGCCTTCAGTCACTTCAGCAAATACACAGTAACCCCAACCATCCGGGCGTTCTGAACGGAAGTTCAGGAAGTCATTGTCTGCAACGTTAATAAAGAACTGAGCTGTGGCAGAGTGTGGATCGTTAGTACGCGCCATTGCCAAAGTGCCACGGGTATTTTTCAAACCGTTGTTGGCTTCGTTCTTGATTGGAGCATCAGTCGTTTTCTGGTTCATGCCTGGCTCAAAACCACCGCCCTGAATCATGAAACCATCGATAACACGGTGGAAGATAGTGTTATCATAGAAACCTTTACGGCAGTAGTTCAGGAAGTTTTCAACGGTAACCGGCGCTTTATCCGCGAAGGTGTTGATGACGATATCGCCGTGATTAGTATGAAAAGTGACCATAATAATGTTCCTGCTAGTGTAATAAGTGTATTCACAAATGAGTCGTGACTCTTTAGACGGCTCTTATATCATATCTGCGGGATTGAGTCAGCACTCGAAACGCCGCCAGGATAGGCGAAAAAGTGCTGTATCATGAGCTGATTTGCCGCATAATCTGATGATATCTTTTTAAACCATGCGTTTCGCAAAAACAAAAACCACGGAATGTCCCGATGCTAAAGATTTTTAATACACTGAGTCGCCAAAAAGAGGAATTCAAGCCTATTCATGCCGGTAAAATTGGCATGTACGTATGCGGGATCACCATTTATGACCTGTGTCACATTGGGCATGGGCGTACTTTTGTCGCTTTCGACGTCGTTGCGCGTTATTTGCGTTATTTAGGTTACTCTCTGACATATGTCCGCAACGTGACAGACGTTGACGACAAAATTATCAAACGCGCCATTGAAAACAATGAAACTTGTGAGCAATTGACCACGCGCATGTTGGCTGAAATGCATAAAGATTTTGATGCATTGAACCTTAAACGCCCAGATTTAGAGCCACGTGCTACTCATCACATTCCAGAGATTATTGAGCTAACCGAGCGTTTGATCGCCCGCAACCATGCTTATGTGGCGGCCAATGGGGATGTTATGTTCTCGGTTGAAAGTGATCCGGATTACGGTGTGTTATCACGTCAGGACTTGGATCAGTTGCAGGCAGGTGCACGTGTTGAAGTGGCTGATGTTAAACGTAATCCGATGGATTTCGTGCTGTGGAAAATGTCCAAACCGGGTGAACCTAGTTGGGAATCACCTTGGGGGCCGGGCCGCCCAGGCTGGCATATTGAATGCTCCGCAATGAACGGTAAACAGCTCGGTGCGCATTTCGATATTCATGGTGGTGGCTCTGATTTGATGTTCCCGCACCATGAAAATGAGATTGCACAATCTACCTGTGCCCATGATGGCCCATATGTTAATTACTGGATGCATTCCGGTATGGTGATGATCGACAAAGAAAAAATGTCGAAGTCATTGAATAACTTCTTCACTATCCGTGATGTGCTGGCGTATTACGATGCGGAAACCGTGCGCTATTTCCTGATGTCTGGCCACTATCGTAGCCAGCTTAATTACAGCGAAGAAAACCTCAAGCAAGCACGTGCTTCATTAGAGCGTTTATATACTGCGCTGCGCGGCACTGACGAGAATGCAACGCCGGCGGGTGGCGCTGAGTTTGAAGCGCGTTTCCGTGCGGCAATGGATGATGATTTCAATACTCCAGAAGCCTACTCGGTGCTGTTTGATATCGCACGCGAAGTGAATCGTCTTAAAACTGAAGATATGACCGCGGCAAATGCGTTAGCCGCAGAGTTGCGTAAACTGGCGCATGTGCTGGGATTATTGGAACAGGATCCAGAACTGTTTTTACAAAGTGGTGCGCAAACGGACGACGATGAAGTGGCAAAAATCGAAGCTCTGATCAAACAGCGCAACGATGCCCGCAGCAGCAAAGATTGGGCGCTGGCAGACTCCGCTCGTGATCAATTGAATGAATTGGGTATTGTGCTGGAAGATGGCCCGCAAGGGACGACCTGGCGTCGTAAGTAACAGGTAGTTTAGGTGCTGTTAGCCTAAATAATTCGAGTTGCAGGAAGGCACACGCAGCTTGAAGTCTGACAGGTAGAAAATTAAAAAAATTGCGGTTCTGGTGTTCGCCAGCAACCGCATTTTTTTGCCTATATCTTGTACTTTTCACTACTACAACGGCAGTTTTTTGCAATAACCAGCTAAAACTCGCCGTTGCTGAGGTTATTAGGCTTTAACCTGTACTTTCATACCTTGAAACTCAACAATTTGGTCAGCCAGGATCTTGCAGCGCTTACGCGTTTCTACATTTCCGTCGACTTTTACCTGCCCATCAGCGATGGCGGCTTTTGCTGATGCTCCGCTATCGTTCCAACCTTGCAACTTTAATAAGTCACACAGTTCGACGTGCGGGTGTTTTTCCAAATGAAAAATGTCCATTACTGTCCTTTCACTCTATTTTCGTTGATGTCGTGATATTCCTCGCAGGCTTGCAAGGTATTTTGTATCAGTGTTGCAACGGTCATCGGCCCGACGCCACCGGGAACCGGTGTAATCCAACCCGCACGCTCAACAGCGACATCAAATTCTACATCGCCGACTACTTTACCACTTTCAAGGCGGTTAATGCCGACATCAATCACGATTGCGCCGGGTTTAATCCACTCACCGGGAATAAAACCGGGTTTACCGACGGCGACCACCAATAAATCCGCATTTTCGACATGCTGGCGCAGATTTTTAGTGAAACGATGCGTGACGGTAGTGGTGCAGCCAGCCAGCAATAACTCAAGGCTCATCGGGCGACCAACAATATTGGATGCTCCCACGACGACAGCGTTCAGGCCGTAAGTCGGGATGTCGTAACGCTCCAGCAGTGTCACTATACCGCGTGGGGTGCAAGGGCGCAGTTTAGGTGCGCGCTGACACAAGCGACCCACGTTGTAAGGATGGAAACCATCGACGTCTTTATCTGGATGAATGTGTTCCAGGACTTTGACATTATCAATCCCCGCGGGCAGTGGCAGTTGCACCAGAATCCCATCGATTTCACTATCATTATTCAGTGAATCAATTAATGCTAACAGCTCGGCTTCCGTGGTGGTCATCGGCAGGTCATAAGAACGGGAAACAAAACCCACTTCTTCGCATGCCTTACGTTTACTGGCGACATAAATTTGTGAAGCTGGATTTTCACCTACCAACACAACAGCAAGGCCGGGAGCACGTTTACCGGCAGCTAAACGTTTCTGTACCAACGCAGCTACTTCGTTTCGTACCTGCTGCGCAATCGTTTTACCATCTATAATTTTCGCTGACATCAGTGGAAGGGTCCATCAATTAAAAAAGCGGGAATCCGCCTATTTTGTCAGAAGCGGGGCGTGCTGTCAGGCGTATAATAACGATTAATTAACGATTAAATAGCCAGTTGATAAACCATAAGGCGAAAACCCATTGACTCAAAAGCGACTGCCCGTATAATCCAACCCGCAACTGACTACCGGCAGCGTTCTATGCTGCGGTAAATATCAAATGCGCCCTTAGCTCAGTTGGATAGAGCAACGGCCTTCTAAGCCGTAGGTCACAGGTTCGAGCCCTGTAGGGCGTACCATCTATACTTCTTCTGCCGTCTATCTAAGTCTACTAATCCCTTATATAATCAGCCTCTCTGACAATTCCTAGCATCCCAACGTCTACCTACATCCACTGCAATCAACAACAAAGTGGGGGTACTATTGGGGGTATGTCTAGGTTCAATGAAGTGAGATACCCCCACATGAAATTGAACGCCCGACAAGTCGATACGGCAAAGCCAAAAGAGAAACCTTATAAGCTATCTGATGGCGGTGGATTATTTTTGTTAGTAAAAACTACTGGTTCACGTTGTTGGCGGCTGAAGTATCGGATCGCCGGTAAAGAAAAATTGCTAGCATTTGGGGTCTATCCTGATATCACTCTTGCTGAAGCCAGAGCAAAAAGAGATGAGGCAAAGCGTATACTTGCAGTGGGCGGCGACCCTGGTGAAGAAAAAAAAGTAGAAAAACAAACCAGAAAAGTCAGCATTGATAACACGTTCGAAGCTCTAGCCAGAGAATGGCATGCCTACAAAAGGCCCAATTGGTCCAAAGGTTATGCTGAAGATTTAATGGAGTCATTCGAAAAAGACATCTTCCCTTACGTTGGCAAACGTCCAGTTGCCGAAATCAAACCTCTAGAAATTCTCGAAACCCTACGCAAATTAGAAAAGCGTGGAGTCCTCGATAAGATGCGTAAAATCCGTCAGGCATGCAGCCAAACCTTCCGTTATGCAATAGTAACTGGCAGAGCAGAGAACAATCCAGCAAGTGAACTAGCTGGCGCTCTGGCTGTTCAGAAGCATACGCATTACCCCCACCTCTTAGCTAACGAGCTTCCCGCATACCTTAACGCTCTCAATGCCTATAGCGGCAGCACAGTCACTCGAATAGCAACACGGCTACTTATGCTTACTGGTGTTCGTACAACTGAACTACGGGCTGCTGAGTGGCTAGAATTTGACTTGGACAAAGCCGTCTGGGAAGTTCCCACCGCCAGAATGAAAATGCGTCGTCCTCACTTGGTTCCCTTGTCAGAGCAAGTTTTGGCATTACTGCATCAATTACATGAGATTACTGGGCGATTTAAACTGGTATTCCCCGGTCGTAATGACAGCTTAAAGCCAATGAGCGAAGCCAGTATTAATCAGGTCATAAAACGTATTGGTTATCATGGTAAAGCCACTGGTCACGGTTTCCGTCACACTATGAGTACCATTTTACATGAGCAGGGGTTTAATACTGCGTGGATAGAAACACAGTTGGCACACGTGGATAAAAACAGCATTCGTGGTACCTACAATCACGCCCAGTATCTGGATGGTCGTCGAGAAATGCTTCAGTGGTATGCCGACTATATGGATAGCCTGGAACGTCAGTCAAAAGTTTAGTGATTAGGTAAAATTCTTCCGTGAGGAATAAAAAAGGGTCGGTTCAGTAGGTTCAGTCGGTTCAATATTTTAGTTGGTTGATTTATAGGTTAATTAATTCATTTTTTGAACCGACCCTGAACCGACTTTAGGCCGTTTGAACCGACCCTATTCACGTTATCCCCCGCAAAATTGGCTTTCTCTCAGTTAAGTCACCCTAAATCTGCCATCAATAAGCCGAAATTGTTCACCACAGTTTGATGTGAAAATGTGAAGTGATGCTGTGCATCGGTGGGGTAGGTGCTGGACGAGTATACAGTGGTGATTTATAGTAGACCTCAAGAGAATAAGGCTATGCCTAGTCCAGAAAACAAGTACATACCTGCTGACTGGCAAAATCTCTAACATCTAGAGGAGCAGTAGATATATGCTAAAAAGTAAATTATTAAAAGTAAAAAAATGGTTATCTTTAGACGAAGCAGCATTAAGATTATCTTCAGTTCTGGAAGAGAAGGTGACCATTTTAGATTTACTGGAATTTGGGCTTGAAGGTCATTTGGTTCTTACTGTTAGATTACCTTATAGCGCAAAGCATGTCGGAATAAAAAAAGAAGACAAATTAATTAAATACTCTGAGGAGCTTAAAAAGCAATATGCATTTTTTAAATTATCAGGGTTTGATTCAAATAATGAATATATAGAAAAGTTAAAATCAGTTCCAAAGGAAATAAAAGAATTATCCGATGTGGATCAATATATATATATCAAGTATCTTGATTATATTAAGGATTATGCCGATAGATTTTCTTCGGAGGAAGAGTCTACTTTTGAGTTTTTCTCTGAAAAAATAATGTTCTCATCTAGAAAAAGCATAGGAGATTTATACTATCTTGATGATGTTTTGTATGATCTACCCATGATAGGAGCAGAAAGACTTGATATCGAATTTTTGTATGAGATAAATAGAGGTAAAGAAGCTCCTGAGATGGTTAATTTAGATGGTGTTTTTTTAAAGGATGAGAATGGAGATCTTATTAATCTCTTGGAACGTTTTGATGAAGAAATAGTTAAAAAAAATAGAAATCGTAGAAAGGATAAGACATTAAAACTTCATGGTGGAGACTATTTTCCAGCGGGTGGACTCCCTGAAGGATATGAAATAGGTGTAAGACCAAAAAATTTATCGGAATTTGAGCAATCTTTAAGTGATGATTCTGAAGAATTTACTGATATTCAGTATTTGCTTTTAGTTGCCAACATGCTGGATTTGGTTACTTCAAAAGCAAAAAAATGGACTCAAGGTGATTTAGCTGCTTCTATCAGCGATAAAAAAATTAAGGGGATAGGAGAACGCACAATTAATGGGATTTTTGCAAAGGCAAATTCATTAAATAAATCAATTGGTTAGTTTTGCATTTTGTTTTTACATTTTTGCTTGCAATGCTATCTGCACATTAAAAGTTTTTAATCCCCCTTGTTATTTTAACGTAAACAGGGGGCTACATGCCGCAAGTACCACAATCACTTATCCGCTTATCAGAAGTCCAACGCCGAACTGGTTACAGTAAAGCTTGGCTTTACCGTCTTATCAGCCAGAATCGCTTCCCTTCCTCCATTAAAATCGGTACCCGTTCTATTGCCTTCGTTGAAAGCGAGATTGACGAGTGGATCAACCAACGTATTGCTGAATCCCGCAAGGATGTCGCCTAATTAAGCATATAGGGTGTGCATTTGTTGCGTGTATTTGCGTTAGGTTTAATCCAGCATTTTATTTCCGTCGCTACAGATACTAAAAGATTTAACGAAGGGTAATTAAACATGAAAAAATTAAATGCCTTAATTGGCAGCGGCCAAACTCAGCCTAAAATCGTACTCAGCGGTATTAATGTTAATGGCTTGCCTATCGAGTTTGTTAGCCAGTGGACAGAGTATTGGACTAAGCAAAGTTTCGCTATTTCAGTACCTGCTATTATTCGTCGCCAGTATTACCCTGATGATTCAGCGTTCAGTGTAGCCATGCACAAAGCTGGTTATGTGCCGGTTCGTACGCGAAAGCTGACAGGGAAGAAGGAGAGTTTCTGGCTGTATCGTGTAACTGGCAATGATAAGGGGGTATGTCCAGCAGTTCCCTCTAGTAGCAAGGCTTGCAGCCCATTTGTGCAGGTGTCACACAGGCCTCGATATGGTTATAACGAGGTCGCTTTAGATGGGAAATTACTTCATGTGTACGGTGACCACATCCGCTTACTGACTAAAAAGCGGGTTCGTGTGAATGGTAAACAGGTTCAGGGCTACACAGCTAAAGGTCTGCGTGTGGAGGTGGTGGCATGATGCCCATAACTCAAGCAGCCACCCTGAACCGACTATCTTTGAGCGAGTCGCATACTAACCCCGTAATTTCGGGTCAGTTGCAAAAAGCTTTGCAGGAGACTTTCGGTTACTTACAAACATCACTCAACTCATTGATTCTTTCGAAGAGCGCCATTGGCGTAAGTCGGGTAACCAAACACGAACAGTATTCGGGTTCAGGCAAAGAAAAGGGTAGCACTGTGAATGCTACCCTTCTGGGTTACTCAGATGGTTCGGCCTTGGCCTTTTTGCGCTGGCGGCGTTTGATCTCACTTTGCATGGCAGTGACAATAAACTGTCCTGTAGTCTCACCATCTTCTTTCACTAACTCCATTGCTTCAACCACTTCATGTGGAGCACGTGCCTGCACCTTTTGTGATTTTGCGTTAATCGCTTTCGTTGCCACAGCTGAAATCTCCCTTTATTGGTGGAGGACAGTATACACAAAAAACAATTCAGTAAAACTCTTGATGTGCCTCCACCTTAGCTCTAAAGTGGACTCCACCTTGACTGTGTTAAGGTATGAAAATAGCGAAGCCCAGAAGGATGGCAGTCCACTCTGGGCTTCTAACCACAATGTAAATGAGGCTTACACTATGGCATTACAACATAGTACCCAAACTCGCCCTAAATTTCAGTATCTCTTTCTCGCCGTGTGCCGTTCTGACCTGAACGCAACTCCGCACCGTGAATCTGTCACTGCCCATTCTGAACAAGATGCCCGCCGCACTCTGGCTGGTCAGTTCGTACTTTCCTTTGCCGGCCGTATTCCTGCACAGGGGGTATGCAATGCTTAAAAAATACCGTGTTGAATTTAGCGCATTAGACGCTGCTGGTGGTGCTCTCAAGCTGTCATGGTGTGGTGAAGCTGAAAGCCTTGATAAAGCATCTGCGACTGTTCTCTTGGGGGCTATAGAGCGCCGGTTAAGCAACGTTCAGATCACCAGCATCATGCAGCTCCTTGATGAGGATGATATCTACCCACCTTCATACAAAGAGACTCAGGCCCTGATTACTGAACTGATGGGCAGCCGTGGTAAGCCAATCCCTGATACCAGCGAGAATGTATCCCGCACTCGGTTACTTCGCGTTAAAGAAGGTCTGCTTCATTTGTTGACGGTTGTTATTCCTCTGATTGAGAACGAGCAGCAACGATTGCAGGTGTATTGGTGGGCTGAGGCGGTAGATAACATCGTACGGTTTGAAGAGCATGACGCGAAAAATGAGCAGGGGGTGTGCAATGTCTAAAAAAACTGAGTTGGCTCTGGTAGCGGCCAAAAATTTGCAGGTTATTGAGTATCGCGGTCAGCGTGTGGCAACCACCGAGCAGCTTGCGGCTGGGTATGGCACAACGGTGATTCGTATTCAGCAAAACCACCATGAAAATAAATCCCGTTTTGTTGAGGGTAAGCATTTCTTCAAAGTGGTTGGTACTGAACTCAACAATTTGCGACTAGTTTTAAGCGAACTGCAAATCTCACCAAAAACTCGCTCACTTATGCTCTGGACTGAGCGCGGTGCTGCCAATCACGCGAAGATGTTAGAAACGGATCAGGCGTGGGACTACTTCAATGACCTCACCGAGTTTTATTTTTCTCGACGTGATGCATTGCCAGCACCTGCAACCATTCCCGGCCTCAGTCGTCTGGAAATCCTTCAACTGGCTATCGACTCCGAGCAAGGCCGCTTAGCTGAAAAGCAACGCGCCGACAAAGCTATTCGTACCAAAGGCCAGATTAGCCGTAAACGTGAAGCCAGCGCCCTCGGCAAACTAAGTGCAGCCACTCGCAAATGTCGTGTACTGGAAGAACGGCTGGGGGAAAGTACAAAGCATGCCACGGTGAAAGCTGTAGAAAATGTGACTCATCAGAAGTTTGCGTGGTATCCGTTGCGGAAATGGTGTCTTGAGAATGGCTTTAAACCAGAGATTGTGCCTGACCCACAGTATGGCTCTGTAAAATCATGGCCCCGCGAAGCATGGCTGGCAGTACATAGCATCAATCTGTCCGATGTTATGGGGGTGACTCATGGCTAAATTAGCTCCCTGTGAAGTATCTGACCTTCTTAATGAAATCGCTTCGATTTTAAAAGTCAGTTCAATGATGATTGGTAGTGAGGACGGTAACGACGCGGGTTACGAACTTCTTTGGATTGCTCAGGAACGTGCTGAAAAAGCGGCGAAAAATATCGAGGGGGTGAATTATGCGCGAACCGCTGCCAAATGATCGTTACAAAGACAGTCATGGCTCATTGGTCACTGTCGATTCCGTTGCCTTTAATCGCGTTACCTTTAGCCGTGATGGATATTCATCGCCCTGCATTATGCCGCTGGCACGGTTCGTCGCTGAATTTAACTTTATCGGGAGAGCATAACCATGAAAGCCAATGAATCAGTACCTCTGGATATTGCTACGCATAAGGCTGGTCAATTAAATGCTCTCTTGCTGTTGATGTTTGAATCTAATATTGAATTAGATACTACTGACGAAAAGGAATTATTAAGCCTTGCATTGGATCTCGCTGGACCAGTTGCGGTTCATTTGCTTGAACGGGAGGCCGGACAAAATGGAGCGCCTTGATATAGCCAGTAGCTAAATGCCCTGTATTTAATTAGTTAGCATTCCAACATCTAAAAAATAACAGCCATCAGGCTGGGGACTCGCTCGGCCTGATGAAAGGAAAGGATATATTTATGACGAACCTGAATCATTCAATCGAATTAAATCGTAAACATATTGCAGTGGCATTTATCGCTTATTGTCAGAAACGAAATAGAGGCGAATCTATTGCCAATGTCATTATTAATTCTAGAAAGATTGTTGTTCTTGAGAATTTAACCGAGGCCGCAGTTTGTAATTGCCTAATACATTCTCTGGAAGTGCTTTGTTTTCAGGAATTCGGGCGTAATGACGGCTCACGAATTCTTGTGGAAACCTACACTCAGATGCTGAGTAAAGATAACAGTAAATTGACACCGCACGGCGTCGAGACAATGACGGAAGTCATGAAGGCTACAGTCGTAGAGACTTTGGCTAATCCTCACGATAACCGGCATGGGCTGGTATTCAGTCAGGACGGTGCAGCATGAAACCATCCATCGACATGATCCGTGAAGTTACGGCTCAGGCTACCAACCGTTGGCGCGATATTCTTGGTTATCTCGGTATTGATGTACCGGAACGGCCTCGTGACCATTCTGCTTGTCCGGCATGTGGCGGCAAAGACAGATTCCGATTTGACGATCAGGATGGACGTGGGACACATTTTTGCAATCAGTGTGGTGCCGGTGATGGGCTCGAGCTGGTACAAAAAGTTAAGCAATGTACCTCCACTGAGGCGGCGATTATGGTCGCTGATGCGCTGGGAATGGCTCTGAATTCACCCATGCCGGTATCCACTAAGCCTGTAAAACAACCCGCACAGTCAGGCATACCAATAGCGAATAAGGTTGCGGAGCTGGTGGCGAAAACGGTATCAGGCGAATCTCACTACCTACTTAATAAGGGACTTCCAAGCCCCTCCCAAGCCCTATTGAGTGACGGTTCTTTGCTGCTGGTACTGCAAACAATGGAGGGTGTAGTAACGGGTGCGCAAGTGATTAAGCCTGATGGTACCAAACGACTGATATCCGGCACCATCAAGAAAGGTTCATTCATTCCAGTGAGACTTCCAACTGCACTGAATGATGAGCTGGTTGTAACGGTGTTAATTGCTGAGGGTAACGCAACCGGCGTTACAGTTTCGTTACTGAGTGATGGGGTTGTGCTGGCCGCTATTGATGAAGGGAACCTGATCCATATAGCGAAAGCCTGCCGGGAACGTTGGCCTGATGCAAAAATTATCATTGCTGCTGATAACGACCTTAAACCCGGTGAAAAGAATATCGGGAAAGAATCTGCTGAGAAAGCGGCTATTGCGGTGAATGGCTGGGTTGCCTTACCACCGACAGACCATAAAGCCGACTGGGATGATTATCGTCAGCAGTATGGACTGGATGCGAGTATTACCGCGTTTGCTGATTCTCTATATCAACCACATATTTTGGCAGAAGAGGAGCCTCCGGTTGCAGAGCATCAGGATGTCAGACGTCCATATGTCGATGAGCGTAAAGGTGGCATGTATTGGGTTGAACCCAAACTGGATAAAAGTAACGGCAATATTACGGAAAGAGAAAGCTGGCTGAGTGACCCGATATCCGTTGTGGGGATAGGTGAAGATGATAACGAACGGTACCTGATCTTCTGTTGGACGCCGGAGGGTAGCAATACCGAACGTTCAGAAGCTTTACCCATGCGTGATATTGGCGAACGGGAAGGTTGGTCGCGGCTGCGAGCTGGTGGTTTGTCTATCACAGCTAAAAGTGGGTTACGGGCAATACTGGCTGATCATCTGCAACGTAGTGGAGAGCGGCAGCTTTGGACGGTTGCCAATGCTACTGGCTGGCAATGTGGTGCATACATTATGCCCGATGGTTCGGTGATTGGGTCGCCTGCAACCCCTGTACTCTTTAATGGCCGTTCATCGGCGGCAAAAGGCTACACCACTAAAGGTACGCCAGAGAGCTGGCGCAGTAACGTGGCAAAACTCGCTCGAGGCAACCCCTCCATGATGTTGGGTATTGCCTGTGCCTTTGCTGCTCCGCTGATTGGCATAGCTGGGGCTGATGGGTTTGGCGTCCATTTATTCGGTGGCTCCTCTGCTGGCAAAACCACGACGGGTAATGCGGCTACGACGGTTTATGGTGAACCCGAAGCACTGAAGCTTACGTGGTACTCAACAGCATTAGGGTTGGTAAATGAAGCTGCGGCGCACAACGATGGATTTATGCCACTGGATGAAATAGGGCAAGGCAGCAATAAGAAGGCTGTTGCTGATGCTGCTTATGCTTTGTTTAACGGCGTCGGCAAAATTCAGGGGGCCAAGGAGGGCGGTAACCGGGATGTGAAACGCTGGCGGGCAATGGCATTCAGTACAGGTGAAATCGACCTTGAGAGTTATATCCGAGCTGATGGAGGCAAAGTAAACGCGGGTCAACTGGTGCGGCTATTAAATGTACCGATTTCCAAGGCCACTGAATACCACGGCTATAAAGACGGTAAAGCCCATGCAGATGCTATGCGGGATGCCTGTAAAGACCACTTCGGTGCGGTAGGGCGAGCATGGATAAAGTGTCTAGCCAGCCAGAAAGAGTCAGCGGCGCAAGCTGTCAGGGATGCGGAACGTCGGTGGACAGCATTATTACCCGATGAAGCCAGTGAGCAGGTGCGCCGTGTGGCGTCGCGTTTCGCCATATTGGAAGCCGCTTTGCTCCTTTCCAAACACCTTACCAGCTGGAGAGAGCAAGAGTGCCGTGACGCTTTACAACATGGCTTTAATGCATGGGTTAATGATTTTGGTATGGGTAACCGTGAATCAAAAGCATGGGCGGAACAGGCTGAATCTTTCTTACAGCGTTTCGGTTACAGCCGTTATTTACCCCATCCTGAAACAGACTCTCGAGATTTACCAATCAAGGATTTGGCGGGATATCGGGAGAAAAAGCAGGGACTCGACACATTGGTATTCCATACCTTCCCGTCTGTGTTTCGCGACGAGATAGCCGTAGGTGCTAATGCAGTGGCTTTTGCTCAGGTTCTGGCAGATGCCGGTATGTTGGATAAACCGAGCAAAGGGATCACCAAGAAAACGCTCAGAATTGACGGTAAGCAACCCCGTTTTGTGGTGCTCATGATGCCTGATGATTTGGAGGAATAAGCGGATCGCCTCCATTTGAACTGACCTGAATCGGATAAATCATTCTCTCTGGCGGGGAATTACACCAATGCCCTGACAGAGAGTAAAAGAATACAGGGTATGCATATCATGAGAATGACAAAAGAATTACGTGCTGAGGTATTTCGGCTTAAACAATCAGGCATCGGTTATAAACGGATAGCCGATATGACTAATTTGAATTTGAGCACGGTCAAAAGTGCCTGTAAGCGGTCTGGGTTATTTGCTGATAATCCCGAGCATGTCGCGATGTTTGAGATACCAGAGAAGCAATACAGCACTGCACTTATAGTGCCAAAGCCGTTACCCGTGCAGCGGCGTATTACGGGAGACAGGCAGACCGATGCCTATTTGTGGGTGTTGGAGGTTATCAATACCGGCGAACCGGGACATATTGCGGCGGCTGAGGAAGCCTTGCACAAACTGACTGTATCCCCCAAAGATGCTCGCGATAATTACACTCGCTATCTGGAAGCGAATGGTGCGGGATGGACTGCCAGCTTTTCCACAATGATGATGGGCGACCCGCAGCATTATATAGACAGGGCCAGAACCCAATTTACTCGTGCAGCAGAGGTCAGGGGGACATTTGGCAGCTATGAAGCTGCATTGGAACCTACCAAAGCTGAACAACTCATGGAGATGGTCTGTGGCGATATCTATGATGATTGTTTTGGCTGGACACCTGAGGAAAAAAAGAAGGGATGTGTTGAGGGTAAGCGAGTTACTGATATATGGGACATGCGCGCTCAAGCGTCAAAGGGTTTCGCCGGAGTTTTACCAGAACCCCATACTCTCTCTGATGTCGTCAGGGAGTTTCAGTATTGGCAATGGTTATATACGGTGCGTAATGCTGCTTGCAAAGAAATGGACCCTGGTGGATATGGTTATGACTGTGAAGGCCCGATATCAGACCGTGAAACCTATCTTGATAAGAAGCTTGAAATCATCCGCCCTCGCCATCAACGAGAGGCACTGGATGTATTGAAATGGTATTTGCAAAGTGAGCGACACCAGAGTTTTTCAGGCTCAGATAATGATGCGGTATATCTAAATTTGATAGGGGTGCATATAGGGGATGCGTGATAGATAATTAAATGATGACATTAAAATCGTCTAACGTGCTGCTATTTGGGTTGATATTGACGTTATTATCTTATTTGTCGTTACGAGTTATGGTAATATATCTACATAGCTAATCAATATAAATAGTGAGTCGTATATTAAATACGGCTCGCTTTTTTATTGGGTAACGTTCAGAGATTCAGAGGGGTATCCATAATATGCGTGATATTCAATTGGTATTAGAACGCTGGGGCGGCTGGGCTGCTAATGAAGATAGTGGCGTAGGTTACTCCCCCATTGCAGCAGGATTTAAAGGTCTGTTACCTAGCACTACAAAGTCGCGGTTATCGTGCTGTGATAATGATGGTCTGCTGGTGGATGCGGCAGTAGGCCGACTGAAGAAAGCTGGGCGAGATGAAGATTATAACCTGATAGAGCAGCACTATAAGAAAGGGATATCAAAATCAGCAATAGCCAGGAAACAGAAGTGCTCGGAGGGAAAAATTAGACTCAAACTCATGATGGCCGAAACCTTTGTTGATGCTTGCCTGATTATGGCAGGTGCCAGATTAGAAATGGATGAGTGGACTCATAAGGCTGATAGTACAAAAACTGTATCAGACTTGTTCTGACAATGTTCTGTAGCAACTAGTGGATAAGTATGGGCGTCGGCTAAGAGCGAAAGATAAGTGCTTGCTGAAGACATAAGCACTTTTGCATCCATAGTGGTCACAAAATAATAAATATTATTTAAAGTGTATTGCTTTGAGTATGGGCCCATCTCTTTCATTAACGCCGTCTTGATATATCTTTACAAGAGGTTAGCTCATGGCTATCTGCGAGCAGCTCGTGTATTTCGTTGGGAGATAGCGAACTGGAAAGAAGTACGCTGACCCAGTGCTCTTTGTTCATGTGATAAGCGGGTAAGATGCCATCTTTTTTACGCAATGAGCCGATGTATTCCGGCCTGACTTTCACTTCGAGTATATCTAACTCATCATCCGTCTTCAGACCCAGCTTAGTGCCAGGGACATTCATCACGATACCGAACCATTTATTTCCATCGTGATGCCGAAGTACTGCATAGCTCGGCAGCTTGCTCCAGAGATATTCGGGCTCAGATTTAAAATGCTCCCGTGCGTAGCTGAATAATTCCTCTCTTTTCATGATTTTTCTCGCATCATTACTTAGTTTATATTTTTCTCTGGAAGTTATAATACTGCGTTCGTGCTTATATTAGTCAACCAATCCGATTCGTAGCTCATGTTCATACTCCCTTCACGAAGGGATTGCTTGCAGCGTGGACGTTAGCGTCAATTTCCCAGTCTCGATAAAACGGCTCAGTTTCAGAGTTTAGCAGTTCGATTACCAGACTCAGATCATCGCCTTTCTGATACTGGCGGGCCAGATGGCGTGCTCGGCTGTTTTGAAGACCCAACAAGACCCGCAAACGGTAATTTTCAACCATAAGCGGCTCAGTTGCGCGTCGAACATCACCCGACGCCTTAGCTTTTGCAAAAACAGCGTTCATGTACACCATATAAACAGCGAAGGCGGCAAGTAAGCCAATAATCCATAACATATAGACTGGGATAAACATGCTTTTTCCTTAGTGGGTAAACATCATCATTGCAAAAACAGCGCTGACCTCGCCCTGGTTGGAAGCAGGGGAAAGGTTAATTCAGAATACCAGTTCCTGGCACCGTGCTGACTAAGCCCAGAGTACAATGGGTACCAGAATAAGTATGGAATAATACAAAAAACATATAAAAAGCTATTCGTTACGAATTTTACCCACTATTGTGATAAGAGTTGGTTGTTCAGTAGTGCTTATCCAATCAAATAAACCTTACTTCGGCGGGTTTTTATCGTTTCATTGGCTTGCTGAATAATGAGCAACCTCAATGTTGATCCTAATACCGAAGGGCTGACCGAGTTAAGTCATATTTTTCACTAAACTATAAGAATTGAATGTTGTAGCATTAATTTTCAACCCGACTGGGGTTGGGTGGGATGCTAAACAGGAATAATAATGAAAAGAAAAATATTGATATTACTCTCAGCAATATCTCTCTCTGGGTGCGCCAGCTCTGTAGGAAAACCAGTAGAGGTTGTTACTGCTGACCGTGCTGGCGGGATTGTTACCGTCGGTTTTGTTCATAATGAAAATCTACCGCTGACCGATGATGGTAGCAAAGCACGTTGGGAAGATGCTGTTGAAATCGCCTCGAACGTTTGCCGCAAATGGGGTTATGATCATTCAGAGGTCCTAACACCTCATGCCCGCATGGAAGGGATGCGTAATATGTATGGTCAGTTAATGAACGGCAGCATAACTAAGCAATACCAATGTATTGGCGGTAATGTTAAGTAAAAGATAACCACTCCAAGAAACTTTATAGTTGGAGTTTTCATGCTCAAGAAAATTTTAAATAGTAGGCTAGCAGGCTACATCGTGGGAGTTTTAATTGCGATTGGCCTTGGTGAAAGCTCCATCACTACTCGCGAAGAAGCGGATAAGTTCGCTAAATAATTCTGTAATCAAGTCCAAGGCTCACTCTGTTGGGCCTTTTGCATTTTAAAGGTGTGCGGTCAGCACATTGGTAGGTGTTGACGCCGGAACCGTAACCGGCTTCAAAAAGGACAAGCCCCGACAATTGAGTATTCATTATCAGGGTTTTCTTACTTGAGTCAGAATGAACTCCATTCTTGTGAATCAAGGATTTTTAATGCACCAGAAGACTGACCTTCTCTGCGTAGGATGATCACTTCGCGTGATTTACTTAAATCAGGGTGATTACGATTTCTCGTACATGGTAGGGTAACTTGTTTTGATACAGATTTACCTACATGAAGATTGTTAGGCGTCCTGCAACATCCTGATAATTCAAGAGACTCTTGCAGGCTTAAACTCATAGCTTTTTCCTCTGAGAGTCCACAAACGTAAATTAACTCATCTACATCAGCAACAAGATGTTCTTTTTCGATATTAATTTCATACACTACGAAAAAATCGTCATTTTTCTCGTAGGCAACTTTGTTTGCCATGTAGGCCGCATAACCAGGGTGGTTAGTTAGATATACAAATCCATCCGTAGTTGGAAGAGTGCTGTTATATCCATAAGTTCTTGCTATGTTGCACGCAATATATCCGCTTGACTCTATGAGTAAAGATGCTGAATGTGATGTTCCGTGATAAAGCTTCATTTCTAATCCTTATTTTCTGACCGTCCTAATGTTTAAACGGCCATACTGAAGGTTTCTTTAAGTTTTTTTATTTATTCTATGCATTAACGCCCTAATTATCGGGTTTGTTATTTTTGCTGCAGACCCAAATCCACAAATGAAATCTTTTGTCTAGGCTCTGCCGCTCTTGAAATTCATTAGTAAAGTTTTGGCGTTCAGAAGAAAGTGGTGAAAACGGGTACCGATCGATGTGCGGGGATACAAGTGGAACACCAGTGAAACGATGTCGGCGAATTCCCCGCCACCACAGCATAATTTAGGCTCACTTCGGTGGGCCTTTTTCGTTTTAGCCCCCTGTCACCCAATCAACTCCACACTCACTATTAACAGATGAGTGGCTGCACTGGTGGGCTAAATTCCTTAACTACGCGCCCAACCCGCTGACCGGGAGGGGGAGATCATGAAAATGAGCAATATCGCTTCTAATGCTTCCTACCTGGCGTCGGGTGGTAGTTTTATTTTTTGGGCTAAAGAGCTGATTGCTGGCTTCACCCCTGATGAGTGGACGGTGATTGGTGTGCTTGGTTCGTTATTCTTTATGGCCCTGACATTCATGCTTAATGCTGGCATCAAGATTTGGGATCGTCGCCACGGCTATAAACCGGATGGTGAGTGATGGCCTCGACAAAAAGAAAATTAAGCGCGGCTGTCCTGGCTCTGATTATGGTTGCAGCACCGGCCACCATAATTCTTGATCAGCTATTGGATGAGAAAGAGGGTAACCGGCTGGTAGCTTATCCCGATGGAAAGGGGATTTGGACTATTTGCCGTGGTGCGACTCAAGTTGATGGTAAACCGGTAGTGAAAGGGATGAAGCTGTCAGCTGATAAGTGTGCTGCGGTGAATCAGTTGGAGGCTGACAAGGCCATAAGCTGGGTGAAGAAAAATGTCCGGGTACCGCTGACTGAACCACAGATTGCCGGTATTGCTTCGTTTTGCCCCTATAACATCGGCCCGAGTAAATGTTTTACCTCCACCTTTTACCGAAAACTCAATGCTGCTGACCGCAAAGGCGCATGCGCTGAAATCAAACGCTGGGTATATGACGGTGGCAAGGATTGCCATATTCGCTCTAATAATTGCTACGGCCAGATAGAACGCCGCGCGCAAGAAAGCGAACTGACCTGTTGGGGGCTGGATGAATAAGGCCATTGGATTAGTCATTGCTGTGCTGGTGGTTATTGTGTCGGCTCTGTTCTTTAACAGTTACCGTCTCTCAAATCAGGTCGAAAAAACGGAAGCGGAGCTGGTGGCCGAGCAAGCCACAAACACGGCACTGGGTAACATCATCGATGCATACCAGGTGAATGAAGCCGCCAATCGTGCAGCCACAACTCGCCAGCTAGAGAGCGAAAGGAAACTACGCAATGAAAGTGACGAGCGACTCAGGCGGTTTCTGGCGGCGGCGTCAGATGATAAGTGTGCTATTCAGCGCATGCCTGACACTAGCATTAACATCCTGCGCGAATAAGGTAGATTCACGTCCACCAGCTAATTGTCCCGTATTGCTACCGCCAGAATCAGCATTAACTGAATGCGAGGTGCCGGAGTTTGTCGGTACCACTTGGGGTGATAGTGGGCTGTATGCATTGGCGCTGAAACGTGAGCTGCGGATCTGCAAGGGGCGGTTGGATGAGGTTATTGGCTGGCGGCAGAACGCGGGGAGGAAAAATTAATGATTATTGGTCTAAGTTGAAATGTGTGGTCTGATTAATGCCCAATAAGCAAAAAAAGGATATGAGAATGAATGGGCTAATCAGGAAGAATTATTCAGAACTTGGTCAAGTGAAAGGGCCATACGTTCATGCAGTAAAACATAACGAAACTCTTTATATTTCTGGTCTGACTGCTTTTGGAACCGTATCTCAAGGGAAGTGTATTGCAGATCAAGCGGAGGAAATCTTTACTCAGCTTCATCGTATAGCCTTGGCAGAGAAAACTTCGCTTAGTTCATTAATTAAAGTGACAGTTTTTGTGACTTCACTGGAAGATTTAGAACAGTTGCGCATAGTGTTATTTCGTAATTTTGGGGAGCATCTTCCGGCAAGCTCTTTAGTTCAGGTTACACAACTATTTTCAACCGATCTAAATGTAGAAATTGAGGCGATTTTAGCCCTGTGAACAGTATTTAACACCTTAAGATATATAGATTCCTGCGCCACTGGCCTATAAGCCGGTGGCGTTTTTATTAGTGGCGAAGCCGCGAACAAAGAACATGAAGGCTCAGTTTAACGACTGGGCCTTTTTTATACCTGCAATATCTCGTGCCATGCCCGGCACATTTCAAAGCATAGAGTCTTACAGAAACAAGCCTCGGAGAAATGCTGGTTTAGGCCGGTAGCCGTCTCTGTGCGCTGGCGTTTCTGGGCAACGAGGCTCGTTTCTATAAGGTAACTACCGATATGACTTATCCAACCGTCGTAGTAAATGGGGTATCCGTCCGCGTTGATGAATACGGCCGATATAACTTAAATGATCTACATGCTGCCGCTGTAGCAAATGGAGATGCAACGGAATCACAGCGTCCAGGGGTATTTCTCAAGAGCAAACAGGTGAAGCGATTTGTTCACACATTAAGCGATGCAACAAAAAGTGCATCGGTCAAAGTTATAAAGGGCGGGCTGAAACAGGGTACATGGGCGCTTGAGTTAGTAGTGATTCGATATGCTGCTTGGCTAAAACCTGAGTTTGAAATTCGCGTCTATAACACCTTCCGCGACGCAGTGATTAATGGCCTTGGTGCGATGAACCGACTTAATCGCCTTGATCTGATCATCAACTCTGAAGTTAAAGAGATTAGTTCCTGTGCCAGAAAAATGAATGGATGGGGGGTAGGTGGACGTAAGCGGTTATTGCTTACCGCAAGAGAAGGCCTCGTAGAAAGCATTGATCCTGACATGGTGGCAATCATGGAAGGGAAAGCGTAATTGCAGATTGAGAACCACTTTCACAACGGCTCTCAGTAGATACCCAATAACAGACAATCTATGCAATGATAAGGAACGATTTAAGCTCAAGGTTGCAAGGCATGGCAAAGTTCATAAGGGACTACAAAGGGGCGTTTAGGCGCAATGGGTATATCGGACTCGGGATAAGAGAATGGATATTCTTCACGCTGAAAAGTGCGCTGCTTTTTTTGGTACTTATTCTTGCTTTCACCGCTCTACAGTACGCCGTTATTTTCGGGACTCCTTTGTTTGACTATTTAACGGCTTCTGGTGTTCGCATTTCCAGTATCTGCGGGATTCTCGCATCACTGATAGTGAGCTTCGGACCAAGTGTGTTGTACAGCATTAGATACTGCGTCAGGTAACCATCAAAAGCTGCCTCCGGGCGGTTATTTATATCTAAGCCACTGGCCTTATAAGCCGGTGGTTTTTCTTTTGGAGTAACCCCATGCCACCCAGAATACCGCGCGCCTGCCGTAAGCATGGGTGCCGCAATACTACGATCCACAGTTCTGGTTATTGTACTGAGCATCAGAATACCGGATGGGAGAACCACCAACAGGGTAAGACCAGGCATGAACGTGGCTATGGTGCCAATTGGGATAAGTTGAAACCACTGATAAAGGCCAGAGACAAAGGGCTGTGCCAACAGTGTCTGCGGGAAGGTCTGGTGGTGTCGGGTACCACGGTTGACCACATCATACCCAAGGCTCACGGCGGCACTGATGAACCATCCAACCTTGAACTACTTTGCTGGCCACACCATCGCAAGAAGACAGCAGTTGAGCGGATCAGATAGCGATAAATAGCACGAAGGGGAGGGGCGGGTAAAATCTCTACAGCCCTTGTCCTACCGTACCGCCAGCCTCATTGAATTTTTTTACCCGCGTAAAATGAAATTAAAACTGGAGGGATTATGGCTGGAGCGCCGGGCCGATCCGGACGCCGGGCCAAGCCAACCGCCCGGAAGGAATTGGCGGGCAATCCGGGTAAACGTGCTCTAAATAAAGACGAACCCGCATTCACACCAATCAAGGGAGCATCGCCGCCAGAATGGTTTGATGAATACGCCTCAACGATGTGGGTCATGGCAGCAAAAGAGCTTTGCGCTCAACAAGTGCTTTGTGCCACTGATCTGCATAACCTTGAAATGTTCTGCGTGGCCTACTCCACGGCCCGAAAGTCTCAGGCGCATGTGGCCATACATGGCGTTGTGATGGTTGGTGCAACCGGCGGACCAGTAAAGAACCCAGCTCTAACGGCATTGAATGAAGCTATGAAACAGCTGGCTTCTTTCGGCGGTATGTTGGGCTTAGATCCCAGCAGTCGCGCCCGTTTAGTTGGCGCAGGCAAGAAAACCTCAAAGAATCCGTTCACAAACCTATGACTAGAAAAGCCTATCCGAATGTTAATGCGGCGAATCAATACGCCCGTCATGTGGTGCAGGGGCGGATTGTTGCTTGTCGTTTTGTTATTGATGCCTGTCAGCGTCACATCGATGATCTGGCGGCAGAAAAAGGCCGTAAATTTAAATACAGATTCGATAAAGACCGCGCAGAGAAAGCCGCAAAGTTTATTCAACTGCTTCCCCATACCAAGGGGGAGTGGGCCTTTAAACGAATGCCCATCACCTTAGAACCGTGGCAACTTTTTATCGTCTGCTGCGCGTTCGGCTGGCTGCATAAAGGCAGCAAGTTACGCCGCTTTCGCGAGGTCTATACCGAGATCCCCCGCAAAAATGGCAAATCAGCTATTTCCGCTGGGGTGGCGCTATTTTGCTTTTCATGTGATGACGAGTTCGGCGCTGAGGTTTACTCCGGTGCCACAACCGAGAAACAAGCATGGGAAGTATTCCGGCCTGCGCGCTTGATGTGCAAGCGTACACCGTTGCTCTGTGAAGCCTTTGGTATTGAGGTGAATGCTTCCAACATGAACCGGCCAGAAGATGGTGCGCGGTTTGAGCCGGTTATCGGTAACCCCGGTGATGGTTCGTCACCCAGCTGCGCCATCGTGGACGAATACCACGAACACGAAACAGACTCACTCTACACCACCATGTTAACGGGGATGGGATCACGCAGACAGCCTATCATGTGGGCGATTACCACTGCGGGCTACAACATTGAAGGGCCGTGCTACGACAAGCGCCGAGAAGTTATTGAAATGCTTAACGGTACTGTCCCAAACGATGAACTGTTCGGGATCATTTATACCGTTGATGAGGGGGACGACTGGACATTACCTGCATCACTGAAGAAAGCTAACCCCAATATGGGGGTATCTGTTTACAGTGATTTCTTACTGAGCCAGCAACAAAGGGCAATGAATAATGCCCGTCAAGCCAACATCTTTAAAACTAAACATTTGAATATCTGGGTATCTGCCCGATCCGCATTCTTCAATATGGTGAGTTGGCGGGCCTGTGAAGATAACACCCTGACACTGGAGCAGTTTGAAGGTCAATCCTGTTATCTTTCTTTTGACCTGGCCCGCAAACTGGATATGAACTCCATGCCGCGCCTGTTTACCCGGACTATTGACGGAAAACAGCATTATTACTGTATCGCCCCTAAGTTCTGGGTGCCGTATGACACGGTATTCAGTGCTGATATAGAGGATCGGCGCACTGCTGAACGATTCCAGAAGTGGGTAATTACTGGGCATTTGGTGGCGACTCCCGGTGCTGAAATAGACTATCGGGAAATTCTTGAGGCTGCCAAAGAGGTAAACCGTCTAAATCCGGTTGAGGAATCGCCTATTGACCCACACGGTGCAACCAACCTTTCTCACCATCTGGCTGAAGAGGGGTTAAGCCCTATCACCATCGTTCAGAACTATACCAACATGAGCGACGCCATGAAGGAATTGGAAGCCGCGGTTGAGTCTGGGCGCTTTCACCATGATGGCAACCCCATAATGACATGGTGTATCAGCAACGTAGTGGGCAAGTATCTGCCCGGTAATGATGATGTGGTCAGGCCGATTAAAGAGGCTTCCGAGAACAAAATAGACGGTGCCGTTGCGCTAATCATGGCGGTCGGTCGAGCCATGCTCAATAAGCCCGGTGATTTCCTTTCCAACCTCGATCCAGACGAAGAACTGCTTATCTTATGAAATCACTGATTATCGACATTATCGGGGTAGCCGGTTTCGGTTTACTCATGGCGGGGCTTTATCTGCAATTTGGCACAGCGACGGCATTACAGTGCGCGGGTGGTGGAATGTTGATATTCGCACTGTTCGCCGCAAGGAGAAAATACCGTGCTACTTGATGCCTTATTCCGCAGTAACCCGTTGGAGAACCCCGCTAACCCGTTAACGGGTGAGTCAGCAGAAGAGGCCGGTTTCTTCAAGTCTGACGTTTTTGTCAGCCCGGAAACCGCCATGAAACTGGGTGCGGTTTATGCCTGTATTTATGTTCTGTCCTCCACGTTGGCGCAGATGCCGCTGCATGTGATGCGTAAAACCGGAAACACGGTTGAAGTGGCGCGAGATCACCCCGTTTTTTATCTTGTACATGATGAGCCTAACGTCTGGCAAACCAGTTACAAATGGCGGGAGCTAAAGGAACGCCATGTGCTTGGTTGGGGGAATGGTTTCACAAAAGTAGTGCGCTCACGGCGCGGCGAGATAATCAGCCTTGAAGCCTGTATGCCGTGGGAAACCACCCTGTTAAATACCGGCGGTCGCTACACCTACGGCGTTTATAACGAACAAGGCACCTTTGCTGTCAGCCCTGACGACATGATCCACATTCGTGCGCTGGGTAATAATCAGAAAATGGGGCTAAGCCCTATTCTGCAACATGCTGAGACTATCGGTATGGGCATGAGCGGGCAGAAATATACCAGCAACTTTTTCAACGGTAATGCCCGTCCGGCAGGGATTGTGTCAGTTAAGGGAGATTTAAATAAAGACTCTTGGGCAAGATTAAAAGAGATGTGGCAAAAAGCCGCGGCAGCACTTCGTAATGAAGAAAACAAGACCATGTTGCTGCCCGCAGAGCTGGATTATAAGGCGCTGACGGTTTCGCCAGTTGATGCCCAGATCATTGACATGCTGAAGCTGAACCGCTCCCAGATAGCGGGGATTTTCAACATACCGGCCCATATGATCAACGATTTGGAAAAGGCCACCTTCTCCAACATTACCCAGCAGTCGATCCAGTTTGTGCGCCATACCGTCATGCCGTGGATTGTGAACTGGGAGCAGGAATTAAACCGCCGGTTATTTACACGAGCTGAACGGGCAGCAGGCTACTACGTCCGCTTTAATCTGGCTGGTTTATTGCGCGGCACTCCGCAGGAACGCGCCAATTTCTACCATTTCGCCATTACTGATGGCTGGATGTCGCGCAATGAGGCCCGCGCCTTTGAAGATATGAACCCGGTAGACGGTCTTGATGAAATGCTGGTTAGCGTAAATGCGGCCAAATTAACCACTTCAAATACTGATATCGACCCCAACGATAAAGGATCGAGCAATGAGTGAGACAGAAAAACGCTGTTATAGCGGGGAGGTACGGGCAGAACAGCGAGAGAATGAGCCAACCCGAATTATTGGCTACGGCTCGGTGTTCAATACCCGCTCAGAACCGCTGTGGGGATTTCGCGAAATCATTAAGCCTGGTGCATTTGATGATGTGCTGGGGGATGACGTGCGTGGCCTGTTTAACCATGATCCCAATTTTATTCTTGGCCGCAGCAGTGCTAACACCCTCACCGTGTCGGTCGATGAACGCGGTCTGCAATACAACATTTTAGCACCCGACACACAAACTATTCGTGATCTGGTTATTGCGCCAATGTCGCGTGGTGACATCAACCAATCTTCATTTGCTTTCTCGGTCGCTCGCGATGGAGAACGTTGGTACGAGGATGAAGAAGGGATTGTTATTCGTGAGATTTCTAAATTTTCTCGGCTGTATGACGTTAGCCCCGTCACTTATGCAGCCTATCAGGATGCTGATTCAGGTGTCCGCTCTATGCAAGCCTGGCAGGAAGCGCGAGATAGCGGCGCGCTACAACAAGCCATTAACCACAAAATGGCGCGTGAGCGCCTGCTGACTTTGATTAACGCCTAAGGAAATAAATGTATGTCTATGAAATTACACGATATTAAGCAAAAGCGTAATACCATTTCAACGGATATGCGCGCTTTGCATGACAGTATTGGTGATAACGCCTGGACTGATGAGCAGCGAACCAATTGGAACAAGGCAAAAACCGAGCTTCAGGCGCTCGATGATCAAATCTCGCGTGAAGAAGAGTTGCGAAGTCTAGATCAACAGTTTGTTCAGGAGCAGGAGCAAGAACAGCGGCAACGGACTGACACACCAGAGGGCCAGCAACAAGAACAGCGCCAAAAAGCATTTAACAAGTTCTTGCGTCATGGGCAAAGTGAACTGAGTGCCGAAGAGCGCAGCGCTTTGCGCGAGTTACGTGCGCAAGGTACTGCCCCTAATGAAAAAGGAGGTTACACCGTCCCAACCCAATTCCGCGCAATCATTGTCGAGGCCATGAAAGCCTACGGTGGCATTGCCAGTGTTGCTCAGATCATGAATACCGATAATGGGCAGGATATTGAATGGGCCACCTCTGACGGCACTACAGAGGAAGGGGAGCTGTTGGGTGAAAACACCGAAACCAGCGAACAGGATGTTGAGTTCGGTTCTGGCTCACTCGGTGCTAAAAAGCTGTCGTCTAAAATAATTCGTATTTCTAATGAGTTACTTCAGGATAGTGGCGTCAATATTGAAGCATTTTTGGCTGGCCGTATTGCTCAGCGCATTGGGCGCGGCGAGGCTAAATACCTTGTTCAGGGGACCGGCGCGGGTACGCCAGTGCAACCCAAAGGTTTGGTGACTTCTGTCACGGGCGTCACTCCAACAGCAGCGGCCACTACATTTACATGGAAAGAAATGAATGCTCTCAAGCACTCCATCGATCCCGCGTATCGTAATGGTCCGAAATTCCGTTGGGCATTCAATGATTCAACATTGAAAACCCTCACCGAAATGGAAGATCTGCAAGGTCGTCCACTGTGGTTGCCTGAAATCATTGGTGGTGCGCCAGCAACCGTATTGCAGGTGCCTTACGTGATTGATCAGGCAATCGACAACATTGCTGCTGGTAAGAAATTTATGTTCTGTGGCGACTTTGATCGTTTCATTGTTCGTCGTATCACTTACATGACATTGAAACGCCTGGTAGAACGTTATGCCGAATTTGACCAGACCGGCTTCCTCGCTTTCCATCGTTTCGACTGCATTTTGGAAGATACCGCCGCTATTAAAGCGCTGGTGGGTAAACCTGCAGCGGGTGGTTAATTTCACTTGGATTTAAAACATGCCGCTTTTGCGGTTTTTTTATACCCGCAATCTGGGTTCAGGTTGCGGGTATGGAGGTTTTCATGCTGTTAACACTGCCAGAAATTAAGGCTCAGTGTCGTCTGGATGCTGATTTTGACCATGAAAATGACCTGTTAACCTTGATTGGCGGCGCAGCAGAAAAACGGGTCATCAGCTACACCAACCGTAAATTATATGCGGATGCGGTACCTGAAACAGACCCTGACGGGCTAGTTCTTGAGGATGATATCAAGTTGGCTGTGCTGCATCTTGTCAGCCATTGGTATGAAAACCGCTCATCGGTCAGTGATTTTGAGCAGTCAGAAGTTCCGATGAGCTTCTACTTCCTCGTTGGCCCATACAGGTTTATTCCACTATGACTCAACGCCGGTTTACTGAAATCAACGCCACTTATCGGCCACCGGCTCCCGGTGAACTGAATAAGCGCGCCCAGTTCCGCACCCGCGAAGATGTTCCCGGCAACGGTCATATGGGTGTTGATACCGTTTATCACAATAAGTTCGATACCTGGGCAAAGCTGTCAGCCATTGGTGATTCTGTCCGTATCGGTTCGGTGCAGATTGATGTTGCCATTACTCACCGCATTGTTATCCGCTACCGAACTGGCGTTACCACGGATGATGAGGTGGTTATCAATAAAATGGTTTATCGAGTCAAGGGAACTACGAACCTGAATGAAGCCAGCCGCTTTCTGGTCATTACTGCTGAAGAGTTGGGTAGCGTGGAAGCTATCGGGGAGGGGCATTAATGGCGATTGAGAACTCTACCAGCGGCCTATATCTGCACGTCGATTTTGATAAAACGCCAGAATTAACCTTTAACAAAGCGCGAGTTAGGCGGGCATTTGTCACCGTCGGCCAAAGTGTTTTACGGGAATCGCGCCGTTTGGTGGCGCGGCGAGCGATATCAAAAGCAGGAGATGCACCGGGCTATCGTACTGGGCGGTTAGCTAAATCTATTGGTTTTCGTGTGCCAACAGCGACCGCCAATCGACCAGGCTTTTTAGTCCGGATCGCCCCAAACCAGAAAGGCGGTAAAGGTTCTCGCCCCCTCGAGGGTGATTTCTATCCTGCTTTTCTTTATTACGGCGTCCGGAGGAAAGCGAAGCGCAATAAAAACCATCGTCGCGGCGGTTCGGGTGGTGATGGTTGGAAACTTAAACCCCGTAAAAACTTTATGGAACAGGCTTTGTTAAATCGTCGAGCGTGGATTGAGCGTGTGTTATTTGACGCCTTACAAAGTTCTTTGAGGCCCGTTAAAAAATGAAACTCTCATTAGTCATTGCTGCACTGAGACTGCGCTGCCCATCATTTGAAGAGCGGGTGTCTGGTGCTGCCGAATATAAGCCCATCCTTGAAACATCCAACATGAAATTACCCTCTGCCTGGGTCATTCCGCTGGATGACAATGTGGGAGAGCAAAAGTCACAAACCGACTATTGGCAGGATCTTACTGATGGTTTTGCTGTGATTGTGGTACTGGATAACAGGCCTGATCAGCGCGGGCAAAAAGCCGCCTTTGATGCCGTCGATAATATCCGCGCTGAGTTGTTTAAAGCGCTGCTGGGCTGGGAGCCTGAATCTTGCTATGACCCGATTCAGTATGATGGTGGCAACCTGCTGGATATGAACCGCGCCCATCTTTATTACCAGTATGACTTCTCAGCAATACGAGATATTACAGTCGAAGATACCCACCAATGGGACGACCTTCAGCAGCTTGCAGAGCTGGAGCGGATCATGGTTGATGTCGATTTTATGACCCCTGACGGCATCATTGAACACAAGTTAAACATTCCCCTTAACGATGAGTAACCCCTTATGCATGTGATCCCCAAAGATGGCCGGTCAGTCCCTGACCCGGTTAGAGGTGACTTTTTGCCCGCAGAGGGCCGAAACGTCGATGAAAATATTTACTGGCACCGCCGGTTAGCGTCAGGAGAAGTGACCGTCAAGGCCACAGAACCTGAAGAAACCGCACCACCGGCACCCCTCGTTCAACCTGAGCAGAAGGCCAAAAAACAATGATCAGCTTTAACAACATCCCTAATGATTTACGGGTGCCGTTGTTCTTTGCCGAAATGGACAATAGCGCGGCGAATACGGCACAGGACAGCGGGCCATCACTGATTATCGCCCACGCGCTGGAAGACAGTTCGATTGAGAAGAATACGCTCGTCATTATGCCGTCGGCAGACAGAGCGGGGCAGGTAGCCGGTCGAGGTAGCCAGTTAGCCCGCATGGTGGCAGCTTATCGGGCTGTCGATCCCTTTGGTGAATTGTGGGTGGTTGCTGTTCCTGAAGTAGCGAGCACTCCAGCAACCGGCAAACTCACTGTCACCGGTACCGCGCAAGCCTCCGGCACATTGTCGATTTATATCGGCTCTATCCGAGTTCAAGTCGTGGTTACTGCGCTGGATACTCCGGCAATTATCGGTACCAGTATCGCTGCGGCGGTTAATGCTCTGCTTGATTTGCCGGTTACCGCAGTTGCGGCGGCGGGCGTCGTTACTCTTACAGCCAAAAACAGCGGGCTTACTGGTAACGGTTTGCCTATCAGCCTGAACTATCGCGGTACTGTCGGCGGTGAGCAGAATCCATCCGGCGTGAATGTTGCGATTGTTCCAATGGCGGGTGGTGCTGGCGCTCCGGACCTGTCAGCGACTATTGCCACCTTAGGCGATGAATTGTTTGATTTTATCGCTTTCCCGTTCAATGACTCAGCATCACTGGCCACCATCGGCAAAGAGATGAACGACGATACCGGCCGCTGGAGCTGGTCGCGGCAGTTATACGGCCATGTGTATACCGCGAAAGTGGGTGATTTGTCGGATCTGGTGGCTTTTGGGGCCACATTCAACGACCCACATCTGACTATTGCCGGGTATGAAACCGGCGTACAGATGGCAACTGATGAACTGGTCGCGGCGCGAACAGCGCGTAATTCGGTGTTCATTCGTAATGATCCGGCACGACCAACGCAAACCGGCTTGCTGAATGGCGCATTACCGGCTCCGGTGGGTACGCGTTTCATTCTGTCCGAGCTGCAATCCCTGTTAACCCACGGTATCGCCACCGCCTACAGCGAGGGCGGGGTACTGCGCATTCAGCGTGATATCACCACCTATCAGAAAAACAGCTACGGCAATGCCGATAACAGTTTTCTTGATAGTGAAACATTGCATACCAGCGCCTATGCGTTGCGCCGGTTGAAGTCGGTTATCACCAGTAAGTACCCACGCCATAAGCTGGCGAACGATGGTACCCGTTTCGGTGCAGGTCAGGCGATTGTCACACCGAATGTTATTAAGGGAGAAATGTTATCCATTTACCGCCAACTGGAACGTGCGGGCATTGTTGAAAACTTTGAGTTGTTCAAGCAATACCTGATTGTCGAGCGCAACGCGGATAACCCTAACCGGCTCGATGTGCTGTTCCCACCTGATTATGTCAACCAACTGCGAGTGTTCGCAGTGCTTAATCAGTTCCGTCTGCAATATAGCGAAGAGGTGGCCTAAATGTCCCGAATTGGCGGTACGTGCTTTTTTAAAATTGATGGTCAGCAATTATCTCTGACTGGCGGTATCGAGGTGCCAATGAACACGGCGGTGAAAGATGATGTGATCGGGCTGGATGGCTCAGTGGATTACAAAGAAACCCACCGCGCTCCTTATATCAAAGGAACTTTCAAGGTTCCGAAAGGCTATCCCATCAGCAAGATCACTTCAGCTGATGAAATGACCATCACTGGCGAGCTGGCAAACGGTATGGTGTATGTACTTTCCAGCGGCTGGCTACATGGCGAAGCGAACCACAATGCCGAGGAAGGTACTGTGGATATGGAATTCCACGGACAAGAGGGCTTTTACCAATGATTATGACATTAAGCAGAGAAATTACCGTGGGTGGGGAAAAGGTCAAAGAGCTGAAACTTCGTGAACCGACCTATGATGAAGTATCCAGCTGTGGCATGCCTTTCACTATCACTAAAGATGGTGAAATCAAGATGGATTCAAAATCTACCTTACTATATTTGCCTATTATGGCTGATATCCCCCCCTCTTCAGCTAAGCAGATGTCACCTAAAGATCTAATGACAGTATCAATGAAGATACTCGGTTTTTTTACGACTTCAGCAGCGTAAAAGACCTCACTACCCGCGCTTACAATATCGCTTATTTCTGGCGAGTTAGCCCTTTAACCATTATGGCCTGCCCACTTTCCAAGATAATTGAAATGGAGAAGCAGGCCGATCGCATTGCTTTGGAGATAAAAAATGTCTGATAGTTTTCAATTAAAGGCGATTATCACCGGCGTTAATAAATTATCCCCAACCTTAACCACCATGCAGAAGGATCTGCGCAAATTTAAGGGGGAATTTAAAGATATTATCTCCAGCGCAGCAGTGGCAGGTGCGGCTATTACCGCCGCATTTGCTGTTCCTATTAGCCAGGCGATGGATTTTGAATCGACTATGGCCGATGTTCGTAAAGTGGTTGATTTTGACAGCCCGCAGCAGTTTAAACAGATGGCTGATGATGTGCTGGAGCTATCGTCAAATTTACCTATGGCCGCTATAGGGATTGGTGAGATTGTTGCTGCAGGTGGGCAGGCAGGTATTGCTCGCGAAGAATTGACCCGTTTTGCCGAAGATGCAGTGAAAATGGGGATCGCTTTTGACCAGACAGCAGAAGAGTCTGGTCAGATGATGGCCCAGTGGAGAACCGCATTTAAGCTAACGCAAAATGAAGTGGTTACGCTCGCTGACAAGGTGAACTATCTGGGTAACACCGGCCCAGCCAATGCAGCAAAAATATCTGAGATTGTCACTCGTATTGGCCCGCTCGGTGGAGTTGCTGGTGTGGCATCTGGCGAAATTGCTGCAATGGGGGCCACTATTGCCGGGATGGGAGTAGAGTCTGAAATCGCGTCAACAGGTATTAAAAACTTTATGTTGTCGCTTACAGCAGGCAAGGCCGCAACTGCATCACAGAAAAAGGTTTTCCGGTCATTAAGAATTAGTCCAAAACAGCTTGCCGCAGATATGCAGAAAGATTCTAAAGCGGCAATGTTAAGAGTCTTGAAGTCGATAGCAAAAATACCAAAAGCCGATCAAGTTGCAGTAATGACATCGCTATTTGGTAAAGAGTCACTAGGGGCGATAACTCCCTTATTATCAAATCTGGATCTACTGGAAAAGAACTTTAATAAAGTCACTGATGCACAAATTTATAGTGGTTCGATGCAAAAAGAATATGCGTCGCGCGCGGCGACAACGGCTAACGCAGTTCAATTATTAAAGAATCAACTAACGGCAGCGAGTATTTCTATTGGTGATTTATTCTTGCCATCAATAGTAGAAGCTGCGCAAGAGTTAAGGCCATTTTTGGGGCAAATTCGGCAACTGATTAAAGCCAATCCAGAACTGATTAAAACCACCTTGAAGTTAGGTCTATATTTAGCGGGGGTGGCCGTTAGCGTGTCGGCAATAACGAAAGCTATCGGTATTATGAATTTCGTCACCAAAATGACCCCGCTGGGTAAACTGCTCACTTTGCTGATCGGTGCCGGTGGATTAATTGTGGCTAACTGGGATACCGTCGGCCCAGTTTTTAAAGATATATGGAACCAGATTAAGCCTATTGTTGATATGGTAGGTGGGTTAGAAGGGGTAATGCAAGGCTTGGCTGTTTATATTGCTGGTGGCTTTTTAATCTCGTTTCTTAGTGGCATCAATAAAGGTAATGTTGCGGTTAAAGCCCTGTCTGGTTCGCTAACCAATCTCTTCAAATTTAGTGGGCAGGTTGTCGCTATTGGTGTGCTGATTAGCTTATTTAATAAGCTAAATGAGATTGGTGAAGAAGCCAAAGCCGCAGGGATGAACCCTGGTGAATATGTCGTTGATAAGGCGAAAAAGGATGAAGAAGCTCGGGGTTACCATGGTTTTATACCGCGGCTAAAAGAGATTTTAAATTTCGATGGCAGTCAAAACTCTAAGGTGCCATTAGCTGCAGCCAGACCTCAAGCCGTCAATGGAGAAATTACCGTTAAGTTTGATAATGCTCCTCCGGGTATGGCAATTGTCGGTACTAAAACCAATCAGTCTGGTTTTGGTGTGGGCTATGATGTTGGTTATACTCGTTTTTCTGGCAAGTAACAAAATTCCAGTGAAGAGTTCCAGTGTAAGTGGTAGGATTTTTTTACACTAATCTCTGGGGTTCGAAAAATGAGAATGATAAGAAGTCGGTTAGTCTTAATTGTAGCTGTAGGGATACTTGCAAGCGGATCAGTATTTGCAGAAGATCAAAAAAATACACTACCAGAAAAACAACAGTCTTTTATAGAATTAACCACCTCAGCTATTGAGGCTTCTGATGGAGCCAAAAATGACATGCAAAGAGGGGGAATAAAAACGAAAAGAGATGATGGTATTTGCAAGAAATTAAAATCTCGAAAAGTTGAAGGATGGCAAGGTAAGGTAACTAAAGTCGATTCTAATAGTGATGGTAAAGGTGTTTTATCTATAGAGCTTGCACCTAATGTCTCCGTAAAAACATGGAATAACGCATTATCAGATATCTCATATGATACTTTAATTGACCCACGATCTTCATTGTTTGAGAAAGCATCCCAATTATCAGAAGGTGATCAGGTTAAATTTTCTGGCTCATTCTTCCGTGGTGATGGTAATTGTATTAAAGAAAGTAGCATGAGCTTACGTGGTGGACTTGAAGAACCAGAATTTATATTTAAGTTTACTGACGTGAAAAAGATTTAATTAATTTAAATATAATATTTATAACCCACTTCGGTGGGTTTTTTTTCGCCCGGAGAATGTATGAGCTGGAAAGATAAGCTATTACCGGCCTCGTTTCGTGGTGTGCCATTTAAAACGCAAGAGGATGAGGCCACTTTCGGGCGCAGGACGCAAACCCATGAATACCCCAACCGCGATAAACCTTACTCCGAAGATCAGGGGCGGGTGACACGGCGCGATACTATTTCAGCCTATCTGATAGGTGATGATTACCAGGCACAACGTGATCAACTGATTACCGCCATTAACCAGGCGGGGCCGGGGAAACTGATCCACCCGCAATATGGCGAGCTAAATGTCTGTATCGATGGTGAGGTAAGCATTAGCCATAGAGCCTCAGATGGCCGTATGTGTACCATTAACTTTAACTTTGTTGAAGCCGGTGAACTCTCTTTTCCCACCTCTGGTGTTGCCACTGGTCAGAAGCTGGTTTCCTCCTGTGATGCCATGACTGACTGTGTCACTGATGCATTCGGTAAGGATTTCGGGCTGGAGGGGATGGCTGACTTTATCCAGAACGGCGTGATCAGTGATGCCAGCGCCATGATGAACACCGCCATTAAAGCCTTTGATGGTGTGAATTCGGCTATTGCTGACGCGGGCCGCTTGTTGGATGGCGACTTGTCGGTACTGCTAATGCCACCCAGCTCTGGCATGAATTTCGTTAACCGGCTGCAACGTATGTGGCGTTCGGGCAAGAGTCTGCTGGGTAACAGTGGCGATATCATCAATAAGATTAAGGGGCTGAGCGGGTTTACTGTGGGTCGTGATCTGGCTCCGCGCGGGGTATGGAAAACGGACAGCAAAACCATCCAGACCCAGACCACCCAGCGCAACGTGGTGGCTCAGGCCATCCGTACTACCGCACTGACTGAGGCGGCACAAAGCGTGGCTGATTTACCACAGGCCCGCCCGCCACTGACTGCCACGGTGACCCCGCAGGCGCAACAGCCGCTGGTCACTCATCCGGCGGTCACGTCGCTTAGCGACAGCGTGGTCGTGTCACCGCCGGTAACCTACGAGGCATTGACAGAGATCCGCGACTCCCTCAATACCGCCATTGATCAGGAACTGCTACGGATGACCGATGATGCGCTGTTTCTGGCGATCAACACCGTGCGCGCTGATGTCAATCGCGATATCAGCATGCGGCTCGAGCAGATAGAAAAAACCACCTTCCGCACCCCTGATGAAGTGCTGCCCGCGCTGGTGCTGGCGGCTGATTGGTATGACTCCGCCGCACGCGAAACTGACATTATCGGTCGCAACCAAATCACTCATCCCGGCTTTGTGCCGGTGAAAACGTTACAGGTGCCAATCAGATGAATAACGATGTCACGCTGCGGGTCAATGGCCGTGAGTGGGTCGGCTGGACGTCGGTCTCGATCTCAGCCGGTATCGAACGTCTGGCCCGTGATTTTAATGTGGAAATTACCCGCCAATGGCCCGGCAGCGAAGAGGCCGGACACCTGCAGCCCAGAGTGAAAAAGGGCGATGCGGTTACGGTGTTGATCGGCACTGACCTGGTGGTGACCGGCTATATCGATGCCACACCGGTACGCTATGACGCCCGCTCAGTATCGGTGGGCATTGTCGGTCGCAGCAAAACCGAAGACCTGATCGACTGTGCCGCCCTGATAACTCAGTTTACCGGGCGCTCTTTTGTCCAGATAGCGACCCAGCTGGCCGCGCCCTTTGGTGTCTCGGTGGTCAATGCCGGAGTAGAAAACACTCCGATGCAGGGGCTGCAAGTGGATTACGGCGAAACGGTGGTCGATGTGCTGGATAAGATGATGGGCATTCAGCAGGTGTTGGCCTATGACAATCCAACTGGCGCATTGGTGATTGGCCCGGTGGGTGCCTCACGCACCGTCACCGCGCTGGTGCTAGGTGAAAATATCATTTCCTGTGACACCGAACAGAGCATCAAAGACCGCTTTTCTGAATACGTGGTAGCGGGCCAGCGGTCGGGCAATGACGACGATTTTGGCGCAGCCACCACCAATGCCATCCGGGCTAAAACCGTTGACGGCGGCGTCAGCCGTTATCGACCTATGGTGATTAAGCAGAGCGGCAATGCCACGGGGGGATCGGTGATTGAGCGCAGCCAGTTTGAGATGCTACGGCGGGCAGCGCGTACCGATGAAGTGACCTATACGGTACAGGGCTGGCGGCAGGGGAACGGCGATTTGTGGTCGCCCAATCAACTGGTCACGGTGTTCGATCCGGTGCTGGGCTTTAACAACCGCGAAATGCTAATCGCGGAGGTGACCTACAGCAAAAACGAGCAGGGAACCATCACCCAGTTACGGATCGGCCCCGCTGATGCCTACCTACCAAAGCCTCCCAATCCGAACAAACAGCGCCGCAAAAAAGCCGAAGAGGACGAATTCTAATGAGTCGATTGTTGGATGGGATACAGCGCGGGCTATCCAATATGCTGGTTCGGGCGGTGGTTCGCCGCCTGGATTCCAGCAGTAAAAACCAGATGCTGCAAATTCAGATGATTGCGGATGAGTTGAAAGACAACATCGAACATCTGGAACCTTATGGCTTTACCAGCGCCGCCCACACAGGCGCGGAGGCGTTCGCCGCTTTCCCCGATGGCGACCGCTCGCACGGGGTGGTGTTAGTGGTGGCTGATCGTCGCTATCGAATCAAGGGGCTTAAGTCTGGTGAGGTGGCGATTTACAGCGACGAAGGGGACAGCATTATCCTCAAGCGCGGTAACAAAATCGAGGTGAACACTAAGCAGTTTATTGTTAACGCTGAAGAAAAAGCAGTATTCAACACGCCACTAATTGAAGCCAGCGGTCAGATCAAAGCTCAGGGCAATGTCGAGTTTGCGGCTGATGTTAAAGATAAAACCGGAACTATGGCGGCGATGCGCGGCCAGTTCAATTCGCATACTCACCCACATGGTGAACCGAATACTGACAAGCCTAACCAGAAGATGGAGTAACTCATGATCCTGATGGTGAATGGTCAACAACAATCGGCCTCCACGCCCACTGATAACTTAACTCGCGCAGTGATTATTTCTCTTTTCACCTGGCGCCGTGCTGATCCGGATGATGATTCAGAACAGCCGATGGGGTGGTGGGGGGACAGCTATCCCACCATACAAAATGACCGTATTGGTTCCCGCTTGTACTTGCTTCAGCGCACCACACTGACCAAAAACACCGTCGAACTGGCCAGAGGCTACTTAGAACAGGCGCTAGCCTGGCTAAAAGACGACGGCATAGTTTCACGAATAGCCATCAATGTGCAGCGGCACGGGACCGAGATACTGACCGCCGAGATAACACTGTATCGCAACGATGGCAATTCTCAGCTAATCACCTTTGATGATTTATGGAGTGCCCTCAATGGCTGACAGCGGATTTAACCGCCCGACACTTCCCCAACTGATTACCCAAATCCGCAGTGACCTGAATTCTCGCTTCCAAACTGATGCCGTATTGCGCCGTACCGACATCGAGGTATACAGCCGGGTGCATGCGGCGGCAGTACATACGGTTTATGGCTATATCGATTATCTGGCCCGCAACCTGTTACCGGATCAGTGCGATGAGGATTGGTTAGCGCGTCACGGCAATATGAAACGCTGCCCCCGCAAGGAACCCGCAACGGCGACCGGTTTTGTGCGCTGGGAGGGGGTCACCAACAGTATTGAAGTGCCTGCCGGCAGAGTGATTCAACGTGATGATTTGCAGGAGTACACCACCACGGCGGCGGCGACCTCTATTGCGGGAGTTCTGCGGGTACCGGTGATTTGCTCGGTGGCTGGCACTGCAGGCAATACTGACGATGGTATCAGTATGGTGCTGACCCAACCGATTAACGGCCTGCCATCATCTGCCGCCGCTGACAGCATCGAAGGCGGTACCGATGTGGAGCCAGTGGACGAGTGGCGAGCGCGGATCATCGAACGCTGGTATTACACCCCACAGGGTGGCGCTGATGGTGATTACATTATCTGGGCTAAAGAGGTGTCCGGCGTCACGCGTGCCTGGACTTATCGCCACTGGATGGGAACTGGTACGGTCGGTGTGATGGTGGCCAACAGCAATCTTGAAAACCCTATTCCGGATAATGCGGTGGTCAGCGCGGTGCGTGATCACATTCTGCCGCTGGCTCCGGTGGCAGGGGCCAGCCTCTATATCCTTGCGCCAGTAGCAAAAGTGGTGCCGTTCCATATTCGCCTCACCCCTGACACACCCGAAGTGCGCTATGCGGTCATTGCTGAGTTACGCGCTATGTTTCTGCGTGATGGGGTGCCAGGTGGAACACTGGATCACTCGCGTATCAGCGAGGCGATAAGTATTGCCACTGGCGAATATAAGCACGTTCTGGTCAGCCCGACCGATGATATCCCGCTGGCTGCCACAGAATTGCCGATTGTGGGAGAGCTAACGTGGACTTAACCGACAGCTATAGCCAGTTATTAACAAACCTGCTGCCGCGCGGCCCGGCATGGGAGGGGGATGCTCCCCTACTGCTGGGATTGGCACCGTCCTACTCCCGCGCCCATCAGCGCGGCGATAGTCTGATGCTGGAGGGTGATCCGCGCACCACCACCGAGTTGATTGATCGCTATGAACAGCTAACCGGCCTGCCGGATTCATGCGCACCGCCCGGGGTGCAGACATTGGCCCAGCGGCAACAGCGGCTGGATGCAAAAATTAATGTCACTGGCGGGATTAACAAGGCGTTCTATCTGGCACAACTGGCGGCGTTGGGCTATCCGGATGCCACTATCACCCAGTTTGAAAATGATGTTTTTCGCTGCACCTCGACCTGCATTGATTCGCTTTATGCAGAAGAGTGGCGCTACTGGTGGCAGGTCAACATGCCAAATGTCACCCAGATAACCGACATGATCTGCGCCTCTGTTTGCACCGATAGCCTGAGAACATGGGGCGACACCACCGCCGAATGCGTCATCAACAAACTTTGTCCTTCGCATACCTATGTGACTTTCTTATACCCGGAGTAACCCTTTATGCATCGTATTGATACCCCAACCGCCCAGGTTGATAAATTTGGCGCGGGCAAGAACGGCTTTACCCGTGGTAACCCACAGACTGGCGTACCGGCCACGGCTTTGGATGATGATTACTTTGATGCCGTGCAGGAAGAACTGGCGGTAGTTGTTGAGGCGGCGGGCATTACGTTAAAGAAAACAGATCGTGCTCAGGTGCTGGCCGCAATAAAGCTGCTTATTGGTAGTGAAACGAACACCAAATACCTTAAAGTCGCGAGTAATCTGGCTGAAATTAAAGCGGCTGGAGCAGCTGCTGTCTCGGCGGCCCTGACAAATTTAGGTTTGAGTGATGCTGCTCACTTGTCTCAACTAACTGGCGTTATAGGCACTTCGCGTAATGCGAAAATGAGTGTCACTGCTGCATCATCAACGGCCACTTTTACTGCAGATGAACTGATCGTGCAAACTGCTTTGGGTGGGCTTCAGTACAAACTATCGAACTTCAGCAAAACCATTAACCTGGCCACTACTGGTGCGGGCGGGATGGATACGGGTACTGTGCCAGCGAACGGCTTTGTTGCGTTATACGCAATTTATAACCCGACAACGCAGATATCAGCATTGCTTGCTGTGAATGCTTCATCAGTTGTTGCTCCGGAGGTGTACGGCGGCAGTAATATGCCAGCGGGTTATACGGCATCAGCGCTTGTTAGTGTTTTACCTACCAGCGCATCCCAACTTGCTCCAGTGATTCAGCAGGGGCGCAAAGTATCCATTATCGGTGCTAGCATACTATCCGGCAGCAGTACTCCATCATCTCTTGCTGCACTCACGGTCAGTGCCGTTCCTTTGAACACAACTTTAATCAGAATGGCAGTAACTGTTGGTATTGTATCTCCAGACACCACAGGTATTCTTGAAATCTCCGCGAATGCAGTTCTAGTAGGTGCCAAACAAATATCTCTGGGTGCATCGTTAACGGGCGGCACACTGAGCACAACAAGTTACATGGAGATGCCTGTAGTTGATAATTCACGTCAAATATACTGGCGGATACAGGGAGCTAATACCGCCTACGGAATCACTGCTATGGGGTATGAATTCTAATGGATAAATATTATGCGAAGCTTGGAAAAAATGGCGAAATCACGATAATGTATTATGGACTTCAGGAGGATGAAATACTTGTTGAGGTCGATTTTTCAAGTCAATTATATAAAGTTTTTTACGAATCAATGCCGATATCCATTGGCGTTTCATTGCCAGACCCTAAGTAGTTAACTAGCCCATTAATTTTTTCTTGTCGGCTACATTTAAGCAGTTCTCATATTTCTTATCAGAATATTGAGAGGGTTTAAAAGGGGCAAGGAAAGGGGGAGTAAGTTCCGGTGTGAATGGAGGTGCCCCCTCCATTTTCTAACGCAATGCTTGCAATAGCATCTTATCTATTTCATCATTTCTATTTATGCAATCCATAGTTAATGCATTATAAATAGCGTCAACACTGGGTGAAAATGCAGGAATGAATCTATGAGGGAGGCTAATTCCTTCAATGCTTACTGAGTTGAATAGTGTTGAATAAGCGACATTTCTGTGCGCCTCAAAACCAGACGGGAAAACATCAGGAACATTATTCCCATTTATTTTGTCACCCAACCCCATAGGGTAGGCCTGAGAATAGGAAATCATATTAGATGGAGTTGATACAGCAAAATAATCAGACATAGCATAACCTATGTTTGGAAACATATATGTTGGGCTATCTGAGTTAGAGGTTTCAGCATAGATAATGCGTTGTGTGGATGCTTTATGATATATATCCAGCCAATCGATATTTATCGACTGTGTAAACTCTATATCAGGTCGAATCCTAACTACAAGATCAAACTCTGATTCACTCTTCATTGCCATGTCGTTGCATTTGTATATTTTGTAATACATTTTTTGCGGGTTATTCATCGTATTGAATGGTTCACATGTGTCGTCATCAATATGACATTCAGCACTAGCGTATACATCAGCGATATCTCTTGCGTTTATTTCTCCTGAAGAGGAACCCCATAACGAGAAGAAATTTTTATAACGTTGTCTCATTTTCCCCTCTCCCAGGATGTTCCATGCATCAGAGAATGCGCCTATCAAATTAGTTGGTAAATGCCTCGTGTTATTAGGGGGTACTGGCGAACTACCACCCTCAGCTTTCCACGTATGCACAAAATAGGTCACGTCATGATTATTAAGACCAATCTTGTCCCAGCTGCTAAATGATCTTCTCCAGCCCCTCATTTGTCCTGAAACGCACACTGCAATTCGCAGTCGTTTTTTTTCTGCGTTGATTGAAACTGGTGTTCCAGAAATACCGTTCTTTATAAAAGATAAAGCTTCACCATATTTACTATCGTCAATGGTTATTTGTGAGTTATATATTTCCGATAAAACACGATATTTAGTAATGCTCTTACATACATCAGATATGAGGATGAAATTAAATATTCCCTCATTGTTGAAATTATGATACTCGATATTTTTTAAAATACCCTGAACAATATGAATGCTTTTTTTATTAGCTTTCAAAGCGTCATGCCATATGCTGCAATTAGCTGTTCCCATAAGAACGAATGGGAGATGCGAACTAACAGAGAATCGAAACAAATTATCTTCAAGTATTTTTCTGCGTTCATCATCATTAACCATATTGAATGACAATACTAATGTATATGTGCAAAGTGTTGCCTTATTATAGTTAATGCCATTTAAATCAATGTACTCATTTACTGCCATCAATATTGTTGAGAATAGCTTTCTGTCATGCTCATGATAATGAAACAAAATATAGCATAAAGATGGATGATGTCTTTCTGTAAGTGATGTATCGCTTTGATATATTAGATCTTCAATAATTAAGTGGTTAGTGTTTTCATTCCCCATTATTTTCAATGAAGAGACCAGTATTTCTGCGGCCATGGAGTAGTAATCATGTGTACTTGATTTATTTTGAATGGATCGCCAACTCAACCATGACTTCAAGGCCTTATTGGTACTCCTTGAATTTATTAAGCATCTTGTCTTTAGATTGAATATTGCTTCGTGACTGCCGCAATATTTTAACCCTTGATTAAGAATTCTTTCTGCTGAAATTATATCTTCCCGTGCAATCAGGCAAATAGAAAGTCCAATGTAAGGATCTAGTGACCACTTATAAATTCTTAATGCCTCTTGGTACTGTAGTTCTGCCCCTATAAAATTGTTTTCCGATAAAAGTCGTGATGCCTCATGCGTAAGGAAGAGGTTCCTATCTTTTTTGGAGAATGGGCTTTTATCCGCTATGAATCGTAACGCCTTGGACACATGACTAAAATACATCAATTTATCAATAGCAAAATTAGACATGACCTCTCCTGAGGCGCTCATTTTAGGTTTTCGATTTTACGCAAAAACTGGACGAGATCCAACGGTTGTGGATCATCCCCTTTAGAGATATTAAGCCTGAAACCAATCATCCGCACTTTCCCACGTATCCTTCAAAATCTCTTCATCACCTTATTTTTAAATCAATAATGCTGAATTTTTCGTCATGAAGAAGATTTGACAGGGTTCACTTTCTGCTAAATTTCGGTATGCCAGTATCTGTCTTCATTATTACGTTGGTTATATCTATGAAAAAAGCAATCGCATACCTCCGGTTCTCTTCGTCTGTTCAACAGTACGGGGATTCTTTAAAAAGGCAGCACAGGCTAGTGACGGAATGGCTTGATGCTAACCCCGATTACATGTTGGACGACTTGACGTATAAAGATTTGGGGATCAGTGCCTACCATGGAACACATGCCACTAGAGGGGCATTCTCAGATTTCATGGTGGCTGTAGAGGGCGGTTATATTGAATATGGCACGGTTCTATTGGTAGAAAGCCTAGACCGACTGTCTCGTGAAAAAATAGGTGAAGCAACGGAACGACTTAAAAGCATATTAAAGGCTGGTATCGATGTTGTTACGCTTAGCGACCATACTCATTACACTAAAGATTCTTTGGATGATCCTTACTCACTGATAAAAGCCATTCTAATTGCGCAGCGGGCTAATGAAGAAAGTGAAATCAAATCACGTCGGATGAAGTCTGCATGGAAGAAGAAAAGGGAAGAAGCAGAGGCCTCGGGCAAAATAATTACCAGAAGTTGCCCGCGTTGGTTGAAGGTGAGCCAAAGCGGAGATAGTTTCGAACTGATACCTGAACATGCTAGGACGATTAAAGAGATATTTCGGCTACGATTAAAAGGGCAATCCCTCAATGGAATAGTTAAAGTCCTGAATGATAAAAAGGTGATAACTCTAACAGGAGAAATTGGCGTCTGGAACCCTTCAACAATTGAAAAACTATTGGTAAATAAAGCGCTTATTGGAATAAATGCCCCGTCATACCGTACGATAGCCAATGGAATACAAGAAATAGCGGGCTATTTTCCCCGAGTTATTTCCGATAAAACTTTCTACGCCGTCAGAGAGTTCAGAAAACCACCCTTTGGCAAAGACAAGCACACTGATAATCCCTATCTAATTAATCTCTTCCGTTCGGTGATGAAGTGTAAAGCATGCGGTCACAGTATCATTCTCAATTCTATAGATGGCAAAGGGATGGGATATTACGTATGCCCTATGCGCCGGTTACATCGCTGTAATACTCCATCTATTAGGCGTGATATTGCAGATGTAAACCTGATAACTACAGTTGTTATCCATGCTGACAAATTCCAAACTAATTCAACCAGTAGAGAATCGACCCGTTCGCTCCAGGACAGAAATATTGAGGTTCTTAAAAGTATTGATAGGCTGATTGAGGCATTACAAATAGCACCTGAAGTGGCTGCTCTGGCTGAAAAGATAAAGGCACTGCATAAAGAATTCAAAAGTAATGAATCCATGATCCGTGCAGTTAACAATAAGCAGAGGCTGGCCGTTAGTGAGGATGTAACAACGTTGGATTTAACCTTAAAAGAGGACCGGGAGAAATGCAGACGGTTTATTTTTAAAACGTTTAAAGAAATAGTGCTCGATACTGAGAACAAGACGTGTGATATCTACTTCAGTAACGGTTTTAAGCTGATAAATTTCCCGTTACTGAAAAGTATCAGCTCAGAACAGCTCATCAGTGCTTTGACCTATACAGACGATTCAACACTGATCCTATGAGTTAGTACCTACATCAATGCGCTTAATTGCCCAGCCTATTATGAAATGAAAACCTTTAGTTAGCGCCATAGCATGAAATTTACAAAGTAAGTTGATAACATTATGTTTTATAATAATATTTTTATCCTCTCCAGCGATTTCTACATATGAAGATGGATACTGAACCGACTTCCTTGATAGATGAACCTACCGTGGGTCGGTTCAATTTAAAATTAATTTATCTTATATATCAAATAAATAAGTCCGTGAACCGACTGAACCTACCGAACCGACCACTTTCTGGTTATATATAGAGAAATTTTATTTGCGATTATGAATCCATAATCAACTGTTAAATTGGTGGTTAAATAACAACCATCAAAGTGAAGTGCGATGATATGAAATTATTCTTATAGCAAATACCGTCTTTCACTATTCTTGGTAATTTATTTGTATAGGCTTGGGGAAGGAAAATTATTTGGGGGTATCATTGGGGGTATCTTGAAAATTGAACCTAGTAAATATATTTATTTAACAGTGTGTTGATGGTTTAATTTGGCTCCTGTAGGGACCATTAAAATCAATGAGTTACCATCTGTTTACCCCCTAATTAGCAACCTTTTTTAAAAGTGCCAGATTGGTGACATTACCCCCCATTACTCATCAATTTTACGTGCATGCTCAGTTAAATGATTTGGCGGCAAGTGGGCATGCCGACGCACCATTTCTATATTCCCCCCCTATCTCCTGAAGTGCTGATAACGGATGCCTGGCTGAGAAAATGGCATAGGGCCCGGTGATTTGTATGTTTTTTAGTTGCGCTGAGAGACCCAAAATAATTTGAGGTAATTATTGGGGGTATATAGAAAACTGAGCGAGGAAAATAAATGTGCCTCAGAAGAGGGGCTAAAAAATTAGCACCACAAATGGAATCCGATATTAGCCGTTACCGGAGAAATCATTATTTAAGTTAATACTATTAATGGCGACTGTATTGATTTTGATAAACTCACAAGTAATAGCCAGTTTAATGTATGGTTTGATCACCGTTTGATTCGGGGTATAAGAGACCGCCAATATTGCCTCTAACTCATTTTACATACTATTCGCTTTAGCTATATCCGTTGATTTACCTAACTTTATCACTCTAAAAGTATTGTAGAATTTATGGAACAAGTATTCGGAACAAAACGCTATTCACATTGATACCCCATACAGTGAACATAGGTAAAATTTCTGAATACAGGTAGGTAAAAATGGAAAAGCTATTTACACCACTTAAAGTCGGTAATATTACTCTTAATAATCGCGTCGTTATGGCACCTATGACGCGTTCAAGAGCCAGAAAAGGTGATATTGCAGATGCGTTGACAGCAGAGTATTACGCACAACGGGCATCTGCCGGGTTAATTGTTACTGAAGGCGCTCAAATTTCAGTGCAGGGGCAGGGCTACCTTTTTACTCCTGGCATTTACAGTCAGGAGCAAGTAAAGGGATGGTCGTTAACGACTCAGGCTGTGCATGAAAAAGGCGGAAAAATCTTCCTGCAATTGTGGCATGTCGGTCGCATTTCCCATACCAGTCTACAAAATAACGGTGCTGCTCCAGTCAGCAGCGTCGCAGTAAAAGCCGAGAACAGTCAGTGTTACGCATTGGATCAAAACGGTAACCCAGGTCAGGTACCCGTTTCAACACCACAAGCTCTGACGATTGATGGTATCAACGCCATTATCAATGATTATGTTATAGCGGCAAAAAATGCGATCGAGGCGGGTTTTGATGGCGTCGAAATTCATGCTGCAAATGGTTATCTGTTGGAACAGTTTATTAATGGTGGGCTGAATACCCGCAATGATGAATATGGTGGTAAAAGCCATAGCAATCGTATTCGCTTCACTCTTGAAGTGACCGATGCTGTATCAAAAGCGATCGGAAGTGATAAAACGGGCATCCGGTTGGCTCCTTTCGGTCGTCTTTTCGATATGCACGCTTTTGAAGGTGAGGAGCAGACATGGCTACAACTTGCTGATGAACTAAACACTCGCTCTCTGGCGTATGTGCATCTCAGTGATCAGCAAACCCTGGGTCAGCAAGCTATTCCTGATGGATTTATTCAAAAATTCAGAGCCGTATATCAGGGTATTTTGATTATTGCCGGTGGGTTTGATAAACAGCTGGCAGAGAAGTACCTACAGGATGGATGCGCTGATCTGATTGGTTTCGGGCGGCCCTATATTTCCAATCCTGATTTGGTGGAAAGAATGAAAAATGATTGGCCGCTAACTGAACCTGATCGTGCTACGTTCTATGGTGGCACAGAAGTTGGTTATACAGATTATCCGTTCTACTCAGCACAATTGGATAATCAATAAAATCAGTCGAGTAATCCCGCTTCAGCGGCTGTGACCAACTCATCCACCACATAACGGATTTTGGGCAGTAACTGACGATTTTTCGGCCATAACGCGCTGATGGGCATTTCACCACCGGAATGCCCGATAAGAACTTCTTTTAATCCCCCACTTTGCAAGTATTTACCAACTAGCCAGAGCGGTAACTGACATAGGCCACATCCCGCCAGCGTGGCGGCCAGCATCGCATCACCATCAGCAAATTCATGTGTTGGCGTTGGTGTATAGCGGTGGATTTGTCCGGTATTGTCTTTTAGTAACCAGGATATCGGCTGGTTGCGTCGAAAACCGACCACACACTTATGCTGGCTCAACTCTTCTGGTTGGACGGGCTCTACGTTATGCAATAGGTAATCCGGTGAGGCGCAAATTACCAGCTTTTGAGTTGTCAATCTGCGGGCAACCAGACCACTGCTATCGGCCAGTTCACCGATACGTATAACCAGATCAATACCTTCTTCAATAGGATCAACAAATCGCTCACTGAATGTCACTGTCAATGCTAACTCGGGATACTGGCGGGTAATATCAAGCAGGATAGGCAAGATACGCTGTCTGCCAAATGCAGCCGGTAAATCTACCCGTAAGCGCCCGGCGGGGTGGGTAATATGGGCGGTCAATTCTGCTTCAGCAAGTTCCAGAATATCTATTGCACTCTGGCAACTGGCAAGAAACTTTTCACCATCAGGCGTGAGGCTCAGTCTTCGTGTCGACCGTTGAAAAAGCTTCAGCCCCAGTCGGTCTTCCAGACGACTCACACTCTTTCCAACCGCTGATTTTGTTAGCCCGAGCCGTTCCGCAGCCGCAGTGAAACTGCCGTGTTGAGCCGTTGTGACAAAAGCAGTAATCCCGCCGAGATGATCTGTTTTTCTCATATTTCCACTTGTCTGTTCAGGTTGTTGAAAGTATTCATCGAAATGAAATGCTGGCCCGATATCATCAGAAGATATAACGATAGCGAGCTTCGGGGTACCAGATTGTAGAATTTATGTCTATAAAGATGATAGCAAAACCATATTTATCGCCTCAATGGAATCAATCATAGTATGCACCAGAATTAATGTTTCGCTTTGGGGCGACAACGCTCACTCTGGATACTGGAGATAACCATGACCGAAGTTAAAGGCTTTAAACACGTAGGTTTGCTGACAAAGAAAAAAGATCAAAGTTTTGACGATTTTGTCGAACACTGGAAGGAGATACACACGGCTATCACCCTTAAGTTACCCGGCCTTCGTGCATACGTGCTGAATCCAATCGACCGGCGTGTATATCCAGACTCACCCATTGATGGTTTTTCAGAATTATGGTTCGACTCGCTTGAAGATGCCGTAGCTGCGTTTGATTCCCCGATAGGAAAAGCTGCATTTATCGACGTACCTAATTTTGTCGATGCAGTGGCAGTTACTTATGTCACCGAAATTAAAAAGCTGTGAAGTGATTATTCATAAATAAGATGTTGAATGGGATGGCGTGAAAAAAAACGGCTGCCTACATATTCTGAATAAAACATCAGCGACACCTTACTGGCGTCGCTGATTGTGATTTAAGACATTATACCGAGCTGGCTAACAGTATCAGACATCGAGTTTACGACCGGTTAGCCATTCCACCATAGCAGGGTCACGGTGAGAGAAGAAAGCGCTGGTCGCCGTATCCAGAGCAGTGATCTGTAGCATTTCCTCATGGTTAAGCTCGAAGTCCAGTACGTTGATATTTTCGGTCATTCGCTCTTTTCGCACCGATTTTGCCAGCGAGACAATGCCGCGCTGGAAGATCCAGCGCAAGACAACCTGTCCCACGCTTTTACCGTATTTTTCACCGATTGCCGTTAATACCGGATGTTGGAACAGGCTGTTTCTCCCTTCAGCAAAAGGTGCCCAGGCTTCCGGTTGAATACCGCGGCTTTGCATCCAGGGCACGGCATGCAGTTGCTGATTGAATGGGTTCACTTCAATCTGGTTTACTGCTGGAACTATCTTGTTAAATGCCATGAGGTCTGCCAGGCGATCTGGTTGAAAGTTGCTGACGCCAATGGCACGGATTTTACCCGCCAGGTGCAATTCTTCCATCGCACGCCATGCGCCATGCACGTCGCCATAGGGCTGGTGAATCAGGTACAAATCAACATAATCCAGCTGCAGGCGATTCAGTGAACGTTCAAACTGTGCTTTCGCCCCTTCATAGTTCGCATCCTGCAACCACAATTTTGTAGTGATAAACAGTTCATCTCGTGCGATGCCACTTTGCCTAATTGCATTCCCTACCTGCGTTTCGTTCTGGTAGGAAGCCGCTGTATCAATCAGGCGGTAGCCTGTCTCAATGGCATCGACCACGGCGCGCTCGCATTCTGTTGCGTCCGTCATCTGGAAGACCCCAAAGCCCAACAGGGGCATATCAATCCCATTATTCAGTTTTACTGTTTGCATGACGTTATCCTTGAGTATTGTGCTTGAGATAAGCATACCGCAGAGTTTTTCATCTGATTATAGGCCGTCATTCGATAGGCTTAATGAGCAGGATTCATTAATTAGCCAATGTATCCTGCTTTGTTGGACGTTACTGTAAATCTTTTTCTTTCAGAAACTGACTGACCTGATCGGCAATTTCGACATTATTCAGATCAGAAAAAGGAAAGTGGGTGTTGCCCTTAATACCCACCTCTGGCAAATGGATGACCGTGACATCGCCACCGTGTTTATTCACCACGTCACGCCATTCGCGTGCCATTGCCAGACGTACTCGCCAGCTGTCCTGTGCGGGCATAGCGGTTGGTTTATCTGGAATGTTATCGCCATAAAAAATCACAATAGGAATTTTGGTGAGCGCCATAAATTGATCTAATGGTACCGGCTCGCCTTTCAGGGTATCGAACGCGCTTGGCATCGGTGCTGGCAATTCATTCTCCGGGAAGACAAAACTACTGCCCGGTTCAAAGGCAACGATGGCTTTCACCTTGTTGTTTTTCATCGCGGTGTACCAGCCCGGCCCACCACCTTGAGAATGGGTGAATAAAATAGCCGGGCCGGTTTTATCCACCACCGCTGACATGGCATCGGCAATAACGTTGATATCAAAAGGCCCGGTGTTGGGCGTCATCTGACGGAAATACTGATTCAGCGCCTGCTTATCGTGAGAGAACTGAACGCCGTTAAAATAGTCCGGCCAAATACCGACACGGAACTGATTGAACCACATCTGTTCATCCGGTTTTGGCGTGACCGTTCCTTCAACCATCGTGCGTCCTGCATTACCCCGACGCGGTTGATCAACCAGATAGGTCGAAAACCCCCGACGCAGGAATATATTCTGGAACCCTTCGCGGCCATCTGGAGTGCTTTCCCAGGTGCGGGAAGACTGCCCAGCGCCATGCAGCATGATTAAAGGATATTTATGTGGGTTCTCTGGGATTTGATAAAAAACAGCAGCGTGATCGCCGTGATAAGTTTGGCCAGCAGGATCCAACGGTTTTTTTGCATCAAATGTTCCGGGAGCTGTCGCTATTGCTCCGCCAGCAGAAAAGCTTCCTTGTGCCTGAATAACCAAAGGCTCTGCATCAACAGATTGCGCTGTCAGCCCTCCAGCCATCATGCAGAACACCAGTGTTTTTAACAGCATCTTCAAGGTGACTTCCTCTATGTCGGTTTTGATTCAATATGATCTGAGTTGTTCAGCTTGATGAGTTAGCCGCGAGCAGCCTCACATCAATTAAGTCATTGCTTACTTTGCAGTAGCCAACGCTTGTTGCAGTGCCTTTTCAACCCGGGTTGCGGCATCGCCTTCACCCTGTTCACGCAATATCTGTGCAAGCTGGCGCAGTTGTTCTGCCGTTAGCCCGACACGCAGACTGGCTCGCGTATGTGACAACAATTGTGCTTCCACACCCGGAGTGGCGGCTAGTGCCCCGACCGTCGCCAGCTCGCGGCTTTGCCAGTCCAGATTGTCACGGGCAAAAATGTCGCCAAATAAATGTGTTTGCAGGAATTGATTAATCACTGGAGCAAATTCAAAAACTGGGCCTTGTACCGGCGCGCCCGATATTTTGGTCTGATTTGCCGTCCCCACACGACGGAGTTCATCACCGACCGGAATCGGGCTAACCGGTTCTTTGCCTTGAGCATCGTTAATGCCGCGTTGCTTGCGTTCATTAACAACCTTCATTAATTCATTCAATGCATTAAGGCTGCGAGGAAAACCGGTATAAGCATAAAGCTGAACAAGGATCTCTTTGGCTTCATTCACCGTCAGCCCGGCATCCAGCCCCTGATTAAGTGCCGCATTGAGTTTTCCCATCTGGCTGCTGGCCATATAAGACGCAATCAAAGGTATAGCTTGCTGGCGCGCGGATAGCGTGTCGGAAATGGTTTGTTGCTGATTCATTTCTGATGCTCCTGTTGTTACGGATACGGCATGTGCTGTCAGACTCACGCTGAAAATCAGTAAAGCCGCGGCGGTGAGAACTTTAATCTGCGTGGTATTGTTCATCTGTCACTTTCTCCATCCAATTAACACTCTTTCCATCAACGATCCCGGTCACTGCCAGATGTGTCATCGCGCTGTCAGGTGCTGCGCCATGCCAGTGTTTAACCCCTGCGGGGCACGACACCACATCTCCTGGTCGGATTATCTGCACTGGCTGACCTTCCGCCTGAGTCAAGCCAACGCCGGAAGTGACGATAAGCCGCTGTCCGGCGGGGTGGGTGTGCCAGGCAGAGCGGGCGCCTGGTTCGAATGTGACGTAAGCTGCGGAAATGGCCATGTCTTTATCCGCAGTAAAAAGGGGGTCGACACGTACACGGCCGGTAAAGTTTTCCTCTGCGCCAAAAATGGCTTTCTGGCTTCCGGCGGGAGCAATATGTGCTGAGCTGCTTTGGGCCGACGTGATAGTTGAGAAGGTGATAAGCGGGACTAATAGCCCGAGATAGCCGATTTTTCCGATCATGCAATGCGTCCTTTTAGTTAAAAAAGCTCATGCTTTGTCGGTTTGATTCTAACCAGAGTCAAATGTCGTCAGGCTGACGGTTGCCTGACATTGTTGTCAGTTGACGCCGAAAATGTATTTTCAGGTTCTTTTGCCGAGAGCTGGCTTTGTTCCGCGCAAGACTCACCGTCGGTAGATAGTTCGTCGTCAGCAGATAGTGCAAATGTCAGCCCAAAAGTATTGATACCGTTCTCGCTACGGGCAAACACATCACCGCGATGCATAATCGCGACTGCGCGTACAATCGACAACCCCAGGCCGTGGTGAGTGTCACTTTTGGTTCGTGAAGAATCTACCCGATAAAATCGCTCGAACAGGCGATGTAAATGTGTCGCTGCAATAGGGTCACCTGGGTTTGATACTGCAACACTGGCCTGATTGCCATTTTTGCTTAACTGCACAGTAATGGTACTTTCAGGTGATGAATGCCTTGCGCTGTTTTCCAGCAGGTTGGCAAGCGAACGGTGAAACAAACGCCGGTCAATGTGGGCAATCACGTCACCTTCGACTTTCAGGGAAAGCTGTTTCTCAGCGAAGGAGGGTTCAACATATTCCGCTGTTTTAAGCGTTTCTTCGCGCAGTGAGACGCGTGTTAACTGGGCTGCATGATCACCTGCGTGAGCGTGTGACAAGAACAGCATATCGTTAACGATGGACGTCATCCGCTCCAGTTCTTCCAGATTTGAACCCAGTAGCTCCTCAAGTTCCTCCGGCGAACGCCGACGTGACAATCCCAGTTGTGTTTGACCTATCAGATTGGTGAGGGGGGTGCGTAATTCATGGGCCACATCGGCATTAAAGCTCTCAAGCTGCCGCCAGGCGATTTCCTGCCGCTCAAGCACACCATTAAATGATGTCGCCAACTGCTGAAGCTCTTGTGGTAATGTGCTGGCATCCAGTCGTTGGCCGTGATCTCCCGGTGCCAGATGTTGTGCCTGCTGGCTAAGTGCGCCTACCGGGCGCAGACCGATTCGGGAAACGGCATAGCCTAGCAGTGCAACAATAAGTACACCCAACGCGGTAATGATCAGTAATGTGCGTGTGAATGCATCGAGCGTGCCCATGTAAGGTGTGGAATCGATAGCCACGACATAGCGCAGTGCCGGCCTTTCTCCATTGGCTGGAATGGTTTTTACCAGCAGAAACAACGAACAAACTCCCTCGGACGTGCCGGGTATCTTGTTAAATCCCTCTTGCAGCGATGACCAGTCAACGCCAGCTGGTGGCGGGCCTCCCACGATAAAACGGGGATTGTCACTGACAATCCAATAGCGCACCCGTTCCCCCTCTGAACTGGCCAAAACGGTGAATTTGTTCGCCAGTGTTGACCAGCCCTCCGCCGAGGTACGCGCAATGATCCACGGGCTCATCAATGATTCGCGAAAAAGCAGCTCGTTATGCATCTGCTTTTGCAATGAGTCGTGTAGCGAACTTCGCAGCAAAATACCGATAGCCGAGACAATCAGTAAGGCGGATAAAGCAAACATCAACGCCATATGCACGGAGATGGAACGCCTGAACATATGTTTCTCCCTCACTTAATTTAGTGTGTCGGGTCTGACTTCAAGAACATAGCCCATACCGCGCACGGTATGCAGTAACTTGACCTCAAATGGCGCATCAATCTTGGCGCGCAGACGTTTAATCGCAACCTCAACCACGTTGGCGTCGCTGTCGAAATTCATATCCCAGACTTGCTCGGCGATCATCATTTTTGACAGGATTTCCCCTTGATGACGCGCCAACAGACTGAGCAAGGAAAACTCTTTCGCGGTCAGTTCCTGGCGGGTTCCAGCTCGAAACACACGGCGAGCCAGCAGATCCAGATGTAGGTCATGAATCTGTATTTGCGTGATATCTGCGCCATCTGTTGACCGGCGACGCACTAGCGCTTGAATCCGGGCTACTAACTCAATGAGTGAGAAAGGTTTAGGCAGATAATCATCGGCACCAAGACGCAACCCTTTGACGCGCTCATCCACCGAGCCTCGAGCTGAAAGCATCAACACCGGCGTTTGTTTACTGGCGCGAATACCCTCCAGCACCCGATAGCCATCCATGCCGGGTAACATGACATCAAGGATTATGGCATCGTAATCATATTCCAGCGCATAATGCAGCCCCTCTGCGCCATCAGCAGATATATCCACGCTAAAGCCCGATTCCCCTAACGCTCGACTTAAATAGGACGAGGTTTTTTCTTCATCTTCCACTAATAACAGTCGCATCCACCGTCTCCTCTGTTGCTTGTCTGCTATACGCGGCCACGCTGATGTTAACCCACTAATGCCAACATCTTGCTGACAACTTCCTGTCATTTCTGTCAGTTTCGCGCATCTGGTTAACTGACAAAATTGTCATTCGCCAGTCATGATGTTGTCAGTCCCGTCTCTTTAAGCTAAACCTGCAATACCCACGATACGTGCCCTATGCGTTGGGCCATAACTTATTTCGGGAGATGACCATGAAACTCAACTTGTTAAATGCAATGCTGCTTACGGCAATGGCAGGTATTACTTCAGTTCATGCCGCTGATTACAAACAGAATCCGTTTACTTTGGTGTACGACGGTGCCATTACCGAGAATGTTAAGGGCAAGGTTAATATTCACCCGGTGAAATATGATCTTCATGGCATTCAAATTGCTGCGAATGTCTACACGCCCGCTAACTATGATCCGGCAAAAAAATATCCTGCGGTGGTAGTTGCCCATCCTAATGGTGGTGTTAAAGAGCAGGTTGCCGGATTGTATGCTCAGCGTTTGGCTGAACACGGGTACATCACTATCACCGCCGATGCTGCCTATCAGGGAGCCAGTGGCGGTATGCCGCGCAATGTAGATAAACCAGCTAATCGCATTGAAGATATTCACGGCATGGCTGACTACATTAGCCAGTACCCAGGCGTTGATACCACCCGCATTGGCCTACTGGGTATCTGTGGCGGCGGTGGGTATTCACTGAAAGCCGCCCAGACCGACAAACGGTTTAAAGCACTGGCGACACTGAGTATGTTTGACTCCGGACTAGTACGTCGCAACGGGTATCAGGATTCTCAACTTTCCACTATTCAGGAGCGCTTGAAGCAAGCCTCGGATGCGCGTGCAAAAGAGGTCGCCACCGGTGAAATTACCTATACCGGCGATGCTCAATTAACCGATGAGCAAATTGCCAAACTACCATTTGATCTCTATCGCCAGGGCTTTGAGTATTACGGCAAAACCCACGCGCACCCAAATTCAACCTTCCGCTATACCCTGAGTAGTTTGCTTGATTTGATGAGCTTTGATGCGCAAAGCAACATGGACCTCATCAATCAACCGCTATTAATGATAGCGGGTACGAAAGCAGATTCGCGCTATATGACCGAAAGTGCGTTCAAAAAAGCAACAGGTACGCAGAATAAAGAGTTGTTCCTGATTGATGGTGCGACGCATATCGAAACCTACTGGGTACCTCGTTATGTCGATCAGGCAATGAGCAAGATAGATAATTTCTTTGATAAAAATATCTAACCGCCCGTTTTTGTTGCTCTTGTGGTCAGCTCCATCACCGTGCTGGCCACTGTAACAAAAGGGCCATCCCAACTCACGGTGTCTGAAATGGCTACGTTCTACGATGGCTATACAGACTATCCGAACCATTTAGTACAAATAGATAGTCAATAAAATCAGTCCAGTAATCCCGTTTCAGCCGCTCTGACCAGTTCATCCACCACATAACGGATGTTGGGCAGTAACTGACGATTTTTCAGTCATAACGCACTGATGGGCATTTCACCACCGGAATGTCCGGCAAGAACTTCCTTTAACTCTCCCACTTTGCAAGTCTTTACCGACGAGCCAGAACGGTAACTGAGATAGACCACACCCCGCCAGCGTGGCGGCCAGTACCGCATCACCATCAGCAAATTCATGGATAGGTAAAGACGCGTTTGTAGATGTGCCTCATTTTACCGATGCAGTTGCAGTAACTTATATTACTGAAATTAAAAAACTTTGAATTGAATAAGAAAGATAGTGAGAAGGTGGTGAATAACGCCGGTAAGCGAGTGAAATAAATACTCACGTTTTAACTTGAGTCTCATCTTTCACTATGCTGGACACACATTGATTCCAAGAATACTGTAGCGAGAACCATTCGAACCACTTAAATAGGCAATTTGCTATTATGAATTGCATCAAATACATCATGTTTGTAGTCACTATTAGCCTACCGGCTTTTTCATTTGCGGCACCTGATGTGCAAGTTGGATTTTCACCGGAAGGATCAGCTCGAGCATTAGTTCTGAAAGTTATTGGAAGCGCGCATAAATCTATCCAAATGATCGGCTATTCGTTCCAGGCACCTGATATTGCCAAAGCATTAGTTTCTGCCTGCAAACGGGGAGTTGATGTCCGTGTTGTTGTGGATAAGAGGCGTAACCAGGTGACAGCGAGTAAAGCTGCTATGTTGTATGTGGCTAATAATGGTGTAAAGCTACGTATTGATGGCCATTATCATATACAGCACGATAAAACGATTATTGTTGATAAGCAGACGGTGGAAACGGGGTCATTTAACTTTGCACCTTCGGCCGAAACTGAGAATTCAGAAAACGTTATTGTAATACGCGGGATGCCCAAAGTTGTTCAACAGTATGTAGCTCACTGGAATTCACGCTGGGCGCTGGGTATTCCTTTCAAACCTGAATATTAATTTGTTGTTATAACTGCTTAGATCTTCTGGTTGTGATGCAAAGGGCATAGAATGATTAGTCCTCTGAATTGGAGGTTTCATGCTAAAGAAGATATTAAACAGTAAGTTAGCAGGTTATATCGTAGGCATTTTGGTTGCGATTGGCCTTGGCGAAAGCTTCATCACGACTCAAAAAGAAGCTGAGAAATTCGCTAAATAATTCAGTCATCACGTCTAAGGCTACCTTTAGGGTGGCCTTTTTTATCGTACATCGCCAGCATCAATCACCCTTAAATCATCCCTGTATCTGAGTGGGTCGCGGCGGTGAGCTATTTTCGATATAACTACAAATACCTCCGAACAATGCCGAGAGAACTATTCATAATATTTAAAATCATATCAGTAAATTACCTTTAACTTCCCTTATAACGTTCAGTCGCATTTTTTAATAGTATTAAATTTATGGTATGAACCCCGTGTTTTGATTAATTATTCTGCCCGCTATTTTTTTACCTAACCTAGCTAGGTCATTGACTAATGACAAGGCAGGACAGGTGTTAGCCACATTATAATCACCGCCGTTTGTCTTCTTACTGGTGTGAAAGCATGACTTATCAACTCAATCTTAATTGGCCCGAATTCTTAGAAAAATATTGGCAAAAACAACCTGTGGTATTAAAAAATGCCTTCCCGAACTTTGTCGATCCTATTACGCCAGATGAGTTAGCTGGGTTGGCAATGGAAGCTGAGGTAGATAGCCGTTTAGTTAGTCATGTTAATGGCCAATGGCAGGCAAGTAACGGGCCATTTGAGCATTTTGATAATCTGGGTGAAACCAACTGGTCACTACTGGCCCAAGCGGTTAACCATTGGCATGCTCCATCTGCTGAGTTAGTTCGTCCATTTCGCGTATTACCGGACTGGCGCTTAGACGATCTAATGATCTCTTTTTCTGTTCCTGGCGGTGGGGTTGGCCCGCATATTGATCAGTACGATGTCTTTATTATCCAGGGTATGGGTAGCCGCCGTTGGCGCGTGGGCGATAAACTGCCACTGAAACAGTTTTGCCCACATCCAGCCCTGCTGCATGTTGAGCCATTCACACCGATTATTGATGAAGATTTAGCTCCAGGCGATATTTTATATATCCCACCTGGCTTCCCACATGATGGGTTTACTCATGAAACTGCATTCAACTACTCAGTAGGCTTTCGCGGGCCAAATGGCAGGGATTTAATCAGTAGTTTTGCTGATTATGCGCTAGAAAATGATCTTGGCGCTGAGCACTACAGTGATCCTGATTTAACCTGTCGGGAACATCCGGGCCGGGTTGAAGATTATGAACTCGACCGCTTGCGCGGGATGATGATCGATATGATTAATCAACCGGAAGATTTTAAACAATGGTTTGGACGCTTCGCCACGACACCGCGTCATGAACTGGATATTGCTCCAGCGGAGCCACCTTACGAGCCAGCTGAGATTGTCGATGCTCTGATGGATGGTGAAGTCTTGGCACGCCTGAGTGGGCTACGGGTTTTACAAGTCGGAAACAGCTTCTTTATCAACAGTGAACGACTGGAAACGGTGGATCCTAAAGCCGCTGACGCACTGTGCCGTTACACGATGATTGGTAAAAAGGAGCTGGGCGAGGCATTACATAATCCAGCGTTTGTTGCTGAATTAACGGATTTGATTAATCAGGGTTATTGGTACTTCGACGAGTAATTATGCAGTTAACAGCGGCTTTTGAATTTATATAGATGATGCAGCTCGAAAGCCGCTGTTAGGTATTAAATATTCACATAAATGGGATGATAATTATCCAACACTATGTTTTATATTGTTTTTTACAGCTTCATGTTGTTCTGAAATGTACAGCTGTCAATAAAATATTACAGGTGACTTTTTATCGGATAATGATTTTACAAATAAAAAACAAAAGATATATATATTCAAGTTATTAATAATATAGATATATCATGGAGATGCTTGGTAAATATTCCTTTTTTCTTACATTTTACTATGTGTTTTTTATTATAAACTAACCATTGAAATCTATTTATTATTAAATAATAACCAATGGATATTTGTTTTAATTAAATATAAATAATATTGCAATTATTGACATCTATTACTCCTTATCTATATTAAAAGTGATTTCTATAAATCAGCAGAGGATGATATGTCATTTTTAAATGATGTCAGTGTTGTGTGGATAAAAAAAGATAAGCCGGTCTCTATCAATGAAATATATGATGTTGCTGTAAATAAAAAAGAGGTTGTTCTGGATAAAGAACTATTAAAGTGGCTTCAATATGGGCGCAGTTTATTAGAAAAAAAACTAGATAAAAATGAAATTATTTATGGGGTAAACACCGGTTTTGGTGGTAATGCGAATATGGTTGTCCCAGCGGAGACCATTGCAGAACATCAAAATAACTTGTTGCGATTCCTCTCTGCTGGCACTGGCCCGTCTCTTCCACCTGAACAGGTAAGAGCGGCGCAATTTCTGGTATTAATCGCGGTATGCCGTGGTTGGTCTTCAATTTGTCCAGCAACAGTAGAAATGCTGGCAGAGCATCTTAACAAAGGGATAATTCCTTTGGTTCCCCGCTATGGTTCGGTCGGGGCGAGTGGTGATCTCATTCCTTTAACCTATATTGCTAAGGCACTGTGTGGAAAAGGAAGAGTTTGGTATGACAATAGCGAACTAACAGCCGCAGAAGCTATCGAAAAAGCTGGATTACATCCCATTAGCCTTCAAGCAAAAGAGGGGCTGGCATTAATCAATGGCACTCGAATTATGACCGGGATTAGTGCTATTGCAGTTGTTAGGTTGGAGCAAACACTTAAAGCTGGGATTGCTGGAATAACTATGGCAATTGAAGCCTTACAGGCCTCAGATGAACATTTTGATCCCCGTATTCAAGAAATAAAAAATCATCCTGGGCAAAAAGCCATTGCAGCGACATTGCGTAAACTGTTGAAAGGAACTCGCCAGGAAAGTCTGCTGCATAAATTAAAGCAACAACCTAATCTTTGTTCTAATAAGGGCACTGCAACAAGATTAGATTCGACGGTTCAGGAAGTTTATTCTATACGTTGTGTGCCACAAATATTAGGAATTATTCCTGAGTCATTGGCTTACACCAAAACGATTATTGAACGTGAGGCTTATTCTGCCAATGATAATCCTTTAATCGATCCCAATACAGGTGACGTCTTAAATGGTGGTAATTTTATGGGCCACTATATTGCAAGGACAATGGATGCATTAAAGCTTGATATCGCCTTGCTCGCAAATCATCTGCATTCGATAGTTGCCCTAATGATGGATGAGCGTTTTTCCCATGGATTGGCTAATTCGCTTAGCCCGGTACCGGGGATATATCAGGGAATGAAAGGAATACAGCTCTCACAAACTGCTTTGGTTGCCGCTATCCGCCGAGAATGTTCCCCTTCCGGAATACATACAATGCCAACTGAGCAATACAATCAAGATATTGTTAGCTTGGGAACGCATGCGGCACAAGATGTTGCTGAAATGGAAATAAAGCTACGCGATGTCGTCTCAATGACATTGATTACCGCAGCTCAAGCGCTGGCGCTTAGAGATAATTTACAGATTATTGCACCTGAAGTAGCGGCGTTTTATCACGCCGTCCGTCGGTTCTCTCCCTTCCTCGATAAAGATCGCCCTTTAGATGAAGATATTGCTCGCCTGTCACAAGCAATTATCACTAATGAACTACCACTACCGGACATTATTTTGGATTAATACCTTCATCTCTGACGTGGGAGTCAATCATGTTTTTAAAAAGTGTACGCGAACAAATAAGCTTGCTGCAAGAACAGGGCGATTTGAGGGTAATTAACCGTCCCGTCGATAGTTATTTAGAAGCTGCGGCAATTATTCGCCGCTGTGCGGAAATTGAAGCCCCAGTGCCTTTGATGACCAATATAAAAGATTATCCTGGTTGTTCAATTGTCGGCGGACTGGCTGCCTTATCATCCAATGCTGAATACCCACTTTCCCGGGTAGCGATGTCTTTAGGATTACCCTTAACAGCAACGGCGCAGGATATTGTTCAGTATCTGGTCGATGGCTTGAAAAAAAAGCCTTATTTACCGAAAGAAATAGACCGTAATTCAGCAGCCTGCAAGCAAAATATTCTTCATGGGGAGAAAGCAACATTGGCTCGCTTTCCTATACCGCAGGTACATCAATATGACGGCAACCGTTATGTTAATACCTGGGGCGTGTTTATTGTTGAATCACCTGACGGCAAATGGTGTAACTGGTCAATACAACGTGTGCAATATCATAATGACCGACAGATGATTGCATTGGTTTTCCCTAGCCAGCATATTGCTGATATATGGGAGGAGTGGGTCAAAATAGGTAAGCCGATGCCTTATGCGTTGGTTCAGGGATGTGAACCCATCGTCCCCTATGTTGCCGGGTTGCCTCTGCTTGACCGAGATGTTAACGAAGCCGACTATATTGGTGCGCTATATGGTAAGGGAATCGAGGTTGTTAAATGTGAGACGCATCATTTGAGGGTACCAGCCAGTTCCGAAGTCGTTATTGAAGGCTATTTTGCTATTACTCGCGAAGGTGTAGAAGGGCCATTTGGTGAATTTGCTGGATACACACCAAATGAAAACTCACTACAACCGATCTTGTCAATTGAAGCAATTAGTTGGCAAGACAACCCCATTTGGCCTGTGGTTGCTGAGGGTAAGCCGGTTGATGAATATCACACATGTTCGGGGATAGGCGATGCAGCAGCTATTCAGAATGTGTTGTTGGAAGCGAATATGCCGGTGTCCTTTGTTTGGGGGCCGCTATATTCTGCCTGTCATTTAATGATCGTATCTATTAAGCACAATTGGCGCCAACTCCATCCAGACTTGAGTAGTGAACAATTGACTAAAAAAATTGGGGATATTATTCATCAGACGCGTAATAGTATTAAATTACCCAAAATCGTGGTGCTGGATGACGATATAGATCCAACAGATACCCATTCGCTACTTTGGGCATTATCGACTCGTGTACATCCTGAGAAAAGGCGTTATTTCTATGAAAGTGCAATTTTGCCACTATTAAGTTGTTATTCGCAGGCCGAGCGCCACAGCCGTAAAGGAAAACGCGTAGTGATTGATGCGTTGTTACCTGAAAATCACGGTTCTATCAGCTCATTCGATTATGCCTATCCCGAGGAGATAAAACAGCGAGTACTTAAGAATTGGGTATCTGATTTTGGTGATAATGAATAGTATTGATGATAATTAAAAGCCCCACTCAATATTAAGTGGGGCTGTTGGTTTTTTAGTTTTTCGCTGTTTGGCCCGCGTTATTAGTGCTTTGGCCCTGGCTGATGGAGTAGGTGCCTTGATAGCTGTCATGGTCACCAATATTTGCCATTGAAACAGTTGGAGCCAGAATTGCTGCAATTAAGGTCAGAGCTGCGATAGTCATTTTCATAATAAATTCTCTTGTGTTTATTGATGTGAAAGCCGGTTGCTTTCGATAGAAGTAATGTTACTCCGATCACATAATTTGGATATCGAAGAGAATTGTTCATGTTGGTCAAAAAAAATGAAAGAAAACTAACTGTGCAACACAATTTAATTAACGAACATATCGCATCCATCGGTATATGGCGGCTCAAACTGAGCTAGCTCAATGATTGTTGATATTGACTTGTTTGTTAGGTCATGACTCTGATACGTGGCAGAATATAAAAAATAATGACTGCTTACCCACTTGAGATGACAAATAAATAAATATGGATCGCTCCCGTATACTGAAATTCCTGCTGCCTTACCTGTGGCCTAAAAATAATCCTAAACTGCGTTACTACCTAATTGCTGCCGTCATATTTATGGTGGTTTCGAAGGTCAGCACCACTCTGGTCCCTCTTGCATATAGGGCGATGATCGACACATTGAGCAGTGAAAATGCCAAGATGATGGCTATTCCCATCACCTTGATAATTGCTTATGGGGTCGCGAGAATCAGTGCTTCTCTATTTGAAGAGTTGCGTAACGTCATGTTTGTGCATGTCAGTCAGAATGCGACGCGGTTACTTGGTTTACGGGTATTTAAGCAATTACATGATCTCAGCTTACGTTTTCATCTGGACAGGCAAACGGGTGGGTTATCTTTATCTATTGAGCGCGGTACACAAGCGGTTGCGACGGTACTTTCGCGCATCTTGTTCTCCATATTCCCCATTTTATTTGAGATAACATTAGTCTCTCTTATTATGTGGCATCTGCTCGATGGCTGGTTTGCTGTCGCCATTTTGGCGACCGTTGCCTGTTACATCCTATTTACCGTGATGGCTGTCAGTTGGCGAACTCGCTTTCGGCGCGAGCTGAATCAAGCTAATGCCGATGCCAACACCAAGTCTATCGACAGCCTGATAAATTATGAAACTGTAAAATATTTTGGTAATGAACAGTTTGAGGCCGAACGTTTTAATCACTCCAGACAGCTGTATGAATATGCAGCGATAAAAAATCAATTTAGTTTTACTGCATTAAGTCTGGGGCAAACAGCCATTATATCGGTAGGGCTGGTTGTGATGATGTCTATGGCGGCGCAAGGTATTACGCAAGGTCGTATGACCATCGGTGACTTTGTGTTGGTCAATGCTTATCTTCTTCAGTTGTATCAGCCACTCAACTTCTTTGGGTTTATTTACTCCGAGATCAGACAGGCGCTGATTGATATGGAGAATATGCTCGATTTATTGATGGTAAAAAAAGAAATTACAGATCGTCCTAATGCGCCAACTTTGCAGCTGACAAGAGGAGAAGTGCGCTTCGACTCTGTGAGTTTCGGTTATGACCCACGCCGACCTATTCTGAATAAGGTGAGTTTTACTATTCCGGCGGGTAAAACGGTGGCAGTGGTGGGGGCATCAGGAGCCGGTAAATCGACACTATCTCGCTTGCTGTTTCGTTTTTATGATGTGACTGATGGTGCGATTTATATTGATGATCAAGACATCCGCAATGTGACTCAAGCAAGTTTACGTGAGGCTATTGGTATCGTGCCTCAAGATACGGTGCTATTTAATGACACGCTGCGTTATAACATTGCTTATGGCAGAACCTCTTCAAGTTTTGCTGAGATAGAACGAGCAGCGAAACTCGCGCATATCCATGATTTCATTATTAGCTTACCTGATGGCTATGAGACGCGGGTCGGGGAGCGCGGGCTTAAATTATCTGGTGGTGAGAAACAGCGGGTAGCGATTGCGCGTACGATTCTTAAAAATCCGGCTATTTTGGTTTTTGATGAAGCAACCAGTGCATTAGATACCCATACTGAGCGCGAGATTCAGGCCCATTTACGAGAAGTTAGCCGTGATCACACGACGTTGGTTATTGCTCACCGTTTATCCACCATTATTGATGCTGATGAAATTATTGTGATGGAAGCGGGCGCAATAGTTGAACGCGGGCGGCATGAGGAATTATTGCTGCACAATGGTGGGTACTCAGCTATGTGGCAGAATCAATATCATGAAGAAGAGCAACAGGTATTGTAACCGGTTGCTTTGAAACGCTATTCAAAAGGGTGCATAAAGATGAATGTGCACTCTTTTCGCTGATATTGGTTGATCTGCGGAACCAACCGTCTGAAATGCTCTGTTGCGCAATGTGTATCTAATGCCGCTTGGTCTGGCCACTCTTCAATAAAAACGAAGCTACCAGGGTCTTTATCATCAATGTACAAATCATAGGAAATACAAAGGGGTTCAAGCTTTGTTTTTTCCACTAATTCTTTATAGAGCGGCATAACATCACTGATGTTTTCTGGTTTGATAAAGTCTTGTGCGATAACTTTTAGCATAGGTTTGATAGCGTTAGGCTCCGGTAAAATGCGTGTAAGCAAATACCGCGAGGGCAATTGCTATCATAATCATTGTTGTTTTTCTCATTTCAATTCTGATCTCATTATCAATGGTAAGTTTTGGCTGGGTTATCTAAACCATAACGGAAAACCCGCTAAAAAACATCGACCCACGACAAAATACCTGACTTCAGTTTAAAATCAATAACACTGCTGGCGTCAGGGGCCTGCGGTTGGCTATTTCCTTTTTGGTTGATCTGTGTCTCGGTTTTAATATAATTATTTGTGTTAAATTTTGCAGTGTGCTAGGTCAGATAAAGGGGGGGTAACATGTCAGCACTTGAAAAACTTGTTTCGGCATATTGCCATACCAGCCTGGATTTTGTGGCATCCACGGTTGCTTTTATGGAAAACCAAAAAAAGAAAATTAAAGTTGACGAAATTGAAGCAAAACTTTCATCAGATGAACTCGATTTTTTCCGGGAAAGATTAGCCCACTACAGAGACATATATCGGCCTCAGTGATCCTAAGGCGGTTTGTTGTCCTTTCAACGTAGAATAAGCCGCTTGAGGGCGGTTTATTCTATTTTTGAAATAGCATTTATAAAGAATTCCCGCAGTACGAGAGTGACGTGCATCTATCAACAAAAAATTGCCGTGTGTTGAAACTCACCACATTCCCCCTCTATTTTTAACTAAACCCCGCATTTGTGCTCATAAATTGAGCAATTAAGCTAAAATTAAAGTAGGCAATACACTGACTGTGAGGCCTACTATGTACCAAAAAATAAATGGCGGTGAATACCGGCGTATCTTTGTTGTTGGTGATATTCATGGCTGCTATAAAAAGTTGATGGATAGTTTGGGTCGAGTTGCCTTTGATCGCTCGTCTGATTTACTTGTTTCTGTGGGAGATCTGGCTGATCGCGGCCCTCAGAATACGGAATGTTATGAACTGCTTAATGCATATTGGTTTCGTGCTGTTCGTGGCAATCATGAGCAAATGGCTATTGATGTACTGGCCGGTGATGAGGCTGATACCTGGATAGCCAATGGCGGGCGCTGGTTCTTCTTATTGGAAGGAAATAATAGATATCAGGTTGAACAGTTGATTAAACAGGCCGAACAGCTACCACTGGTAATTGAGGTTACGACTGACAACGGGAAATATGTTATCGCTCATGCTGATTATCCTTCAGATGAGTATGTTTACGGCAAATTTGTTGATGAGCATTTAGTCTTATGGAATCGTAAGCGCCTTAACGCGGCTATGAAGGGAGAAAGTGATGAGATCTCCGGGGCTGATAAATTTATTTTTGGTCACACGCCGCTGGTAAAACCATCACTATTTAAAAACCAGCTCTATATTGATACTGGCGCAGTATTCGGCAATACCCTGACCTTGATTCAGATTCAATAATGAAAAGTGTTGGACAGAAGCGCCTGCTACCACCCATCGCCTGTTGTCTCCGATATAGGTGATTCTGCTAGTATATTTTATCTTGCGCGAGTTTTGTTGTTGCTGCATATCTGACCCGCCACCACTTCGTATGGAAGCGGGTAATATCTATCAAAACGAGATAAAACGTGATGTGTATTTATTAAGTAATAGAATTCGTGATAACAGGACTGAGGCCGCAAATACTGACAACAGTAATGTGAACCTCAATGTGACATCAGATAAGTTATATGCGCTGGCAATAAAATAGAAAATCCCATCATGCAAGATATACACCCCGATCATGGATGGACTGATATAGGCCAGTGTTTTCTTTATCCATTCATGTTTAGTGTCAAAGTTATCAAATATTACAAATAAACATAAGCTCAGAATTAAAACATGCAAGTTATCGAGGAAGTAGCCTGCATTCACTGTTTTATATACATGTATCGACATAAAGCTTTCATAGTAATACATTGAAACTGCCGTCGGGATAAGAAGTACTTTTGCGACAAGACGGATCCTTGGCAATTTGGTTATTTTTTGGCAAATTTTTGAGCAGAGGAACCTGCCAGTCATATAATAAAACACCCACGTCCATAGTCTAAAATATTGTGGAAAATCAATTAAATATGGTCTTTCACTGAACGCGCTGATTAAATCGATAGAAATAGAGAATATAACCAGACACGAGAGAGTGATGATAGCCGTTCTGTTACTTTGTAGTACTTTCGAGATTATCGGGTTGATCAGATAAATAATAGCAATACTGAATAAAAGCCAGCTTTGCAGGAAATAGCCTCGCTTGAAGCCATCCTCATTGATAAAGTAGAAAAGCACGTTCCAGAAAATGATAATGGTTATGATAGATTTTAATTTTCTGAGTATATCTGCTTGATCTATCTCATCGCTCGAATCGATATAACCGATAATCATAAAAAACAGTGGGGTGGCGATGATCGACAAAAAGTACAAAACCCCCATTACTTCTCCACCTAAAAAGCACTGTTCGGTACAGGTTTTGCTGGCAGAATAAAAGGTAACGGCAGAAAAGCAGCTTAATGTCTTTAGCGCATGTAAACCGACGTTTCTCATATAATCGTTCGGCTTGAAATAAGGTTAAATGAGATATCCAGCTGTATATGGCGTAGGTATAGCATTAGAACCTTCCTAGTTAGGCCACTAATTTTTCTCTATTTTTACATACAATCTAAATGCTGTCACGCCTGACAGATTTAACTATAAATAAATGAACGAGAAATATTCTTTTGAAAAAAAGACGTTTCCTACACCCTCCGGTGTTGCCTTCCTATATATCTCATGACGCCTCTATGGTTTACTCAAAAGTAAGGTGTTTCTGGTCTATCTTCATAATATTTAATAATTTTTATTTCATCACAAACAGATGTGAGTTAACAATTCATAGAGTGCTGAAGCACTAGCGGGTGTGGCCAATATGATAAGCTGTATGATCGTTGATAACGATAAATATCAAACACTAGGTATGGTAGCTATCGTAAAAAAGATATTTACATCTCTAGGATTTAAAAAAGAGATCAAATTCTATCGAAAAGCATTTTATTCAGCAGATATCATTTTTATTGGGGTTGATGAGTTCAGTTTTTTTGATGCTCTAAAGCGTTTGGATAAAGCACCTTCAGAAGCTGATGTTTTTTTGATTTGTGATGCTCGTTTGAATAGCTTTTTACAGGGTATCCCAAGATTCGGCAATGTGACGATGATCTTCAGAGAAGATTGCGTTGATACTGTTACTAATAAAATTACGACTGTTTTCAAACGTAAGCTTCGCGGGCTTAAAGATAACTTATCTGAGCGTAAATCTACGAGAGTTCTGAGTTTACCGTCGTCGGAGCGGCAGTATTTGACACCCAATGAAAATATCGTGTTGAAATTATTTAATGAAGGTTTTTCCGGCGGTGATATCGCTAGGATTTTGAAAAAGAGTGAGAAAACAGTCAGTGGGCAAAAACGGTCTGCTATGAAAAAACTGGGAGCCCGTACTGACGTTGAATTGATTAAAATGTTTATGTTCAAATAGTTAATATAAATAACGGACTGGATTTTTGGTTACTTTTCCCGTCAACATCAGAGAATACTAAAGGGATTGTCTAGTGCTAGCGGGCAGGGATGCCAGCTTCAAAATCCGGGAATACCCGGACAGCCCCAAAGCTATTTGGGGCTGTTTATGGGGATATCGCGGCGTTTTAGTAAAATCAAATCGGGATTAAATACTCTTCAATTTGGCAATCGTACTGTCAATATCAACTTCATGCTCTGAGAATGTGTAAGTGACATTTTGGAATGTTGTTATCGATAACATTTTTAATGGCACAGTTTTCTCTGAAATATCTTCTTCCTGCGGCCGGATTTTACTCATCAGCAAATTGACTGAAAGGATGGTATTGGCTTTATCAACTTCAGCCTGTGCAGGCACTTCTTTAGTAAAAGTATTGAAAGATTTGATACTGGTGAGTTTGATTCTTTCATTGGCAATAAAAATGTATTTGCTCTCAATGGCCACTTTCACCGCAAATGCTGACAACCCTTTGGTATTGGTTGTTGGCTCGAAAGTCACTTCCGCACCTTTTTTAATCATCTCGGGATTAGCAACTTTAATAACGTGAAAATAACGGTTATCTCCGTTCTCATCGGTGATAAAACCAAAACCTTTATCTTCAAAAAAAGTTGTTATTCTACCGTTCATCATGCATCTCGTATTAGCGTATCCAATGGACAAGTATAATACAGGTGAAACGCTTTCAGATACAGTCTGGGACTTTTTTAGGGCCAGTGCGGGTGAGCTGTAAAAGAACGAAACATGGATTTCTGTGCTAAAAATTGAGCATAAAAGCTGAGGTTTTCACTTTTTCTCTGTTTTTTGTGATCTCTGCCGTGGACAAAAAACAGTTCTATTGCTGTACTGTATTTGACACACATTTTGTGTCCAACATTCACGTAAAGGTAAGTTTGATGTCTAAGATTAAAGGTAGCGTTAAGTGGTTCAATGAAGCTAAAGGCTTTGGTTTTATTACCCCAGAAGATGGCAGCAAGGACGTTTTCGTTCATTTCTCAGCCATCGCTAGCAACGGTTTCAAAACTCTTGCTGAAGGCCAGCGTGTAGAATTTGAAATCACGAGCGGTGCCAAAGGGCCATCAGCTGCTAATGTTATCGCTATCTAAGTAGCCCATATCTCTTAAAACCCGCCTCATTGTTATCAGGCGGGTTTTTTATTTATCGTGTCAACAAGCATTGACGTGAGAGTGGGCTAAAAGAGATATGCCCTTAAAAAGGCAACGGTGATAACCAGGCAAAAAATAACTGCCAGCCATTCAGTTCCTGTTTTGGGTAAACTAAACATAGGATCTATCCAGCACATCAGTCACCCCATTGGCTAACTGTTCTCTGCTAAATAATTATCCGGTTCGTAGATTAAGAAAACATTAAGATGCAGTAAACAGTGGTGCTCTTTGGTCCACGATTATTGAGCAGCAAAGTAATTAACCAATATGAAAGCTAGCATTGTCATGGCAAGTGAACCGGCCAGATTAAGTGCAACTGTGCCCGCAGCCCAAGCTAATTTCCCATCCTGAAGTAAATAGACAACTTCAACGGAGAAGGTTGAAAATGTCGTCAGCCCACCACAAAAGCCAGTAGTAATGAGTAATTTCCAAACAGGATCAATGTGTGCAATTCGGGTGAACAGTGCTAATGTCAGGCCGATAATAAAAGCACCGACCAGGTTTACAATAAGTGTTCCAACCGGGATATTGGGGGAAAAACTGTTTAGCTTCAGACTGACCAGCCAACGGGCGACACTGCCCACACCACCACCAATAAATACTGCAAGCAATGTATTAAACATAAACACCTTTCTTTAGGGATACCACTATATCGGAATTTTACCGTTATTCAGCTTGCCAGCTCAATGCGGTTACGGCCATTATCTTTTGCCAAATATAGTGCAGAATCGGCGGCTTTTAACCATTGCTGATAGTTAATCATGTCATGACGGTAATCCGCGATACCGGCACTGACTCTGAGTTGCAGGGGCGGTGCTTGGGTAAAAACTAAATCGGCTAACCTTTCCTGAATTCGCATTAATACTTCCCGCGTTTGTTCGGCAGTTGTATTGGGTAAAATAGCACCAAACTCATCTCCACCATAGCGGCCAACAATATCAATGGCTCGCAACCCCAGCAGTAATTCTTCGGCAAGAACAGTAATAGCCTCATCACCAACGGCGTGACCAAAGGTATCATTTATAGATTTAAAATTATCAATATCCAGTAAAATTAGCGTGGCACCATGTTGGTAGCGTCGGCAACTATCAAATTGATTATGTAGCTGATGTTCCCAATGCCTACGGTTATACAGCCCAGTTAATCCATCCCTGACACTAATACGCAATAACTCTTCTTTATTTTCAGCCAGGCGTTTTGCGGTTCGATAGGTGACTAATCCAAGCAGGGAAGGGTAAATAATTATCATCGGTAGGCAGGCATATACCTGAAGTGGCGAGGTCTCAGGTTTAAAGGGCAAATTAAATATCCATGCAGTCAGTAAACTACAGGCTATCTGTAAAGCCAGCCCTTTACAAAAAACATTTTTCCCACCAGAAGCAATATTGTTCATGCTCATCATGGAGAGAATAACGACTGATGGCAGAGCATTGAATGACATTATTGCAACCCAGACACCTCCCAGCGCCGAGTCTATTTTCATGTTTATGATTTCTTGCTCAAACGGTTGTTCAGAGCGTGAGGCCAGTAGGTAGGCAATATGTGGCCATACCAATCCATTAAGCACCAGCATTAGCCATAGCCATAATGGAGCATTCTGTGTGTAGAGCACGGAGCCTACACAAAACATGCCAATACCTAAACCAAATGCGCGGGGTAAATAAGTCCTTTTAGCGAAACTTAACCCGGATCTGCGAGTATTGATTCTACTTGAATAAGGCAATTGGCGGCTCCCTCGTTCTTTCTGCTTTGGGGGGATGTTAACGGCAATGTCTCATCCGGAATGAGTCAAAATAAATGAGAATAGACTCTTGAGTAAATCATAGTTCACTAACGAAATCTGTTACATATTACTCTTGTTTTAATCAGCAATTTATTCGTAAATAGCGCATGATTTAATGAACAGTACTAATCAAGAAGGTGTGTATGGAAGGTATCAGTATTACCAAATTGCTGGTAGTCGGCATATTGATTGTGTTGTTGTTTGGTACCAGCAAATTGCGCACGTTAGGTGCGGATTTAGGCGCGGCTCTGAAAGGCTTTAAAAAGGCGATGGGTAATGACGATGCTCCTCCAGCCAACACGGCTGCTGAGTCTACTAAAGTCGCAACAGAAGCCAAGCCGCCTATCGAGCATAAAGACTGATTATATCGGCAGGTAATAGAAACCGGCTGAGAAACTAAAAAACGGATCTCCAGTGGAAATCCGTTTTTGATTATCTGCTATTTAAGATGTAATAAAATATTTCAATCAAATTAGTCTGAACAACTATTCAGACTAATTTGGCTTATTTTACTTCCAACCCTTTTGCTTGCAGGTCAGCATGGTAAGAGGAGCGCACAAATGGGCCACAAGCTGCATGGGTAAAGCCCATCGCCATTGCTTCCGCTTTCATTTCATCAAACTCCGCTGGGCTAACATATCGCTGTACCGGTAAATGGTGACGGCTAGGTTGCAAATATTGGCCCAGCGTCAGCATAGTGACTCCATGACGGCGCAAATCACGCATAACTTCCACGATTTCAGCATTAGTTTCACCCAAACCGACCATCAAACCAGATTTGGTAGGAATATCTGGATGAGCTTCTTTAAAGCGCTCCAATAATTTGAGTGACCACTCATAGTTAGCCCCTGGGCGAACCTGACGATATACCCGTGGAACGTTTTCCAGATTGTGGTTAAAGACATCTGGTGGTGTGACAGTCAAAATATCTAACGCGCGATCCATACGGCCACGGAAATCTGGCACTAATGTTTCAATTTTAATGGTTGGGTTTTTGGCACGAATCGCTGAGATGCAATCTGCAAAATGCTGGGCACCGCCATCACGTAAATCATCGCGGTCAACCGAGGTGATAACCACATAGCGCAAACCCATATCTTTGATTGTTTGAGCTAATTTTTCTGGCTCATTGGCATCCGGTGTCACTGGGCGGCCGTGGGCAACGTCGCAGAATGGGCAACGGCGGGTGCAAATCGCGCCGAGGATCATAAAGGTCGCGGTACCGTGGTTAAAGCACTCCGACAGGTTGGGGCAGGAGGCCTCTTCGCAAACCGAGTGCAGACCATTTTTACGCATTGCTGCTTTAATACCCTGAATGCGGCTAGAGTCAGCAGGAAGCTTGATTTTCATCCACTCGGGTTTACGCAGCAGCTCTTGGCGTTCAGTAACCACGGTTTTAATCGGGATTAGCGCCATTTTATCTGCGTCGCGGTATTTGACGCCGCGTTCCATCTGAATCGGTTTACTCATAATCGTGCAGGTTCCAGTTCTGAATCTCTCAACTTGAGATTTTTAATTAAATTCAACGGGATATGGCGTCGTTAAAAAAATTTTGAAATTTGTTTAAAAATTATATCATCTTTAGCCTGTCCCATTCAGCCCCCAATTTTGTAGGCGTTTGTAAATAGCGCCGTATTGAGTGGCTGTGGGGGCGTTATTCATACTTCACATTGCTTATTGCCGGGCTATCGAGCGTCTGGTGGTAAATAATCAGCCAATGACCACGGCTGCTGCTTGGCATCGGGATAACCTAGCTGACGGGTAAATTCGCGCACTAATATTGGTTGAACATCGGCCATAGTAGTACCCGCTTTCAGCGCGCTGACTTGCGTCATTTGCATGCCTGCGTAGCCACAGGGATTAATGCGCTGGAAGGGTTCCAGATCCATTGCAACATTTAATGCCAGACCATGGAATGAACAGCCCCTGCGAATGCGCAGACCTAATGAACAAATTTTCTGTTGACCCACATAAACACCGGGGGCATCCGGGCGAGCTTGTGATTCAATGCCTAAATGGGCTAGCGTCTCAATCACGGTATTTTCAATGGCGGTCACTAGCTGTCGCACACCCAATTTGGCCCGCTTGAGATCAATCATGATATACATAACTTGTTGGCCTGGGCCATGATAAGTGACCTGGCCCCCGCGGTCACTTTGGATAACCGGAATATCACCGGGCATCAGAACATGTTCGGCTTTTCCTGCCTGACCCTGAGTAAAGACGTGTTGATGTTCAACCAGCCAGATTTCATCTGCGCTGGTATCGGTGCGAAACTCAGTGAAATTATGCATGGCTTGAGATACGGGGGCATAGGGTTGTAGCCCTAGCTGACGTAAAATGATCTTGTGTTGTTGCAAGCGAGGCATCATCTGGTTACAGAAATGGTGGCGTCAGTATACCAGTCCAGCTGTGTGGAGGCACTATTTTGACGGATGAAAGCGATTATTTGGCCGTAAAAAAATAAGGCCCGACGGCTGAGTAAGCAGTGTGGGCCATAGGTGAGTGGTCAGTATTTGAACGGTATTACAGCACCATTCTGACCAATTCAAGATTGCCTAATTCTTCATACAGCGTTTCCACTTGATCGATATGGGTCGCTGTAATGGTAATGGAAACAGAGTGATAGTTGCCTTTACTGCTCGGTTTGACTTCGGGGGTATAATCGCCCGGAGCATGGCGCTGTACCACTTCAACCACCTGGTTAACCAGTTGAGGTTCAGCAATGCCCATTACCTTGTAGGTAAAGGGACAAGGGAACTCAAGCAGTTCGTTCAGTTTAGTTTTCATGTGCGCTCCTGGGGTTTGACGGACAGATTGTTGTCGGACTGCTGTTAGGATAAAAAGTACCCGACTATAAAATTATAACTCCCGCCGGAGCGGGAGTTTCACATTATTTATAATATGGGGGTCGACTTCGGCTTTTCAAGGCCAGCGATTAGCCAAACCAGCGGTGGAACATCAGTTTGATGTAGTCCACCATGCGGCTGAAGATCCCGCCTTCTTTCACTTCATTCATGACAACCAGTGGCCGTTGATCGATGGTTTTACCATCCAACTGGAAGTTAATCATCCCGACAACCTGGTTTTTCGCCAGTGGTGCATGGATTTCTGGAGTATTCAGAACATAGCTGGCTTTCAAGTCTTTCATTCGGCCACGTGGAATAGTCAGGTAGACGTCTTTATCCACACCCAACTGCACCCGGTCACTGTCACCGAACCAAACTGGCTCTGAAGCAAACTCTTTACCGACTTTCAATGGTGCTACGGTTTCAAAGAAACGGAAGCCCCAAGTCAGCAGTTTTTTGCTTTCAGTTTCACGGCCTTTATAAGTATGACCACCCAGAACGGCTGAAATCAAACGCATTTGACCATCGGTAGCAGATGCCACCAGATTATAGCCAGCAGCATCGGTATGGCCGGTTTTAATACCATCAACATTTAAGCTGGTATCCCACAGCAAACCATTACGGTTCATCTGGCGAATATTGTTGAAAGTGAATTCTTTCTCTTTGTAGATGGCATACTCATCTGGTACATCGCGAATCAGCGCTTGACCAATCAACGCCATATCGCGCGCAGAGCTGTACTGCCCTTCAGCATCTAAACCGTGAACGGTTTTGAACTGGGTATTTTGCAGGCCCAGCGCTTTAACGTAGTTGTTCATCAGGTTTACGAATGAGTCCTGGCTGCCAGCAACGTAATCCGCCATAGCAACGCAAGCATCGTTACCCGATTGCAGGTTGATACCACGGGTCAGTTTTGACACTGGCACACGGTCACCTGGCTTCAGGAACATCAACGAAGAGCCCTTGAACTCAGGATTGCCGGTCGCCCACGCATCTTTGCCCACGGTAACCATATCTTCTGGCCCGATTTTACCTGCTTTGATGGCTTGCCCAATGACATAGCTGGTCATCATTTTGGTCAGGCTGGCAGGATTGCGGCGCGCATCGGCATTCATTTCTGCTAATACTTTGCCGGAGTTGTAATCAATCAGAACGTAGGCTTCCGCGTCGATCTGTGGTACGCCGGGGATCATGGTTTTTAAGTTGACGTCATCAGCGTTTGCAGCAGATGCTGCGCTCATAACAATAACAGTGCCGAGCGCCAGGCTCTTGATAATACGAGAAGTAGTTACATATTTCATGATCAGGACAACAACATCCGTGGGAGTAAGTTAAAAAACGTGCCACATCATACCATAGCCTTCTGACTTGACGCTGCTGCCTTGCTACAACGCTAATTAATTTGGCTATAAACTCATGTGGCGCTTATGCATTCAACCGTAACATTCTGTTAGCACAGGGAGTTACGGTTATTTTTGTTTGGTTAGACTTAAATTGCTACAAGCTATGTATATTTAAGGTGCCGCAACCACAAATGACTGCTGTTGAGCTTCGCTCGACAGGCGCTGTTGCAGTTCAACTGCCTGTTGGCGGCTACTAAATGGCCCAAGCTGAACACGGTGGACACTGCCATTGGTGGCGACTTTCCCTGGTACACCAAAACGTTGACTCAGACTTTGTTGCCAGGTTTGGGCACGGCTTGCATCACTCAGTGCGCCCACTTGAACCACATAGCCACCAGATGATGATGGGGCGGCGGCCGGTGCTGCTGCCACTGACGAGGTCACTGGGCCGGGGTTAGTGACTACCGGTGGCTGTACCGATTGTGAACTCAGCGCGGGTTCTGAACTTTCGAGCACTCCTGCGGGCACGGGGGTAGATGCGCGCAGGAAGCCACTGCTTTGTGGCGCAACCGGCTGGGTCGCATCGGCACCGGACAAATGACTATTATCGATAGGGCGTACAGGCGCACTTACTGCCGGAGCATCCTGTTGAATCGGGGTACCCATACCGCTGGAAGTGAGGTCTGGTCGGCTGGGTAATGCATAGCTTTGCTTCGCGATGGTGGTACCAACCATTCCGGGGCCAGATAATGAGCCATCAGGTGCTACATTGATAAAATCAATCTTCACCTTGGTATTATTCGAAATATTTAGGCGGTCAGCGGCAGCTTTGGATAAATCAATCACCCGGCCAGGGGTATAAGGGCCGCGGTCATTGACGCGCACCACAATCTGGCGACCATTGCTAATGTTAGTGACTCGCACATAGCTTGGGATGGGCAGCGTAGGGTGGGCTGCCGTCAATGCATTAGGATCAAAGATTTCGCCCGTTGCTGTAGAGTTGCCATTAGCCTCTTCACCGTACCATGCCGCCAGACCCACTTGACTGAAGTTTTGTGGGTCTTTAACGATGCTGTAAGACTGGCCATTCACTTTATAATCCTGATTAAAATTAGGATTGAAAGGTTCATAGCGTGGCTCTGCACCGCCTATTTCTACCACCGGGCCATTGTATGTCTGCTGCATTTGTTGCTGGGGGGCAGGAGGTTGACTGGTACATGCTGATAGCAATACACCTGCGATGCCGATCCAAAGCCATTCCTTACGCATTGCTCACCTCTATAAATTCTTAGATAACATTTTTCGATGAGTATGTATCGACATCACGATACCAAACCCGGCCATCAGCACTATCAGCGCCGAGCCTCCGTAGCTGACCAAAGGCAAAGGTACGCCAACCACAGGTAAAATTCCACTTACCATACCTATGTTAACAAACACATATACAAAGAGTATCAGCATTAGCCCGCCAACCATGACTCGGCCGAAGGTGGTTTGTGCATGAGCTGCAATCACCAAACCCCGCATAATCAGGCACAGATAGAGAGCTAATAATACCAGCACACCGATTAAACCTAACTCTTCTGCCAGTACGGCAAAGATAAAGTCTGTATGGCGTTCTGGTAGGAATTCCAGCTGTGATTGAGTTCCGTGCAGCCAGCCTTTACCTGATAACCCACCGGAACCAATAGCAATTTTTGACTGAATAATATGATAACCCGCACCGAGCGGATCGCTTTCTGGGTCTAGCAGCATCATCACGCGATCTCGCTGATAGCCATGCATCAGGAAGAACCAGAGAATAGGAATAAATGCCGCAACCAAAATGGCTGCAATGGCAATCAAACGCCAGCTCATACCGGAAAGGAACAGAACAAATAATCCGGATGCTGCTATCAGGATAGAGGTGCCCAGATCGGGTTGTGCGGCTACCAATAAAGTTGGCATAAAGATTAAAATCAGCGCGATACCGGTATTTTTCAATGACGGGGGGCAGACGTCGCGGTTCATAAAGCGTGCGACCATTAAGGGAACCGCAATTTTCGCAATTTCAGAGGGTTGGAAACGAATAAAGCCTAAATCCAGCCAGCGCTGCGCACCTTTACTGATTTGACCAAATGCATCAACCAAGACCAGTAAAATGACACAGACAAAATAGAGATAAGGTGCCCAGCTTTCATAGACGCGAGGCGGGATCTGCGCCATGACCAGCATCACAACCAGGCCCATTGCAATTTGACCGACCTTGCGTTCCATCATACCCATGTCTTGCCCGCTGGCGCTCCACATCACGAAGGCGCTATAAGCCAATAGCGCCAGTACGCAAAGCAGAAACGGCAGGTCAATGTGCATTTTGTACCACAAAGAGCCTTTTTGTTGATTATCAGTCATGAGTTACCTTAATCCGCTGCAACTAATCTGCTTTAGCTAGTCTGCTTCAACGCCCGGAGGCAGAGGAGCTGCATCCGGTAGTTCAGTGTTGTTATCGCCCAATAAGATATGGTCGAGAATTTGACGGGTAATCGTCCCCACAGCAGGCCCGGCACCGCCATTTTCTAAAATCATAGCGACAGATACCGTCGGATTCTCGTAGGGGGCAAACGCAACCATTAACTTGTGGTCACGTAAGTGTTCGGCCACTTTGTGGGCATTATAGGTTTCATAGCTATAAACCTGCGCGGTACCGGATTTGGCTGCTGCCTTATATGGCGTACCTTCAAAGAACTTACGCCCCGTTCCGTTCGGGCGGTTGGCCACGCCATACATGCCATCTTTGGCAATTTCCCAGTAACCAGAATGAATATCGCCAATCTGAGTACTGTCTTCCTGCTTATAAGGCACTAAAACGCCATCAATCCGAGTGCTTTGCAGCAAATGAGGTGTTTTAACTGCACCATCATTGATCAGGGTCATCAGGGCTTTTGCCATCTGAATAGGTGTGGCAGTCCAATAGCCCTGACCGATACCTACGGGGATGGTATCCCCTTGATACCAAGGTTTTTTATGGCGTTTTTGTTTCCATTCACGGGTCGGCATCAGGCCAGCCCGCTCTTCAGATAAGTCGATGCCGGTGTATTCACCGTAACCGAATTTGCTCATCCATGAGGATAAACGATCAATCCCCATGTCATAAGCCACCTGATAGAAGAAGGTATCGGCCGATTCTTCCAACGCTTTGGTGACATTCAGCCGGCCATGACCCCATTTCTTCCAGTCGCGAAAACGTTTTTCCGAACCGGGCAACTGCCACCAACCGGGATCAAACAGGCTGGTGTTTTTGGTAATAACACCGGCGCTGAGAGCCGAAACTGCAATATAGGGTTTTACCGTCGAGGCGGGCGGGTAAACCCCTTGAGTGGCGCGGTTGATCAATGGGCGGTTCGGGTCGTTCAATAACCCTTGATAATCTTTATTAGAGATACCATCGACAAACAAGTTCGGGTCATAGCTTGGGTTTGACACTAAGGCCAATATGCCACCGGTGCGCGGATCCGTTACCACTACTGCCGCACGGCTACCACTTAACAACTGCTCAATATAGGTTTGCAGGTGCAAATCGAGAGTCAGATAAATGTCTTTACCGGCTTGCGGTGGTTGCTCATGTAATTGGCGGATCACCCGGCCACGGTTATTGACTTCAACTTCTTCATAACCGGTTTTGCCGTGTAATACGGATTCATAATAGCGCTCAATACCCAGTTTGCCGATATCGTGGGTGGCGGCATAGTTCGCCAGAATGCCTTCTTTATCCAGCCGCTCAACGTCTTTGTCGTTAATCTTGGAAACGTAGCCGATAACATGAGTCAGTGCTGAGCCATAAGGGTAGAAGCGGCGTTGGTAGCCTTTGACCTCAATGCCAGGGAAGCGGAACTGGTTAACCGCGAAACGAGCGACCTGCACTTCGGTAAGCGGCGTTTTAACCGCAATAGAAGTAAAGCGACGTGAGCGCTTACGCTCTTTTTCAAAGTTGGCGATATCCTCATCTGTCAGATCCACTATCGGGCGTAGTGCATTGAGGGTCGCGGGGAGGTCTTCTATTTTTTCCGGCATCAGTTCTAACTGATAAATCGTCCGGTTCATTGCCAGCGGAGTGCCGTTACGGTCAAATATCATACCGCGGCTAGGGGCGATAGGAACCAGCTTAATCCGGTTTTCATTGGAACGGGTGCGATAGTCTTCAAAACGGACTATCTGCAAATTGTACATGTTTGCGACCAATATCCCGCTTAGCAGCAGGATACCGAGGAAAGCCACAAGGGCACGGCGGACAAACAAGGCTGACTCAGCCGAATAGTCGCGAAAAGGATTAGGTTCTTTTTTCATCCCACTGCTATTTCATTTTGCCCAAAATCAGCATCTTACTCAGAGCCATCACTTTACTCAGGTTCATCGCCCGCTTATTCCCGATGATAAGGGTGATTGGTCGTAATACTCCAGGCACGATAGAGGCTCTCCGCCACTAAAACGCGCACTAAAGGATGAGGTAGCGTCAACGGAGAGAGCGACCAGCTCTGCTCTGCGGCGGCTTTACAGGCCGGGGCTAACCCCTCAGGCCCGCCAATCAGCAGACTGACATCACGGCCATCCTGCTTCCAGCGTTCTAATTGCTGAGCTAACTGCGGGGTCTCCCAGGGAGTACCTGGGATATCCAGCGTGACAATGCGGTTGTTTTTGCCAACCGCCGCCAGCATCAGCTCGCCTTCTTTTTCCAAAATGCGTTTGATATCCGCATTTTTGCCCCGTTTACCTGCTGGTATCTCTACCAGCTCGAAGGGCATATCTTTGGGAAAGCGGCGCAGGTAATCGATAAAACCTGTCTGCACCCAGTCTGGCATTTTAGTGCCGACGGCTACCAGTTGCAGTTTCACCGCTTAGCTCCAGAGTTTTTCCAGTTCATACATACGGCGGCTTTCTTCTTGCATCACATGCACAATCACTTCGCCTAAATCGACCACGACCCAGTCAGAGACACCCTGACCTTCGATACCAAAAGGTATCATGCCTGCCGCGCGGGACTCTTGAACCAGGTTATCAGCCAACGCCATCACATGGCGAGTGGAGGTACCGGTACAAATAATCATGTAATCAGTGATGCTGGACTTACCCTGAACATCCAGAGTAATAATGTCCTGGCCTTTCAAATCATCGAGCTTGTCGATAACAAATTCTTGGAGCGCTTTACCTTGCAAAGGTTCCCCCTCGGGTGATTTCTGTCTATAACGTTCTCAGGTACTGCTTCACAGGATACCCCGTGGACAGTTACCGGTAGCGAACGGTTATGATGTATTTATCGGCAGGATGCCGCTGAAAGCCAGCTGTTTATGCTAATTCACAGGGGTTTTCAGCGAATACCTGAAATTTAGCGGCGGAGTATAACATGGGTCAATGCATCGCGATATAAACCCTCAGCCACGATATAAACCTTGTAACTCAATATATCGCTGTACAGCACGTGGCAGCAGATCATCGCAACTTTCGCCGTTATGACGCCGATGGCGAATATCTGTGGCAGAAATGTCCAGTAAAGGCGTATCTGCCAGATAGATTGCACCATGCGGCCGCAGGCTCAGCGCCTGTGGATCAACAACGCGATGAGCATCAAGCCATTGCTGTAACTCTGGTGTTTCCAGCGTTTGCGCATAGCCTGGGCGAGCGCACACTAACAAATGACACACATCTAACAATGATTGCCAGCGATGCCACTTATGCAGCGATAATAATGAATCTTGCCCAATAATAAACGCTAAGGGGCGTTCAGCACCACGTTCTTTACGAAGTGATTCCAAGGTATCAATGGTGAATGATGGGGTATCACGCAATAACTCTCGTGAATCAACACTGAACAATGGGTTGCCGGCCACGGCAAGTTCGACCATTTTTAGCCGCTGCTGTGCATTGGCCTCAGGTTGAGGTCGATGAGGTGGGACATGGTTAGGTAACAAGATAATGTGTTGTAAACCCGCTTGTTGAGCCAATGCTTCAACTGGCTTTAAATGGCCATAATGAATGGGATCAAAAGTACCGCCGAACAGGGCATAGAGGGTGCGAGTCGGGGATTTATTGGGCATCAAAAAAACTCTCAGGTAAAATTTTTCCACACATCAGCATAGATAGTGTTTCTAACTCCGGCCAGATTGACTGACCGTAATCCTGCTTCAGGCGAACTTCCATCTGTGACAATAAACGCACGGCCTGTTGCAGTTGTGGCATAGAAAGACGTTGTAACGCTTGAGTCATCATCGGACGACGATTTTGCCACACTTTAAATTGATCGAATAATGTTCGCAGTGGCACCTGCTCCATGCGGCGCTTTAGTGTTAGCAGTTGTAATAGCTCGCGCTGGAGCGTGCGTAGCAAAATAACCGGCTCACTGTCTTCTTGCCGTAATTGTTGCAGGATATGCCAGGCACGTTTGCTTTTCCCCGCCAGCAAAGCATCAAGCCAGTGGTAAGGGGTGAAATGTGCGGCATCGTTGACGGCTTGCTCTACTTTGGGCAGGGTTAATTTACCGTCCGGATAGAGTAATGATAGGCGTTCCAATGCCTGTGATAACGCCAGCAGGTTACCCTCATAGCAGTAACAAAGTAGCTGAATGGCGGCATCATCAATATCTAAATTTAGGCTTTTGGCGCGCGCGCTTACCCAACGAGGGAGCTGCGCCTGTTCTGGTGTCTGGCAACTGACAAACACCGAACTTGGGCTGAGAGCTTTAAACCATGCGCTGTTTTCTTGCGCTTTTGTTAGCTTATTGGCACGTAATATCAACAAAATGTCTGGGTGCAAAAGGCCGGATAATTTGACCAATTGTTCATTCATCGGTGCGGTTAACCCACTGTCAGGGAAGCTCAATAGCAGTGTCTGTCGGCTGGCAAATAAACTCAGCGCCTGACAAAGGCTAAAGATATTCTCCCATTCAGTGTGAGCATCCAGCGCAAAACTGAAATGCTCGCTGAAATCATGCGTTGCTGCCACACGGCGAATATGGTCCTGACTTTCCTGTAATAACAAGGGTTCGTTACCACACAACAGATAACAAGCGCGCAGCCCCTCATGGAGCTGCGCGACAAGTTGTTCAGGATAAACTCGAATCATTGGGCAGGGGTACTGACGGCAGGTTTGCCAATATTGATTTCTTCGACATCAGCTATTTTAGCGGCACCGGTAGCAGTCTTACTGCTAGTGAGTGTATCGCCATTTTCCTGCGCATTTTTTATTTCCGCAGCATGTACCACTAACAGCTTACGCACTAACTGTTGCGCTGCCTGGTCACGCATTTCCTGACGCAGCACCTCGGCTTCAGCTTCTTTCGCCAGTGCGGTTAACGGGTTATCGAAGAAGGTACGGAAGATATTTACCCGAATTGGGTAGATATCATGACCAGGGATCAATACTTGCGCCTGAACGTGTAATACCAACTGATACTCGGCTGTCACGCCGTTGCGGAAGATAGACACGGTATCCTGATTTTCGGATGAACCGATAATCCGCAGCGTTGGCAAATCTTTACGCATCGGGTCATCAACAATAGTGACGTTACTTAAACGCAATTGTTGACGTACTGCACGGGTTAATGGGCCATAAGGGTCACCACTTTCCAGTAACAGTTTTTGTAGCTCAGGTGGCACCTGAGTGGTGCCGCGCAGATTAAAGCCACAGCCAGCAGTAACCAGCACCGCCAACCCCAGCAACAGCATCAGAATACGATGTCGCACAACTCCTCCTTGCCTTAACCCACAACCAGGTTAAGCAGTTTGCCAGGGACATAGATGACTTTACGTACGGTAACTCCATCCAGGTATTTAGCCACCAAGTGTTCCTGACCAGCACGTTCACGTACTTGCTGTTCAGTGGCATCGGCTGGCACAGTAATGCGGCCACGCACTTTACCATTAACCTGTACGACCACTAATTTAGAGTCTTCGACCATCGCTTGTTCATCAGCGATTGGCCATGGTGCGGTATCAATATCACCCTCGCCACCCAGCGCTTGCCACAAGCTAAAGCAAACGTGAGGCGTGAATGGATAAAGCATACGAACCACTGCCAATAATGCTTCTTGCAGCAGAGCACGGTCTTGTTCGGTTTCCTGAGGTGCGCGACCCAGCTTGTTCATCAACTCCATCACCGCAGCAATCGCGGTATTGAAAGTTTGACGGCGGCCCACGTCATCAGTGACTTTGGCAATAGTTTTATGCAGGTCGCGACGTAAGGATTTCTGCTCTTCCGTCAGGTTGGCCACATCCAGTGGTGCAGTTGCCCCTTTGGCGGTGTGATCATAAGCCAGACGCCAGACGCGTTTCAGGAAGCGGTTAGCTCCTTCGACACCAGATTCCTGCCATTCCAGCGTCATTTCAGCTGGTGAGGCAAACATCATAAACAGGCGCACGGTATCAGCACCGTATTTTTCTACCATGACTTGCGGGTCGATACCGTTATTTTTCGATTTCGACATTTTGCTCATGCCAGCGTAAACCAGTTCATGGCCTTCGGCATCAGTCGCTTTAATGATGCGCCCTTTATCATCACGCTCAACAATGGCGTCCACCGGTGAAACCCAGATACGCTCACCGTTGGAACCGCTGTAGTAGAAGGCATCTGCCAGAACCATACCCTGACACAGCAGGCGCTTGGCTGGCTCGTCGGAGTCAACTAAACCTGCGTCACGCAGCAATTTGTGGAAAAAGCGGAAGTACATCAGGTGCATGATGGCATGTTCAATACCACCGACATATTGATCAACCGGCAGCCAATAGTTGGCGGCGGCTGGATCCAGCATGCCTTTATCAAATTGTGGGCAGGTGTAGCGCGCGTAATACCATGATGATTCCATAAAGGTATCAAAGGTATCAGTTTCACGCAGGCCCGGCACGCCATTAACGGTGGTTTTAGCCCACTCAGGATCGGCCTTTATTGGGCTGGTAATACCATCCATCACCACATCTTCCGGCAGGATAACCGGCAGTTGATCTTCAGGAGTCGGTACCACGGTGCCGTCTTCCAGTGTCACCATCGGGATAGGCGCACCCCAATAACGCTGACGGGAAACACCCCAGTCACGCAGGCGATAGTTGACTTTGCGCTGACCCACACCGAGGGCGACCAGTTTGTCGGCAACCGCATTGAAGCCATCTTCATAATTCAGACCATCAAACTCACCGGAGTTGAACAGTATGCCTTTCTCGGTCATGGCTTCCTGGCTCAAGTCTGGCTCACTGCCATCAGCGGCCAAAATAACCGGTTTGATTGGCAAATTATATTTGGTGGCAAATTCCCAGTCGCGGGCATCGTGGCCCGGAACCGCCATGACCGCACCGGTACCGTAATCCATCAAGACAAAGTTAGCTGCCCAGATAGGTAATTTTTCACCTGTCAGCGGATGGATGGCATACAGGCCGGTGGCCATGCCTTTTTTCTCCATGGTGGCCATTTCAGCTTCGGCAACCTTGGTGTTACGACATTCAGCGACAAAATCAGCCAGTGCAGGGTTGGTCGCTGCGGCTTGTAATGACAGCGGGTGACCAGCAGCAACAGCTACGTAAGTCACACCCATAAAGGTGTCCGGGCGCGTGGTGTAAACGGAGAGTTTCTCTTCGCTATCCGCGACGTTGAAAACGATATCAACCCCTTCAGAGCGGCCAATCCAGTTACGTTGCATCGTCTTAACTTGTTCTGGCCAGCTTTCCAACGTGTCCAGATCATTAAGCAATTGATCAGCGTAATCAGTAATTTTAATAAACCACTGTGGGATTTCTTTGCGTTCAACTTTGGTATCACAACGCCAGCAGCAGCCGTCGATAACCTGCTCGTTAGCTAAAACGGTCAGGTCGTGTGGACACCAGTTAACGGCTGAGGTCTTTTTGTAGACCATGCCTTTTTCATACAATTTGGTGAAGAACCACTGTTCCCAACGGTAGTAATCGGGTGAGCAGGTGGCAATCTCGCGATCCCAGTCATAGCCGAAGCCCAGTAATTTTAACTGGTTCTTCATGTATTCAATGTTGTCGTAAGTCCAGGGGGCCGGTGCGGTGTTGTTTTTTACCGCAGCGCCTTCAGCTGGCAGACCAAATGCATCCCAGCCGATCGGCTGTAACACGTTTTTGCCCAGCATGCGCTGGTAACGGGAGATAACATCACCAATGGTGTAGTTACGAACGTGCCCCATATGTAGGCGTCCTGACGGATACGGCAGCATGGATAGGCAGTAATATTTTTCTTTGCTGGTATCTTCAGTGACTTTAAAAGTTTGCTTCTCTTGCCAGTGAAGCTGTACTTGCGTTTCGATATCTTCTGGGCGGTATTGCTCTTGCATGGCGGCCGGTGGTCCTATAGTGAAAAACAGCTACGCCTGTAGCATCATCTGTTTCATATCATAAAGAGAGATCCGCATAGCATAGCTGATAAGCGGCAGCGGCAACAACACTCAGCATCCTACTGGAGGCTTTTTCTGCGCAGTGAATGGCAGAAATTATCAAAGTGGCGTGAGAACAACCTGATGATGACGTGACTTCAGTCATTTACGACTAAAATAATTAACGTTAGCTTTAATATCAGAGTAAGTACGTGCAGATAACAGAGACGGGTAACTCAAGAAGATGGAAAGCCCTATTTTCTTTGTCACAACTTTGGCTTTATCACAATTTGCTTTATCACAACCGTGGATCGAGGAGACTGTATGAACAAGGTAGCTCAATATTATCGTGAGTTGGTGACATCACTGACTGAACGCTTGAAAAATGGTGAACGTGATATCGATAAGCTGGTGGACAGCGCTGAACAGCGGTTGGATGCCGTAGAAGAGTTATCCCGTAGTGAAGTTGAGCAAATCATTCAGGCGGTGCGGCGTGATTTGGAAGAGTTTGCTCGTAGCTATGAAGAAAGTAAGGATGAATTTACTGATAGTGTGTTTATGCGCGTTATCAAAGAAAGTTTGTGGCAAGAGCTGGCTGATATCACCGATAAAACGCAATTAGAGTGGCGTGAGGTGTTTAAAGATGTCAGTCATCATGGGGTTTATCACAGCGGAGAGGTGGTTGGGTTGGGTAATCTTGTCTGTGAAAAATGCCACTATCATCTGGCTTTCTATACCCCCGAAGTGCTGCCGGTCTGCCCAAAATGCGGCCATGACCAGTTTACGCGTCGGCCATTCCAGCCCTAGGGGCTAAGTACAGATAATCCCACGATTTATAGGGCTATCAATCAAGAGATAGCCCTAATTTCTTATTATTAACGAGTTATCTAACTAACATTGAAATGATTAGATTGTGGAAGGGTTATCCATAATGATTGGTTAGCGGTTACTAATTGATTATGGGCAACAGCCCCCTTGTTTGATGTTTCATATGCAGCCATTGCTGAGACCAAACCATTTATACCAGATTCCGTAAGCATTTTATCGGAAGCTGTTATTTGCTTAATGGTATTCTCTCCCGTCTTATAATAATCTGCTACGGTCAATTTACTATTTAAACGGTTATGGCTTATTACCAAATCTTCCTCTTGTTGTGTAAACTTTAGGTGATTCACGTAAATATCGCCCAAGTCCAGGGTGTCCCAGTCATGTTGGGTATTACCAGTTGAGTCGATGGTGATCTCTTGATTGGGAAGTAAAGTAAACATATAGTTATCACTGCCACTCATCCCGGCCAGAGTTTTATTTCCTATGCTATTTCTCAGGTAGTCATTGTCGTTGGCCCCCTTGACGTTTATTTCTGAACTTGCAATGTCGCTCCAAACGTTCCTTTTTTTTTGTAAATTATTTTTGAAGTTTAGTGCTGAATTAACAATGTCAATCTCTCCGGTGCTGAGAGTGGGGATATCGAGTTGGTAATTTGATTGAGAAATTTTATTCCATAATTCGTGTATAGCGCTTTTATCCCCCGTGGTATTGAGATAAAGATATTCCATATCTGCATGAGATAATGTTTTATCTACCTTAGTTGTGTCTGTTATTTCATTAGATACTAAAAGTAATACAGGTAAGGTTGGTGAAAGAGGTGCAGTTATCGCTGGCGGTTGAGTAATAACGGGTGGGGGGAGTTGGGTTATCGGAGGCTCTTGATAAGCATCATAATTAACAAATTCAGGCTCTGGTGGCGTTATATCAGGTTTTGGTACTGGCAGGGGGCTTGTAGCCTTTTTATTTTCTCGTATTGCTTCAGTGTCAGGTAGGTCACCGCCATAGATGATTTGTAAAGCTGCTATATCATTATTTGAGTAATATTTTGAAACCCCATCAGGGAATTTCCTGTCTTTGTTGCTCATAACTGTCCCGAGCCCGCGCCTATCTTCCTTTAGATGCTCAAGCCCCAGAGCATGTCCAATTTCATGGGCAATAAGCGCGACGTCATTACTTGCCCCCGTCTTAATGGTCACTATGCTGTTTGACATGTTCTCCTCGCTTAGTATAAGCGTTAAACCGATCTCCTCTGCTTTTGAACTTCCATTGTTATAGTTATGAAAGTGTATATTGCTTTGAGCGGTATCCTGCGTTTCAATAAATTCAAAAGCAGTATGCTTTGCAAGGTCAGATAATATTTCTCTAACATTGCCTATTAAATCGTCTGATGCATTTGTTAATTCTACATCAGAGTATAATCTTTTATCTAAATCAGGAATGTTTTTATCGTATTTTTCAAAGTGCTCAATAATATTAGTTGGTTGAATATTATCAAAAGAATAATAAAGGACTATTTCTTCGTTACTTTTGAATTCCCATGTGCATGTATTATTGATAATTTGTCCTATCACGTCTTTATTTGTATCATTCATGTATATTATCCTTTTTGATATAATACAGTTGAGTTTTTTAAGTGCTCTGTTCTAATGATTTTCATCTTCGTGATGATACTCACGATGTACTATTTATCATTAATTGATTATTTTAATTATTATATTTTATTATTTATATAAGAAAGTAATAAAATATAAGGATGGAAGTAGTGATATGGCGATGTAAAAATAATGCATACAAATATAGCCTATCCACAGAAGGATAGGCTGGGTGTCATCATGATATTATTAGATTGAATTAATGCAGGATTTTCGCCAGGAAGTCTTTAGCGCGATCAGATTTAGGATTGTTAAAGAAATCATCTTTGTTGCTGTCTTCGACGATTTTGCCTTCATCCATAAAAATAACGCGATTAGCCACTTTACGTGCGAAGCCCATTTCGTGGGTGACGACCATCATAGTCATGCCTTCCAGCGCCAGTTTGACCATAACATCCAACACTTCGTTGATCATTTCAGGGTCAAGGGCCGAAGTCGGTTCGTCAAACAGCATGGCGATAGGGTCCATACAAAGTGCGCGGGCAATCGCGACACGCTGTTGCTGGCCGCCAGATAATTGTGAGGGGAATTTATCCGCGTGGGTGGTAAGGCCGACACGCTCTAACAGTTTCAGCCCTTTTTCTCTTGCTTCTGTTTTGTCGCGTTTGAGTACTTTAACTTGCGCCAGTGTCAGGTTTTCAATAATAGACAGGTGTGGGAACAGTTCAAAATGCTGGAATACCATGCCGACTTTAGAGCGTAATTGCGCCAAATTGGTGCCTTTATCATTCACACCAATGCCATTTACCGTAATGCTGCCCTTTTGGATAGGTTCCAGCCCATTAACCGTTTTGATTAAGGTTGATTTGCCTGAGCCGGAAGGGCCGCAAACCACCACGACCTCACCTTTTTTAACTTCGGTAGTGCAGTCAGCCAGCACCTGAAAGTGGCCGTACCACTTAGAAACATTTTTCAGGGAAATCATCAAACAGTCCTTTTCTTCAAATAGTTAACCAGCATCGACGCGGAAAAACTGATAACGAAATACACCAAACCGGCAAACAGCACCATTTCGACCTGAGTACCGTCCCGCTCGCCAATGGTGGTCGCGGTGCGGAAGAAATCGGCCAAACTAAGGACATACACCAGCGATGTATCCTGAAATAACACGATCCCTTGGGTTAACAGTAATGGCACCATGGCGCGGAAAGCCTGCGGCAGGATAACCAATCTCATTGACTGGCCTTGGGTCATGCCCAGAGCCAGGGCCGCAGAGGATTGCCCACGAGAGATGCTTTGGATCCCGGCACGGATAATTTCTGAGTAATAAGCCGCTTCAAATAATGAAAAGGCTACCATGGCAGAGATTAAGCGAATATCAGTTTTTGGTGATAAGCCCAGCACATTTTGTAATAAGCTCGGCACGACCAGATAAAACCACAACAGCACCATGACCAACGGGATAGAGCGGAACACGTTGACATAGGCGGTAGCGAACCAGCTGATAGCTTTAACCGGCGACAGGCGCATCACCGCCAGAACTGTGCCCCACACTATCCCGAACACAATGGCGATGAGGGTTATTTTGGCGGTAACCGCCAAACCTTGCAGCAGGTATGGCAGGCTGGGTGCGATGGAACTCCAATCAAATTCGTACATTATTTACTCCCCAGATTGCCGGGTAACTGCACTTTCTTTTCAACTATTCGCATCAACAGCATGATCACAGCATTGATCAGTACATAACCAAGGGTGATGGCGGTGAATGACTCATAGGCGTGAGCTGAGTAATCCAGCAATTTACCCGCCTGCGCAGCCATATCTACCAGCCCGATGGTGGAAGCAATTGCTGAGTTTTTAACCAGATTGAGCATTTCTGAAGTCATCGGGGGAATAATTACCCGATAAGCATTGGGCAATAAAACATAGCGATAAGTCTGTGGCAGAGTTAATCCCATCGCCAGACCGGCCGCTTTTTGGCCTCGAGGTAGTGATTGGATCCCGGCTCGAACCTGCTCACAAACACGGGCGGCAGTGAATAAGCCAAGACACATCATTGATGAGAGGAAGAACTGTATATTCGGATCCAATTCGCTTTTGAACCACATGCCAAGATCGGCTGGCAATAATTCAGGGACCACCAAATACCAGGTAAAGAATTGTACAATCAGCGGCACATTACGGAATAGCTCTACGTAACAGGCCCCAATACTCGATAAAATGCGGTTGGGGACTGTTCTTAAAATCCCAAATAAAGAACCGACGAAGAAAGCGATAACCCAGGCGCATAATGATAATGCGACAGTGACCTGAAAGCCGGACCAGATCCAGCCAAGATAGGTGGTATTACCGAAAGGGGCCGGTTGCAGAAAAATGCCCCAGTTCCAGTCTATTGACATAAAAAACTCCCTTAAAAGGATGGGTAAGCCACCCTGATGACTGATGATTCAATGCGTCGCGGCCTCCCGAGGGTGAACAAAAAAATGCGGAGTGGGGAACGGCCACCCCGCATCCTGTCTACCAATCGGTCCATCATCAATCTGTAGGGCTAGCAGAGCTGGCCCTGATTATTATTGTTAGTTCAATGCTTTATCGTTAGGGGCTTTGAACAGCACCTTCATCTCATCAGACAGTGAGAAATTCAGGTTAAGATTTTTCGGTGGAATTGGGTTTTTGAACCAACGGTCAAAGGACTTCTCAGCCACACCAGAGGTTTGTGCGGTTGCGATGGTTTCATCCAACAGTGTTTTAAAGGCTGGATCGTTTTTACGTAACATGCAGCCGTAGGCTTCCTGCGATTGTGGCGTACCGACGATATCCCACTGATCTGGTTTCTTGGCTTTGGCACGTTCGCCTGCCAGCAAGGCATCATCCATCATAAAGGCGACAGCACGGCCACTTTCCAGGGTACGGAAAGAATCGCCGTGGTCTTTGGCGCTGATGATGCGCATGTTCATTTTATCTTTTTCATTCAATTTATTGAGCAACACTTCAGAGGTGGTACCGGAGGTAACAACCACTGGTTTCCCTGCCAAATCTTTGAAATCTTTAACTTCAGAACCTTTTTTGGTCAGCAGACGCGTGCCAACAACAAAAATGGTGTTAGAGAACGCGGCTTGTTGCTGACGTTCCAGGTTGTTGGTGGTAGAACCACACTCGAAATCAAAGGTCCCGTTTTGCAGCAATGGAATACGGTTCTGCGAAGTGATGGGGATCAGTTTTACCTGGAGGTCTGGGGCATTGAGTTTTTTCTTGATCGCATCGACGATCAGATTGGAATAATCTTGTGAATAACCCACGACTTTCTGCTGGTTATCGTAGTAAGAGAATGGAACGGAAGACTCACGGTGACCGACGACGATAACGCCGTTATCTTTGATCTTCTTCAGTGTGTCAACCGAAGCATCTGGTTTTGCTGCATCTTCTGCATGGGCAACACCACTTGCCATCCCAGCTAACAGTAGCGCTAACGCCAATTTACGCATATGCATGTCCAACTCCTTTGATGTTGTTTTTTACTTAATGTTTTCTGACTCGATGTTGTGATACTTAAAATGTAGTCATGTGACAAACGTGAAATGCCAAAAACTGTCTTATTTTGTTGCGCTTGCATAACCACAGATATTTGTTGGTTAACAGGCTATTTTCATTGTTACTTGTATCAGATTATCTTTAAAAAATAGCTAATTGTTATGCAAATGATGAATAAATGTTTGTTTTTTGAGACGCAAATCGCACCAAAGAGAGGCAATAAAACACTAGCGCACTAATGCGGTGCGTGGTTCGCCCCATAAATGTGCATGCCAGGAATGGCAATTCCCTCATTTAAAACAGACCTCATCTATACAGCGGGGCTATGCCCTTTGATTACTTAATACAAAGCAGAAATTGGTGTATAGCTAACACTATTTGATTAGAAACGATGCAAGGTCTGTGCCAGTCGCGGAAATAGGGAGGATAAATAGCCCTGTTTATCAGGGCTATGAAATATCATGCGGGGGAGGTGGGTTAATTAATCAGTCGCCGAAGGTGGCATACTATCGATTAGTTTAACTATTGGTCATTTTTACGGCAGGTTAACTTAACTGGTGATTATTGATTGCCAGATGGGCTTTAAAAACTTCCAGTGCCGTTGGAACACTTTCTTTACCGGCATGTTTCTCTGGGTTCCACAGGTCGGCAAAGGTGATTGCGCGGCCACAGTGGATAAATACCTCATCGACGTCGATCACTAACACACTGCGGGCCGGTTGGCCATTTTGGCTAAAACGCTCGCACAGTTCAGGATCGACGGAAATTTTTGCCCGGCCATTAACCCGAAAACCTTCTGTCCAGCCAGGGATTAGGAACAAAATGCCGACAAAAGGGTTATGCAACAGATTGCGGATACCATCCAGACGGTTATTGCCTGGTCGGTCTGGTAGCATCAGTGTCTTGCTGTCCTGCACATGAATAAAACCCGGTTCGCCACCTTTAGGTGAGCAGTCGATTCCGTTAGCACCCAGCGTTCCCAATACCGCGAATGGTGCGGCGGCAATCAGTTTTTTGGCATAATCATCAATATGATCAATTTGTTTCTTCAACACATTCTTATTAGGCGCGGCGTAATGTTCGCTTAATTGCGCTTCAGTTGTGAGGATAAATTCAGGTTTCAGTGACATAACGATGCTCAAGTTACGGGGTTATTTTTATCAGCTCGACATTTTTTGTCAGAGCGACAACGGGCGGCGCGGTATAGCGTCAATGCCCCCAGTATCAGCGTGATAATCCACATTGGCCACGAACCAAACCGAGCATAAGGGGTAATACCGGTAGTCGGTGTGACCTTAACTTCCAGCACTTGCTGAGTAAATTGTGGAATTTGCGCCAGGACTTCACCGCTTGGGCCAACTGCCGCTGTTATACCATTATTGGTACTGCGCAACAGAGGACGACCCAATTCAAGCGCGCGCATACGTGCCATCTGGAAATGCTGCCACGGGCCGATAGAGTGACCAAACCATGCATCATTGGAGACCGTCAGCAAGAAGTTGGTATCAGGGTTGAAGTTGTCCCGAACCTGTTGACCCAAGACGATTTCATAGCAAATAGCGGCCGTTAGGTTAAATCCAGCCACATTAAGCTGTGGTTGCACATAGCCACCCCGGCTGAAAGATGACATCGGTAAATCAAAGAACGGCGCGAGTGGGCGCAGCAGTGTTTCCAGCGGCACAAACTCGCCAAAGGGCACCAGGTGGTGTTTGCTGTAGCGGTTGCGAGTTGGATACTGGTAAGGCTCTTTATCCCCCAATACGATAATACTGTTGAAGAAGTGGTATCCCTTGCCTTCTGGGCGGCGCTGGGCATCAACAATACCGGTAATCAGGCTGCTGTGGTTTGCCCGCATCAGACCATCAACCATCGTCAGGAAGGTAGTTTGATCGGTTTCAATATCAGGGATAGCAGATTCCGGCCAAATGATAATGGGTGCTTTCCCCATAAATGGGCGGGTTTCATCGAGATAAATTTGTAATGTTTTGAGCAGGACTTTGGGATCCCACTTCATTGACTGAGCAATATTACCTTGCACCATCGCGATATTAACTGCGCGTTCTGGCTCCGGTGTGAACCAATGCAACTGGCGCAGCGGCCAGGGTAACAATAACATTGCTATGGCAATTATTGCCGCAGTGATACGGCGTTGATAGCAGGCGTAAACCAGCAATCCACTGATCGACATCAGTATAAAGGTGATGCCATCGACACCGAGAATAGGTGCAATACCACGCAGTGGGCCGTTTATTTGGCTGTAGCCAAATTGTAGCCACGGGAAGCCAGTTAATACCCAGCCGCGCAAGAACTCAGTTAACTGCCATACCACAGGTGCCGCAATAGCCAGTCGCCACCAGGTTGTTTTAGGGCATATGCGAGCTAACAAACCGGCAAATAGCATGGTGTAGAGCGAGAGATAGGCTGCCAGTAACACCACCAGAAAGATATTGATGGCTGTTGGCATGCCGCCGAATTCGGAAATGCTGACATAGACCCAGTTAATACCTGTGCCAAATAGCCCCATACCCCAACAAAATCCGATAAACGCAGCTTGTTTAGTGTTGCGATTCAATGTCAGGCTGAGTAAGCCGAACAGCGAAACAATGGCCGCAGGCCAGCTATCAAATGGGGAATAGGCCAGCGTACCGCAGGCGCCAAAAAATAGCGCCAGTAGGGCGCGAACCCACTGGCGTTGAAGGTATGAAGCGATAGGCATTGAGGATTTATTCTTCCAGTTTGGGTTGCGGAGCATCATCCGGGATTTTCACATGAACCTGAATGATACGTCGGCTATCCGCCATGGCAACTTTAAATAAGTAACCTTCAATTTCAATGGTTTCACCGCGAGCAGGTAAATGACCAAACGCCTGCATCACTAAACCACCGATGGTGTCCACTTCATCGTCGCTGAAATGGGTGTTGAAGACTTCATTGAAATCTTCAATGGGTGTCAGCGCGCGAATCGTGTAGGTGTGCCGACTGAGTTGACGAACATCTCTGTCCTCTTCATCGTCATACTCATCTTCAATTTCGCCAACGATCAGCTCAAGAATATCTTCAATGGTCACCAGGCCAGAAACGCCACCAAACTCATCAATGACAATAGCCATGTGATAGCGTTGAGAGCGGAACTCTTTCAGCATCCGATCGACACGCTTACTTTCTGGCACAACAACTGCCGTCCGTAAGACTTTATCAATGCTGAATGGCTCAGAATCTGTTCGCATAAACGGCAGCAAATCCTTGGCCATCAGAATGCCTTCAATGTGATCTTTATCTTCACTGATCACCGGAAAGCGGGAGTGAGCAGATTCAATAATGACATCCAGGCACTCATCCAGCGTTTGATTACGCTTTAATGTGACCATCTGAGAGCGTGGGATCATGATGTCCCGTACGCGCTGTTCGGCGATATCCATCACCCCTTCCAGCATGTCGCGGGTATCGGGATCGATCAGATCGTTTTGCTCAGAATCACGGATAAGCTCTACCAGATCGCCACGGTTTTTGGGTTCGCCGTGGAATAACTGGTTAAGGATGAGAGTAAAGAACCCTTTCTTGGGACTGGGGCTATCATTGTTTTGTGAGTGGTCGTCGCTCATGGCGTTTTAGTTAAGTTTACCCATGTAAGATTATATTTTATCGGCAGTGGTAAACACACACTGCCGACAGCTTTACCCCAATTAACGGGGTGGTATACACCCTGTATAACGGGGTTACTCGGGGTCTTTCTCTGAAATATACGGGTCTGGGTAGCCCAAACTTTGCATTATTTCAGTCTCAATCGACTCCATTTCTTCTGCTTCATCGTCAACGATGTGGTCATACCCTAGCAGATGCAGACTGCCGTGAACAACCATATGCGCCCAATGAGCCAATAGTGCTTTCTCTTGCTCAACCGCTTCTTGTTCAACTACCTGACGACAAATGATCAAATCACCCAGTAGTGGCAGCTCAATCTCAGGTGGGGCCTCAAATGGAAAAGACAAGACATTGGTCGGTTTATCTTTACCGCGATAGGTGAGATTCAGCTCATGGCTTTCTGCTTCATCAACCACACGGATGGTGACTTCAGAGACTTCCTGAAATTGAGGTAATACTGCTTCCAACCAATGCTGAAAATCTGCTTCGGTCGGTAAACCCTGGCTGTCAGCACAGGCAATTTGTAAATCGAGAATAACCTGGCTCACGGAGCCTCCTGCTCAGACGGGGTGTGAGTTTCCCGCTTACGTTGTTCGGCGATGGCATCTTTACGTTTTTGTTCGGCAGCTTCCCAGGCTTCATAAGCAATGACCACTTGGGCGACGACGGGGTGGCGCACCACATCTTCGCTATGGAAGAAGTTAAAGCTCAGCTCTTCTACCCCGGATAGCACTTCAATGGCATGGCTTAAGCCGGACTTCTGATGGCGTGGCAAGTCAGTTTGCGTGACATCACCGGTAATTACCGCTTTAGAGTTGAAGCCCATGCGGGTCAGGAACATTTTCATCTGTTCGATGGTGGTGTTCTGGCTTTCATCTAAAATGATAAACGCATCATTCAGTGTGCGGCCGCGCATATACGCCAGCGGAGCCACTTCAATCACATTGCGCTCAATCAGTTTCTCCACTCGCTCAAAGCCCAGCATTTCAAACAGAGCATCATAGAGTGGGCGCAGATAAGGATCGACTTTTTGGCTGAGATCACCGGGTAAGAAACCCAGTTTCTCACCGGCTTCAACCGCCGGGCGAGTGAGCAAAATGCGTCGTACGTTTTGGCGCTCCAGAGCATCAACTGCTGCGGCAACGGCCAGATAGGTCTTACCCGTACCGGCTGGCCCAATCCCGAAAGTAATATCATGATCGAGAATATTAGCAATGTATTGTGCCTGATTGGGTGTGCGAGGCTTGACCATCCCGCGTTTAGTGCGAATGTTAACGGCTTTGCCGTAATCCGGCACACTCTCGGCGGTTTGTTCTAACACGCGACTTTCTTTCACCGCGAGGTGAATAGCTTCGGGATCGATATCGGGGATAACACCACGGATAGGTGCCGTATCAACATACAGATGGCGCAGGATATCTGCCGCTGCAACCACGCAGATATTCTTACCGACTAACTTGAAACGGTTATCACGACGATTAATTTCAATACCTAACCGGCGTTCTAACTGCTTGATGTTGTCATCAAAAGGACCGCATAAACTCAGCAGACGCTGATTATCGGCGGGTTCCAGCAAGATTTCTTGTGTCACTACGTGCAAACTGTTTCTCTGAGTCACTGCGTTCCTCTGGGTCACTAAGGGCCGGTTTATTTGAAGCCTGACTGCCATTCCCACTATAGGGGGATATTATTCGCTGATATAACGTCAATCATACATGTCATCTGTGAATTATTCATGGTGCACCGTGTGGACGCAAGTGTGCGGCTTATGAATCTGTGCCTTCGGCTCCTATTGAAATAGCGGCCAGCAGATGGTGCAACTTAAAAAAAACGAATTTGCATAACGTCCCGCTAAAATAAAACAGGCACTGACAATGCAGCGCCTGCTGGTGCGGACTGGTTCGCAAAATTGCAATCAGGGTTGGTACAGGCCGACACCTAACTCATTTTCTTTGCGGGTGCGGGCAATCACTGATTGCGGCGATTCATGAATACGTAGATCCATCTGGTCTTCGGTGCGCAGCAAAATGCCGCGCAGTGAACTGGCATAAACATCAACGATTTCAACATCGACGAATTTACCGATCATCTCTGGTGTACCTTCAAAGTTCACGACCCGATTATTCTCAGTGCGCCCCGCCAATTCCATCACATTCTTACGAGATGTTCCTTCCACTAGAATGCGTTGCACAGTACCCACCATTTCGCGGCTGATTTCCATCGCTTGCTGAGTAATCCGTTGTTGCAAAATATGCAGGCGCTGCTTTTTCTCCTCTTCTGAAACATCATCCGGAAGATCAGCCGCTGGCGTGCCAGGGCGTGGAGAGTAAATAAAGCTGTAACTGGTATCAAAACGGACATCTGCCACCAGTTTCATGGTTTGCTCAAAATCTTGCTGAGTTTCGCCGGGAAAACCGATAATAAAATCAGAGCTAATTTGGATATCAGGCCGAGCCTGACGCAGTTTACGAATGATAGCTTTGTATTCCAGCGCGGTATGCGCCCGCTTCATCATGGTCAAAATGCGATCAGAGCCACTTTGTACCGGTAAATGCAGGAAACTCACCAGTTCGGGGGTATCCCGATAAACGTCAATAATATCATCAGTAAACTCAATAGGATGGCTGGTGGTAAAGCGCACTCTATCGATACCATCAATGGCGGCAACTAGCCGCAATAGTTCGGCAAAACTACAGATATCACCATCATAAGTGGCACCACGATATGCATTGACATTCTGGCCAAGCAGGTTCACTTCCCGCACGCCTTGGGCTGCTAACTGTGCGATTTCAAACAAGATATCGTCACTTGGCCGGCTAACTTCCTCGCCACGGGTATAAGGTACGACACAGAATGTGCAGTATTTATTGCAACCTTCCATAATGGAGACAAATGCTGTCGGCCCTTCAGCGCGGGGTTCCGGCAGGCGGTCAAATTTTTCAATTTCTGGGAAACTGATGTCCACCACAGGGCTGTGGGTGCCTTGCACGTGATTAATCATTTCCGGCAAACGATGCAGGGTTTGTGGACCGAAAATGACATCGACACAAGGAGCACGTTGGCGCAGATGCTCACCTTCCTGAGATGCCACACAACCACCCACACCAATAATGAGCTCTGGATTTTTCTCTTTCAGCAGTTTCCAGTGCCCAAGCAGGCTGAATACTTTTTCCTGTGCTTTTTCGCGGATTGAGCAGGTATTAAGTAACAGTAAATCCGCCTCTTCGGGGATTTCTGTCAATTGGTAGCCGTGGGTGCTGGCCAGCAAATCAGCCATTTTAGATGAATCGTATTCATTCATCTGGCAGCCCCAGGTTTTGATGTGTAGTTTTTTAGTCATAGCCTATCTACCGCCAAAAAATTCATCATAAAAGTCACATCGCGTGGCGCAATGCTCTATGCAGTGTTCCGTCATCGAATAGTGGGTAGCACAAAGGCTCCGTAGTTATAGGGCTATTGTAGTCATTTGCCGTTACGATGACCACCGCATAACGGCTTACTTATCCTGTGGAGTAATGAAAAATCCGGTACACTGTCTGCTGACAAAATATAGGCGGTATTTTAACTTCTAAGAATGGCCAAAATGGATAAATCGCAACCAAATTATGATGTTGTGGTCGTGGGCGGAGGCATGGTAGGTGCCGCTGCCGCGCTTGGACTGGCACAAACTGGCTGGTCAGTGGCGTTACTGGAACATGAGGCTCCGCAGCCGTTTGAGGTTGAAAGTGTGCCGGACTTACGGGTTTCCGCGATTGGATGCACCTCGGTATCCTTGCTGAAACAGCTCGGCGCCTGGCCGCAAGTGCAACAGATGCGCTATGCACCTTATCGTCGATTGGAAACATGGGAACAGCCGGGTTCTCAAGTTGTTTTTGATGCGGCGTCGCTGTTATTGCCTGAACTGGGCTTTATGGTCGAGAACCGAGTTTTGCAACTGGCGCTATGGCAACAGATGGCAACATGCCCTAATTTGACGTTACTGTGCCCGTCACGACTGCAAACAATGGTTAGAGTAGATGACTATTGGAAAATCACGTTAGATGCACAGCGAGAGATACAGAGCCATTTAGTGGTGGGTGCGGATGGAGCTAATTCTCTGGTACGCCGTTTAGCTGGGATTGGCACCAGCGGTTGGCAATATCGCCAGTCTTGTATGTTAATTACTGTCGAGACCGATACTGCTCAGCAAGACACCACCTGGCAGCAGTTTTTCCCTTCTGGCCCAAGAGCGTTCCTGCCATTATTTGATAACTGGGCATCATTGGTTTGGTACGACAGGCCTCAGCGTATCCGTCAGCTTCAGGCGTTGCCGTTGGCACAATTGAATCAAGAGGTTGCTGCGGCGTTCCCATCCCGTTTGGGAACTGTCAACGCTATTGCCGCCGGTTCTTTCCCTTTGGTTCGCCGCCATGCGCAGCAATATGTGCAGCCGGGGTTGGTATTACTGGGCGATGCGGCGCATACCATCAATCCATTGGCGGGGCAGGGGGTTAATCTGGGATATCGGGATGTCGAGGCGTTACTGGAGGTGTTAAATCAGGCGCGTGAACAGGCTGAATCCTGGCATAGCGAGCAGGTATTGCAGCGTTATCAGCGCCGCCGCCGTACTGATAATTTGATTATGCAAAGTGGTATGGATGTGTTTTACACCGCATTCAGTAATGACTTACCTGCGGTAAAATTTGTGCGTAATTTGGCGCTGATGGCGGCTCAACGTGCGGGTAAGCTCAAGGAGCATGCATTGAAGTATGCGCTAGGGCTGTAGGTATTTTATAACTCGTCGCCAGAAATAGTTGTTTCTTGGCGACGGGGGTACGTTTCTTGTTCTTTTGTTGAAAAACAAAATTCAAATTTTATCGCAGCGAAAAAATCTTATCACAGCAAAAAAACAAAATGCAGAAAAGCAAAAAGCCCGCCGAAGCGAGCTTTTCTAAATTTGGCTGGGGTACGAGGATTCGAACCTCGGAATGCTGGAATCAGAATCCAGTGCCTTACCGCTTGGCGATACCCCAAAAGATGGTGGCTACGACGGGAATCGAACCTGTGACCCCAGCATTATGAGTGCTGTGCTCTAACCAGCTGAGCTACGTAGCCATCTTAAAATCTTTAACCTTAAGAAATTGTATGGCTGGGATACCAGGATTCGAACCTGGGAATGCCAGGATCAAAACCTGGTGCCTTACCGCTTGGCGATATCCCAACTGAAATACAATTCTTTTTACTGACTTAGCACAACTGGTGTCTAACAGTGTTTGTGTTTAACAGTCTTCTTGTTTAACAACAAACCATTTCAGAAAAATGGCTGGGATACCAGGATTCGAACCTGGGAATGCCAGGATCAAAACCTGGTGCCTTACCGCTTGGCGATATCCCATCTACTGTGACAACCGATGAAAATGGTGCGGGAGGCGAGACTTGAACTCGCACACCTTGCGGCGCTAGAACCTAAATCTAGTGCGTCTACCAATTTCGCCACTCCCGCATACATAAAAAAAGATGGTGGCTACGACGGGAATCGAACCTGTGACCCCAGCATTATGAGTGCTGTGCTCTAACCAGCTGAGCTACGTAGCCATCTTTTTTCTGCACAACCTTCATCGGCGTTGCGGGGCGCATTATGCGTATATGGCCGATTTGCGTCAACTAATTTTTTCCCAAAAAAGCGTTGAAGGGGTTCGTTTGTTTGGCTTGTGAACAGTCTGGTGATTAAAGCAGCACTTATGATGATTAATTGTTGAATTTGCCAGCAAAAAAAACAAGGCCACCCGAAGGCGGCCTTGAGAGCTGAATGGTTGATGCAGGCAGACTCCCCTGCTATCACGTTCAGTTATTTGTAAGCATCCTGATGCACACCTACAGCGCGACCAGAAGGGTCATCCATGCTTTTGAATGATTCATCCCATTCAATTGCTTTAGCAGATGAACATGCTACTGAAGGGCCGCCAGGCACACATTCCGCTGCACTTGGCAGTGGGAATAGCTCTTCAAAAATTTCTCGATACAAGTAGCCCTCTTTAGAGGACGGCGTGTTGTATGGGAAACGGAAGTGCGCAGTTTCCATCTGTTGATCAGTGACTTGCTCGGCAGCTTTCTCTTTTAATGTATCAATCCAGCTGTAACCCACACCATCGGAGAATTGTTCTTTCTGACGCCATGCGACGCTATGTGGCAGGTAGGATTCAAAACATTCACGCAGGACATGTTTTTCCATTTTGCCATTACCGCACATTTTATCCTGCGGGTTAATTCGCATCGCCACATCAAGGAAGTTTTTATCCAGGAATGGCACTCGTGCTTCAACACCCCAGGCAGACATCGCTTTGTTGGCACGAGCACAGTCATACATATGCAGGGCTAACAGTTTGCGCACGGTTTCTTCATGCAATTCTTTGGCATTTGGCGCTTTGTGGAAATAGAGGTAACCGCCAAATACTTCGTCAGAACCTTCACCTGATAGCACCATTTTGATACCCATCGCCTTGATTTTACGTGATATCAAGTACATTGGTGTTGAGGCGCGAATAGTGGTGACATCATAAGTTTCAATGTGATAAATCACATCACGGATAGCATCCAGACCTTCCTGCACGGTGAAGTGAATTTCATGATGCACGGTACCCAAATGGTTGGCGACCTCTTGCGCGGCGCGCAAATCAGGTGAACCTATTAAACCCACGGCGAAGGAGTGCAATTGTGGCCACCAGGCTTCACTGCGTTCATCATCTTCTACGCGACGAGCTGCAAATTTTTTGGTGATAGCTGAAATAACCGAGGAATCCAGACCGCCAGAGAGCAGCACGCCGTAAGGAACGTCGGACATCAAATGACTTTTAACCGCATCTTCTAACGCATTTGCCAGTTCAACTTTATCGGTGACATTGTTTTTGACATTATCGAAATCAAACCAGTCGCGATGATAATACTCGCGGATTTCGCCATCCTGACTCCACAGATAGCTTCCGGCTGGGAATTCTTTGATGGTACGGCAAACCGGAACCAAGGCTTTCATTTCTGAAGCCACAAACATATTACCGTGTTCGTCGTGGCCCATGTACAGCGGGATAATACCCAGATGGTCACGCCCAATCAGGTAAGCGTCTTTTTCCGTATCGTATAGGACGAAAGCGAACATACCTTGCAGGTCGTCAAGGAATTCAGGCCCTTTCTCCTGATACAGCGCCAGAATGACTTCACAGTCAGACCCGGTCTGGAATTTATAACGGTCGCCGTATTGCTGGCGTAATGCCTGATGATTATAAATTTCACCATTGACCGCCAGAATATGTGTGTGCGCCGCGTTAAACAGGGGCTGTGCACCAGTATTGACGTCAACAATAGATAAGCGTTCATGGGCGAGTATGGCTTTATCATTTGCCCATACACCTGACCAGTCCGGGCCGCGGTGGCGCATTAGGCGTGACATTTCCAGCGCTTTTTTGCGTAACTCAATGGGGTCAGTTTTAAGGTCGAGGACCCCGAAAATAGAACACATAGTAATCTCCCTAACTTCTCTGCTTTGGCGGTGATGATGTTGAGTTTGAGTCGTTCATCGCTGGAACTGTTTTTCGTGCACTTGCTTTTGATTGATGCAAGCTGTGCCCCATGACGATGCATTCATCCGAATAATTTGTAGAAAGTAATGCAAAAAACACGCCAATTTAGAGCGCGATAGATTTGTCGCTATAGCTGGCATGGCGGTGAACACACATAACGAAAATGCGCCAAAATGGGGAGAATTAGCAAGAAACTTTGGTGCGCTGCACTAAAAAAGGGCGCTGCGCGATAAGGGGAGTATCACAAAAAGGTGTATGGCGGCCGGAACCGCCAACGAGAAACTAGATGATGTCAATTTCTGCAACAGATGGGTAAACGTAGCTTGGGCGGAATGGCATCGCTTCAATATCTGTTAATGTCGATACGCCGGAAAGAACCAAAATAGTCTCAAGACCCGCTTGGAAACCGGCTAAAATGTCGGTACGCAGGTTATCACCCACAATGACGGTACTTTCCGAATGTGCCTGCATTTTATTGAGTGCAGCGCGGATAATCCACGGGCTAGGTTTGCCGACATAAAATGGTTTACGACCAGAGATTTTCTCGATAGGCGCGCACAACGCACCACAGGCAGGTGCAAAGCCGTGGCCGTGGCTATCGGGGTTGGTAGCAATAAAGCGCGCACCATTGGCGACGAAATAGGCTGCTTTATGCATCATGTCCCAGTTGTATGAGCGGGTTTCACCCACAATCACAAAATCAGGATTTATATCGGTAATGGTAAAGCCAGCTTTATACAATTCGTGAACTAATGCGCCTTCACCTACCACATAAGCTTTCTTACCGTCCTGGCGGCGCAGAAAATCAGCTGTTGCCATCGCCGAGGTATAAAAAGCACTTTCTGGCACTTCCAGCCCGGCAGAACTAAAACGGTTAGCCAGATCCTGAGCGGTTTGTGACGGATAGTTGGTCAAAATAACCAGCGGCATGCCGGCTTCTTGAATTCGGGCCAGAAAAACATCGGCGCCGGGGACGGGATGATTATCATGCAACAAAACACCATCGATATCGCAAATAACACTTTTAATTGTCATTGTTTGAATTACTCTTTTAGCCGCAGCAATGAGTCACTATAACATGGCCGATAATGAAACTGACCCTGCCACTATCTTATGCCCGTCATCTTTCAAAATACAGGGCTGTTGGCTGCCATCACTTACCCAACTCATTGAGTTATCTCAACTCCTTGGGTTTATTCCGTTGCCGCCTACCTGCAACTCGAAATCTATTGGGTACATAAATGATTAGTTTTCTAACAGGCGTTGCAATAATACGCCGTTTAACATAGCGCGCTTGGCCAGTGCAAAAGCCCCAATAGCTGATTGATGATCAAGCTGCGAGGTGACTACCGGTAGATTTTGGCGGAAGTTTTTTAACACTTGCGTATTAATACAACCTTGAATAGCGGGGAGCAGGATTTTGTCAGCTTCAATGATTTCACCGGCAATTACCACTTTTTGCGGATTGAACAAGTTGATGGCGATAGAAATGGCTTTACCCAGGTAGCGGCCTACATGTTCAATCACCTCAGTTGCCAGCAAATCACCTTTGTTAGCAGCTTTGCAGATGGCACTAATATGGCAATCATCCAATGTTAACTTGCTTGGATACCCCTGCGCGAGCAGGTGGCGTACGCGGTTTTCAATTGCTGCATTCGATGCGACAGTTTCCAGGCAACCAAAATTACCGCAATAGCAGCGCTCGCCCAATGGATCAATCTGGATATGACCTATTTCGCCTACGTTACCATTGCTGCCAAGAAATATTTGGCTGTTAACAATGATTCCGGCACCGGTACCGCGATGCAGACGAACCAAAATAGAGTCTTCGCAGTCTCGAGTTGCACCAAAATAGTGCTCAGCCAGCGCTAAACTACGAATATCGTGGCCGACAAAGCTGGTGACATTGAAACGATTTTGCAGATTTTCGACTAACGGCCAATTGCTAACACTGATATGTGGCATATAGCGCACGATACCTTTGCTCGGTTCAACCAGACCAGGGAGGATGACGGCGATAGCGATCAGTTCACGTAATTTGCGCTGATAAGCTTCAATAAACTGACTGATGATATTAAATAATGCATGTTCGAGAGTTTCTTGCGTGCGCTCTGGCAGGGAATAGTGCTCTTCACCCAGCGACTTGCCGCTCATATCAAACAGCGTAATAGTGGCATCATGGCGGCCCAGGCGGACCGCGATGGTATGGAACTGACGGTTTTCTGTCACGATAGAAATCGCGCGGCGGCCACCGGTGGAGGCTTGCTGATCGACTTCTTTGATCAGCCCGCGCTCCAACAGTTGACGAGTAATCTTGGTGACACTGGCGGGAGCTAGCTGGCTGAGATCGGCAATTTGAATGCGCGAAATCGGGCCTTGCTGGTCAATGAGCCGATATACCACGGCACCATTGAGTTGTTTCACAAGATCCACATTACCAATTTGTGACTGTCCGCCGGTGCTCATCAATAAAATTACTCGCTTATTTTAAAACCTCGTTACCATTAACGATGGTTTTAGTGATTTTATAATCGCGGGTAAAGGCAGTCAGGTTAGCCACTTTGCCGGCTTCAATACTCCCTAACTGCTTATCCACGCCAATCGCTCGGGCCGCATAAAGTGTGGCCATACGCAATGCTTCGTCCAGCGCGATGCCCACATGTTCAACACTATTTTGGACCGCTTCTATCATGGTCAGTGCTGAACCGCTTAATGTGCCATTTTCATCCACACATAAACCATCGCGATAGTATATTGTTTTACCAGCAAAAATAAATTGATCAATTTCAGCACCTGCTGGTGCAGTTGCATCAGTTACCAGTACTAATTTCTCACCTTTCAATCGCTTAGCGTTGCGGATGTTGGCCCAATCCACATGCAAACCATCCGCAATGACACCTGTATACACTTCTGGCGTATCAAAGATCGCCCCAATCAGGCCCGGTTCGCGTCCGGAAATGTAAGGCATTGCATTATATAGGTGCGTTGCAAAGCGGATACCGGCAGCAAAACCTTGACGAGCTTGCTGATACGTCGCATTTGAATGGCCGGAGGAAACCAAAATACCGGCTTCTGTTAGTTGACGAATATATTTGGCATCAACCATTTCAGGTGCCAAGGTCACTTTAGTGATCACATCGGCATTGGCGCACAGGTAATCAATCATTTCAGCGCTAGGTTTACGAATAAACGCTGGGTTATGAGTCCCTTTCTTCTGAGGGCTGATATAAGGCCCTTCCAGATGCAGACCCAAAGCCTGATGCTGGTTTTTTTGCAGATATGAACGCATGACATCAATGCCGTGCTTCATGTATTCATCACTGCAAGTAATGAGTGTCGGCAGGAAACTGGTGCAGCCTGACTTTTCATTCGCGCGCTGCATAATTTCCAGCGTCTTTTCGGAGATGGCATCAAGCGAATCATTGAATTGCACACCACCGCAGCCATTAAGCTGAACATCAATAAAACCGGGGGCCAGGATGGCGCCACCCAAGTCGCGTACCTCAATGCCAGCCGGAAGTTCATCGGCAGGACAGATACGTTCGATCAATCCGTTAGCCACGATAACAGCGTGATTATCCAGTACTTCATGGCTGGTATAAATACGGCCGTGAGTTAAAGCGTACATCTTAACCCCCTAATAACTGTTACAGATTCTTGATGTTTTCAGCTTCTAATTCGCTGAAATATTTTACAGTTTTAACCTTCAATTCCATAGTCGAAGGTTCATCGCACACCATGATGGCTTTCGCATGCAGTTGCAGGCAACTGATGGTCCACATGTGGTTGATGCTGCCTTCAACTGCGGCTTGCAAGGCTTGTGCTTTGCCACGGCCAGTCACCAGAATCATCACTTCTTCTGCATCCAACAGAGTGCCCACACCCACAGTAAGTGCATATTTCGGCACGAGGTTTGCATCACCACCAAAGAAACGTGAGTTTGCTTCGCGAGTTTCTTCGGTCAGCGTTTTGATGCGAGTTCGAGAAGCTAAAGAGGACGCCGGTTCATTAAAGGCAATGTGGCCGTCAACGCCTACGCCACCCATGAACAGGTGAATTTTGCCATAAGACTTAATCTTTTCTTCGTAACGGCGACATTCTTCATCGATATCAGGCGCATTACCATTAAGAAGATTGATGTTTTCAGCAGGGATATCCACATGATCAAAGAAATTGCTGTGCATGAAGGTGTAGTAGCTTTCCGGGTGCTCTTGCGGCAGCCCAACATATTCATCCATGTTGAAAGTGACCACATTTTTGAAACTCACTTCACCGGCTTTATACAGCGCAACCAAGTGCTTATACGCTTCCATCGGTGTGCCGCCAGTTGGCAGCCCCAGAACAAATGGGCGATCAGCGGTCGGTTTAAATGCATTGATGCGGTTAACGATATAACGTGCGGCCCATTTACCAACTTCTGTGGTGTTTTTCAGTGGGATAAGTCTCATCTTGCACCTCTTTGATTGCTAATAGTGGCTATACTCTACGCGGATTGAATCATTCAGCTAAGCGTAACTCAGATTTTGACTCATGCGTTGGTACAATGCTTTGTTCATTTTTCGAATGATAAAATAAGTTTTGTGTCATGGCTAGTCTATTGGTGCTTTTTGACTGGTTTTTGGTGACATTTATCACAAAATAGGGGGTTTTAATTTGCGTTACGAAATAATTTTTTTACACTCCGAGTGAGTAATACGTGCCGTGAATAAATAAAGATGTGCCATGCGTTTTTCTAAAAGGTAGTGAATCAAATAAATAAACTACTTAAAGGGTCCGATATCGGACGAATAGGGGGAAAGGTGAATATTCTTAGTTACTTGCAAAAAGTGGGTCGGGCTTTGATGGTCCCAGTGGCCACACTGCCTGCAGCCGCGATATTGATGGGTGTGGGCTACTGGATAGACCCAGTCAGCTGGGGTGGTGATAATGCGCTAGCGGCATTGTTTATCAAGTCCGGTGCCGCCATCATCGATAATATGTCCGTGCTGTTCGCCATTGGTGTGGCTTATGGTATGTCAAAAGATAAAGACGGTGCTGCTGCACTGACCGGCTTTGTCGGCTTCCTGGTGTTGACGACGCTGTGTTCGCCAGCCGCGGTTTCGATGATTCAAAAGATTCCGGTTGATCAGGTTCCAGCTGCCTTCGGCAAAATTAACAACCAGTTCGTGGGTATCCTTGTGGGTATCATCTCAGCTGAGTTGTACAACCGCTTCAGCAGCGTTGAATTGCCAAAAGCACTTTCCTTCTTCAGTGGTCGCCGTCTGGTTCCGATTCTGACGTCTTTCCTGATGATCGTGGTTGCCTTCATCCTGATGTACGTTTGGCCACTGATTTATAACGCATTGGTGACTTTCGGCGAATACATCAAAGATATGGGGTCTGTGGGTGCAGGTATTTATGCCTTCTTCAACCGCTTACTGATCCCAGTCGGCCTGCATCACGCCTTGAACTCTGTGTTCTGGTTTGACGTTGCCGGTATTAACGATATCCCTAACTTCCTGGGTGGCCAACAGTCCATCGATAGCGGTAAAGCTGTTGTCGGTATCACGGGTCGTTATCAGGCTGGTTTCTTCCCAATCATGATGTTTGGTTTACCTGGTGCTGCGCTGGCGATTTATCACTGTGCGCGTCCGGAAAACAGAGCAAAAGTGGCCGGTATCATGTTGGCGGGGGCATTTGCAGCCTTCTTCACCGGTATCACTGAACCACTTGAATTCTCCTTCATGTTCGTTGCCCCTGTGTTGTACTTTATCCATGCCGTGCTGACCGGGATTTCTGTGTTCATTGCAGCCAGTATGCATTGGATTGCAGGCTTTGGTTTCAGTGCCGGTCTGGTGGATATGGTGTTGTCTTCCCGCAACCCGCTGGCGACACACTGGTACATGTTGATCCCACAAGGTCTGGTATTCTTCGCGATTTACTACGTGGTATTCCGTTTCACCATCAAGAAATTCAACTTGCTGACTCCAGGTCGTGAACTGGCAGTTGAAGGTAGTGAAGAAGATGGTTATGACGTCAATGTTGATAAAACTCCAGAAGTTAACGAAAGCGAAATCAATGGTCTGGCGCGTCGTTACATTGGAGCCATCGGCGGCTCAGACAACCTGACAGGGATTGATGCATGTATCACCCGTCTGCGTTTGAACGTTAAAGATTCTGCCTTGGTGAATGACGGTGTTGCCAAGCGCTTAGGCGCTTCTGGTGTTATTCGCCTGAACAAACAAAGTGTGCAAGTGATTGTTGGTACCCGTGCGGAACTGATTGCTTCGGCAATGCGTAACGTGTTGGCCGGTGGCCCGGTTCCTGCGGCAAGTAGCACCACTGCTCCTGCTGCGGCCAAGCCTCAGGCTGTCATTAACACCGCGAAAGCCGCCTCTTTGGTATTGGTTTCTCCGATTACCGGTGATGTGGTTGCTTTGGAAGAGGTTCCTGATGAAGCCTTTGCCAGCAAAGCTGTCGGTGAGGGTATTGCCATCCGTCCAACGGATAAAACTGTGGTTGCTCCGGCAAACGGCACCATCGTAAAAATCTTCAACACTGACCATGCTTTCTGCCTGGAAACTGAAACCGGCGCTGAAATTGTGGTACATATCGGGATTGATACGGTGAAACTGAACGGCCAGGGCTTTGCACGTCTGGTTGAAGAAGGTGCCACTGTAGTTGCTGGTCAACCGGTGCTTGAGCTGGACTTGGCCTACCTGAACGCTAATGCGCGCTCAATGATTAGCCCAGTTGTTGTCAGTAATATTGATGACTATGCCGGTATCTCGGTGTTGGCGGGTGGTTCGGTGGTTGCCGGTCAAAGCCAGCTGTTTGAGATTCAAAGCAAATAATCGGCTTAAGCCTGACGGCGAAAAGGGACGGCTGTCCTGAATAACCGATTTAACTTTTAGCTGAACCAACGGGAAGAGAGTGATCTCTTCCCGTTTTTTTGTTTTATTTACTGTAACAAACGGTTGTTTCCGGGCCGGGCTTGTTGGATTATATGCGGTTATATTTGTTGCGTTTGCATTGAGGAATAGAACAATGAGTGAGGCAGAAGCCCGCCCAAGTAATTTTATCCGTCAGATCATTGACGAAGATTTAGCCAGCGGCAAACACACGTCGGTTCATACCCGCTTCCCGCCGGAGCCAAATGGTTACTTGCATATTGGCCATGCGAAGTCTATTTGCCTGAACTTTGGTATTGCCCAAGACTACCAGGGGCAATGCAATCTGCGTTTCGACGACACCAACCCAGTGAAAGAAGACGTGGAGTTTGTGGAGTCAATTAAACACGACGTAGAGTGGCTGGGCTTCACCTGGAGCGGTGATGTACGTTACTCCTCAGACTATTTTGACCAATTGTACCAGTACGCTGTAGAGCTGATTAACAAGGGCCTGGCGTATGTTGATGAATTAACGCCTGAGCAGATGCGCGAATATCGCGGCACACTGACTGCGCCGGGTAAAAATAGCCCGTATCGCGACCGCAGTGTGGAAGAGAACCTGGCGCTGTTTGAAAAAATGCGTGCCGGTGGCTTTGCTGAAGGCACCGCATGCTTGCGCGCAAAAATTGACATGGCGTCACCGTTCATTGTGATGCGTGATCCGGTGTTGTACCGCATTAAATTTGCCGAACATCACCAGTCTGGTAACAAGTGGTGCATCTACCCGATGTATGACTTCACCCATTGCATTTCTGATGCGATTGAAGGGATTACGCATTCACTTTGTACTTTGGAGTTCCAGGATAACCGTCGCTTGTATGATTGGGTGCTGGATAATATCTCGATTGAATGCCATCCACGTCAGTATGAGTTCTCTCGTCTGAATCTCGAATATTCCATTATGTCTAAGCGTAAGCTGAACCTATTGGTGACCGAGAAGGTCGTCGAGGGCTGGGATGACCCGCGTATGCCAACCATTTCTGGTTTACGTCGCCGTGGTTACACCGCAGCATCAATTCGTGAATTCTGCCGCCGTATCGGTGTAACCAAGCAGGATAACAACGTTGAGATGATGGCACTGGAATCCTGTATCCGTGATGATCTGAACGAAAATGCGCCACGGGCTATGGCTGTTCTGGATCCAATTAAAGTGGTTATCGAGAATCGTGCGGCAGGGGAAGAGTGGCTGACCATGCCAAATCACCCGAATAATCCGGATATGGGCACCCGTCAGGTACCTTTCGACAGTGAGATTTATATCGATCGCGCTGATTTTCGTGAAGAAGCCAATAAGCAATACAAGCGTCTGGTGCTGGGTAAAGAAGTGCGCCTGCGTAATGCTTATGTCATCAAAGCCGAGCGTGTTGAGAAAGACGCCGAAGGTAATGTCACGACACTTTATTGCAGCTATGACGCAGAAACTTTAAACAAAGATCCTGCCGACGGCCGTAAAGTGAAAGGGGTTATCCATTGGGTTTCTGTTAAGCATGCATTGCCTGCTGAAATCCGTTTATATGACCGTTTGTTTAGTGTACCAAACCCAGCGGCGGCGGAAGACTTCTTGTCTACCATCAACCCAGAGTCTTTGATTATCCGTCAGGGCTTTGTTGAGCCAAGCCTGGCTGATGCGGTGCCAGAAAAAACTTATCAGTTTGAACGTGAAGGTTATTTCTGTGCTGATAGCCACTACTCACGCCCCGATGCGTTGGTGTTTAACCGCACTGTGGGTCTGCGTGATACCTGGGCTGCTAAAGCGACTAACTAATCTAGTTGCTGGATTTACCTTAATTGGCGTGGCTTAGTCCACGCCTTTTTTATCTCTGTCGAACAGCTATTGTTAGTTTTACTAAACACGGCCCTATCCTTGCAGTTTTCTCTCCATCCCCTCCTATTCTTTGGTCAATCTCAACAGATTGCATTCTTTTCTCTGCTTTGAGTGGCTGTCTGTAAGTCTTTCTTAAATATTCGCTTTACGAATTAACTAAAGAAATAACGCTATTTATCCTGGATAAATCTTCTGTTTTATTGCTTCAGCTGAAACCATTCAAGATGTCAATATGAGACTATTTCCCTTTTAAAATATCATGTTATGCATTGTTTTTTAAGCTTTTGTGAACTCTGTAATATTTTTTCACAGTTATGTGCTCGTTGTCATACTTTGAATAATTAGCTTTATTTTTGATTGATAATTCGCGTCGCGAAAAATAGTCTGTATTCCAGCAGCAATCTTCGCCAGTATGTATTTCGACAGCAAAGTTGGTTTTTTTATGAACAACTGCTGGTGGAGATTTCTTCCCAGCAAAACTTTACCCACTAGGGTTTTTTGAGGCTAAACCTGTGAGCTGTGGTGGACACAGGGGCGGCACTTTAAATGTGATGTCAAAGAGGAATTTTTTCATATGGTTACGCACGGTGCTAAACGTAAAACATTAGCGCTCGCAGTCGCGGGTGCATTGTTAGGAACGGGGTTTATGGCAGCCCCAGAGGCCAAGGCAGAAGGCTTTGTTGATGATTCATCACTGACGGGTGGTATTTACTATTGGCAGCGTCAGCGTGACCGTAAGGATTTAACGCCAGGTAGCGCAGAGTATGGCAAGTATGTCGCTAACCTGCATCACTCCACATTTAACGCCAACCTGGACTTCTCTTCCGGTTATGCCGCAGATATGTTCGGTATCGATTTAGCCGCTTTCGGCGCAGTTGAAATGACCAACAGTGGCCCTGCTGCACCAAACGAAATTGGTTTCAGTGATGCCAAAACCCGTTGGGACGAAAAATGGACCGGCGATAAGAGTGGTGTGAGTATTTACAAAGCCGCAGCCAAATTCAAATTAGGTGATTTCTGGGCGCGTGGTGGTTATATCCAACCCACGGGCCAGACCCTGCTAGCCCCACACTGGAGCTTTATGCCGGGTACCTACCGCGGTGCTGAAGGTGGTGCGAAATTTGATTTTGATACGGCGGGCGCACTGTCCATGTCATACATGTGGACTGATGAATATAAAGCGCCGTGGTATCAGAACATGTACAACTTCCGTCAAGCTGATGGCAAAACTGGTATCAGTTATCTGCACTCAATTGGCGCAAAATATGACTTTAAAAACAAGCTAGTACTGGAAGCAGCATTCGGTCAAGCCAAAGATTACATGGACCAATACTTTGCGAAAGCCTCTTATGCTTTCCCGGTTGCGGGTAATGATCTGCGGACGTCTTATCAGTTCTATGGCGCAAAAGACAAAGTTGATGGCGGCTTCAAAGATGTTAATGACGTCTATGACGGTCTTGCCTGGTTGCAAGCATTGACTCTGGGTTACACCACCGGACCATTTGATTTGCGTCTGGAAGGTACCTGGGCCAAAGCTGACGGCAACCAAGGCTACTTCTTGCAACGTATGACTCCGGGCTACGCCACCTCCAATGGCCGCTTAGACGTGTGGTGGGATTCGCGCTCTGACTTTAACGCTAACGGTGAAAAAGCGTTATTCGGTGGTGTGATGTATGACCTGAAAAACTGGAATTTGGCCGGTTGGTCAGTCGGGACTTCCTATGCTTATGGTTGGGATGCCAAACCGAGCACCAATCCAATTTATGACCAAAATACCCGTTTGAAAGAATCTGCATGGAACTTTGACATTCTTTACACCCTGCAAGAAGGCCGTGCGAAAGGCACATTATTCAAACTGCATTACACCATGTACGACAACCACACCAATATCCCAAGCTATGGTGGCGGTTTCGGCAACGTATTCCAGGATGAAAAAGACGTTAAATTCATCGTGATTGCACCCTTTACCATCTTCTGATTTTTCCCCTTTTGATTGCCATCCCCGGCCGCTGTGCCGGGGACATAATGGAGTGCCACCATGAAAAAAATCCTTTTTATCATCACCGCAGTCATGGGATTAAGTGCTTGTGCCCCACAAACTCCCGTTCAGCCGGAAGACAGCAAACTTAAGCAAGCATACAGCGCTTGTATCAATGCCAGCGAAGGTCAACCAGAAAGGCTGATCCCTTGCAAAGCGGTACTGAACGTTTTGAAACAAGAGAAGGCGCATCAAGCCTTTACCGACAAAGAAACAGTACGGGTACTGGATTACCAGCGCTGTATTGATGCGGCCCACACTGGCAATGGCCAAGCCTATGACGCGCAGTGCGGCAAACTTTGGCAAGAAATTCGCAGCAATAATTGATTTAACAGTAAGTTATTTAACAACAAATTGATCTAACAATAATTCTGTCAGCGGCAATACTTCAGTAGCGACTTTGGCAGCGGTTATTCATTATGGATGAGGTTAGTGATGAACAAATTCAGATTAAATGCGTTAGCGGCAATCACCGCCACCTTTGGCTTGATGGGCGCTGCCCATGCCGATGCCACCAATCAACAGATTGTTGATCAACTCAGCGCTTTGAAAGTTAATTATAAAGTGTTGGATAACCGCGCTGCTGAGAATGGCGTAGATTGTGCCAAGTTGGGAGCTGACTGGGCATCATGTAATAAAGTATTGATTACTCTGACCAACACTGGGGATGAGATCAAAGGCCAGGACTGGGCTATTTACTTCCATAGTATTCGTCAAATTCTCACCGTAGATAATGATCAGTTTAAAATTACTCACCTGACGGGTGATCTACATAAAATTGAACCTACCGCCAAATTTACTGGTTTCCCTGCTAATCAGGCGGTTGAAATCCCGATCACCGGCGAATACTGGCAGTTATTTGCCACCGATTTTATGCCGCGCTGGTATGCCACTTCGGGTGATGCAAAACCAAAAGTTCTGAAAAGCACTGATACTGAAGATATTAATGAATATCTGACTCAGTTTACGGGCGATCAGTGGAAACGCACTAGAGACGACAATAACGTATTAATGACGCCGGAATCTCGCTTCGTCAAAAATGAGGCCGTGAAAACATTAGCGGCGGCTAACCTGCGCGGGCAGATTATCCCGACCCCAATGGAAGTGCAGGTTCACCGACAAGATGCCGACTTGAGTCAAGGTGTGGCGCTTGATCTGAGTACTTTACCAAAGTCAGCTGCAGAGGCGGCGGCGCAGCGTTTTGAATTACTTGGCTTGAAGGTGGGTTCAACTGGGTTCCCGATTAAAACCTCAATTCAGCCGTCTGCCTTTAAAGGTGACTTAGCCGTTTCAGGAGCATATGAGCTGAAAATTGGTGAAAAGGGCGCGCAAGTCATTGGTTTTGACCCAACCGGTGTGTTTTACGGCCTGCAATCCATTCTTTCTTTAGTTCCGACCGATGGTAGCAAGAAGATTGCGACATTGGATGCCAAAGATGCGCCACGCTTTGAATACCGTGGTGTTTTCCTGGATGTCGGGCGCAACTTCAAAACTAAAGATGCAGTATTGCGTTTGCTCGATCAGATGGCCGCTTACAAACTGAACAAATTCCACTTCCATCTGAGTGATGATGAAGGCTGGCGTATTGAGATACCCGGCCTGCCAGAACTGACCGATGTGGGTAGCAAGCGTTGCCACGATTTAACGGAAAACACCTGCTTACTGCCACAATTGGGCTCTGGCCCGGATAGCAATAATTTGGGCTCGGGTCACTTTACCCGTGATGATTACATCGACATTTTGAAATACGCTAAAGCCCGCCAAATTGAGGTTATTCCTGAGATTGATATGCCCGCCCACGCGCGTGCAGCCGTGGTCTCGATGGAAGCTCGTTACAACAATTTGATGAAGCAGGGTAAAGAAAAAGAAGCCAACGAATTCCGCCTGGTTGACCCGACAGATGATTCCAACACGACTTCTGTTCAGTTCTATGAACGCAAAAGTTATCTCAACCCGTGTCTGGATTCGTCTAAACGCTTTGTCGACAAAGTGATCGGCGAAATGGCTCAAATGCACAAAGAAGCGGGTATGCCGCTGAAAACTTGGCATTTTGGCGGTGATGAGGCGAAAAATATCCGCCTGGGTGCAGGCTTCCAGGACAAAAATGGCACGATTGAGCCGGGCAAAGGCATTATTGATAAGAGTATTGAAGATAAGCCGTGGGCCAAATCACAAGTTTGTCAGGATATGGTCAAGCAAGGAAAAATTCAGGATGTTGAGCACCTTTCCAGCCACTTTGCTATTGAAGTCAGCAAACTGGTGAATGCTCATGGCATTGAAAAAATGCAAGCCTGGCAAGACGGTCTTAAAGATGCCCAGTCGTCGAAAGACTTTGCCACGAAACGGGTGGGCGTTAACTTCTGGGATACCCTCTATTGGGGCGGTGCTGATTCAATCAATGATTGGGCCAATAAAGGCTATGAAGTGGTCGCGTCGAATCCGGATTATGTCTACTTCGACATGCCATATGAAGTTAACCCAAATGAGCGCGGTTATTACTGGGCAACTCGCTTCAGCGACGAAGCTAAAGTCTTTAGTTTCGCGCCGGATAACATGCCACAAAACGCGGAAACATCGGTTGACCGTGACGGTAATCATTTCAGTGCTAAAAGTGATAAACCTTGGCCGGGTGTGCACGGTATTTCCGGTCAATCATGGAATGAAACAGTACGAACTGATGAACAAATGGAATACATGATTTTCCCTCGAGTATTACCACTGGCCGAACGTGCCTGGCATCGTGCGTCTTGGGAGCAGGATTATAAAGCCGGTCGTGAGTACAAAGGTGGTGAAACGCATAGGGTTGACACTAAGGCGTTGAGTACCGATTGGCAGCGCTTTGCCAACATCATGGGCCAACGTGAATTAGCAAAACTGGATAAAGCGGGTGTGGCTTACCGCTTACCGATTCCGGGAGCTCGTGTTGTCGCTGGGGCGTTGGAAGCTAACATCTCCTTGCCGGGGTTGATAATTGAGTATTCCACCGATGGCGGTAAGCAATGGCAGAAATATGATGCCAAAGCACAACCGAAAGTCAGTGGCGACGTATTGATTCGTTCCACCAGTCCGGATGGTAAACGTAGTAGTCGTGCGGAGCCGGTTAAGGTTTGATTATTGCTGTCAAAGTGCTGTGTCTGATGTTAACCCCTGTTTGCTGAGGTTTAGGTAAACACTATTAAGTGAAGTTGAGTTGATGGTTTTCCCCCGGCAAGTCCGGGGTTTTTTTTGCTTTAAATTTATGGAGGTAGCAATAGGGTGTATACCCAAGGTCATTGGAGTTGCAGATAGGTGGCAAGCGAATAAATCACGTACGTCAGTGATTCGGGTGAATGAGAGTAACTAACAACCCTGTGGCTTCAAGGGTGAAGGGCATAAATAAGAATGACCACCTGACTCCCAACCGAGTTGCACTTGAGTGACTGAGCGGGAAAGGCGGCCATCTTGCGGATTATTTATTTCAGCAGCGCTTAAAATCTTTATAAGTCAACGCGATAAAACTACATTATCTTTTATCGTGCGCAGATTCATTTTCACGGCAATCGCCGCTTTCACAGTGGCCATACAGATACAGACTGTGATTGGTCAGCTTGATACCATGTTGTTTAGCAATTTCACGTTGAAGCGATTCAATGGATTCATTACTAAATTCGATCACTTTGCCGCAATCCAGGCAAATCAGGTGATCGTGATGATGTTGCTGCGTCAGCTCAAAGACTGATTTGCCGCCTTCGAAATTATGGCGGGTAACAATACCGGCATCATCAAACTGGTTCAGTACACGGTAAACCGTTGCTAAACCAATTTCTTCACCGATATCGATCAGCTTTTTATAAAGATCTTCCGCGCTGACGTGATGGCACACCGGATCTTGCAACACTTCCAGAATTTTAAGCCGTGGCAGTGTTACTTTAAGGCCTGCGTTTTTTAAGGCTTTGTTGTTGTCAGTCATGCGGATTCAGTCCTGTTACTATCGATTCAAATTAAGGCTGTTCAGCCTATGACATCCGTGGCGCAATATTCTCAATTGCGTCTCATTATAGAACTGCTAGCCCCAAATGAAAACCGTGGTTGTTAACAAAGATATAATTGCACACTTTGCCCGATTAATCATGCAATGTATTGATGAATGGGATTGTTGCATAATTTAAGTATATGACTGCAAAGTATAAGGTTACAAATTTGTAGCAGTTTATTTTCATTTTGCACGGATGAAAGTGCGGATTTGTGGGTGGCTTAACAGAGTATAACCAGAGGGATAGAAGCAACGGAAACGCGGGGCAATATTAAATTTCATCCTCGCGTTTCCGACATGACAAATTAACCGGTAATTTCGGCCAGATTCAGTTCTTCGCTGATCTGTTTTACCCAAGCTTCAACGCGCTCATTTGTCAATTCTGGCTGACGATCTTCATCAATGGCTAAACCAATAAAGTGATCGTCATCCGCCAAGCCTTTGGACGCTTCAAAGTGGTAGCCAGCGGTTGGCCAGTGACCGACGATAGCAGCACCGCGTGGTTCGATGATATCGCGCACGGTTCCCATCGCATCACAGAAATATTCTGCATAATCTTCCTGATCGCCACAGCCAAATATAGCCACCAATTTGCCGTTGAAATCAATTTCTTCCAGTGTCGGGAAGAAATCATCCCAATCACATTGAGCTTCACCGTAATACCAGGTTGGGATGCCGATGAGCAGAATATCAAAGCCTTCTAAATCTTCTTTAGTGCTTTTGGCAATGTCGTGAACCTCAGCAACATCTTTACCCAGTTGCTTTTGGATCATCTTGGCAATGTTTTCGGTATTGCCAGTATCGCTGCCAAAGAAAATGCCTACAGTTGCCATATAACTTAATACCTTTTAAATTCAAATTGTTATGCAAATTACTGAGCGTTTGGCCCAATAATATAACACATGTATAGGGCCATATAATGCCAGAAAACCTCGTCCGGCCGATATCAAGATTATGCGATATTAAATTTTTGTGAGTGGCTCAACCTTATAACCTCATTGCCGATAACAGCGATGTAACCGAATGGTTGCAATTTGCAGTGAAGGAGAACAAACATGCAGTTTTTAAGAAATATTTCTATCAGAGCCGCGTTACTTTGGGTGCTTGGGGCATTTTGCCTGTTATGGGGCGGTGTATCTGGTTATACGTTGCTATCGCTGAATCAACTGACTCAATCCTCTAATGCTAATAGTGTGTTGGTTGAAAACATGAATTTGGTCAATCAGGGGACGGATCAATATTTTCGGATGGTGACACGTCTTGCTCGCTCAGTCGATTACCGTCAGAACGGCAACATTGCGGATGCAGATAAGGAACTCAAATCATCCAATGCAGCACTTGAAAATCTGAAACAGAAGTTGGCGCAGTTTAAAGCCATTGACCATGCACAGATTGATCCCACATTGGTAAATGGGGTGATTGATGGGTGGAGTGGGTTAATTGATCAGGGTGTCACTCCGCTGTATCAGGCGGCAATGGCGAACAATAGCGCGGCCTATCAGGATTTAGCCAAAAAGACAGTGCCAGCGCTGAGCCGGCAATATGGCTCTGTTGCAGAGAATTTTAATCAAGCAGCATCCAAGGCTATCGGGGTGGCTAAAGAGCAGTTTGCTCACCTGACAAAAGTGAGCAGCATGACATTAATTTCTGCTTTAGTGGCCGGATTAGTGATTTTACTGGCAACCGATCGTTACCTGTTGGCTAACCTGGTTCGCCCATTGGATGATATTCGTGCACATTTTCGCGTGATTGCTTCCGGCCAACTGGGCCAGCCTATTACCGATTTTGGTCGTAATTGCGTTGGGAAATTGTTTCCGCTGCTACGTGATGTGCAAGCCAGTTTGGCCAATACGGTAAAAGCTATCCGCAGTAGCACTGATGGGATTTATCACGGAGCGGCAGAAATTTCAGCCGGTAATACGGATTTATCATCGCGAACTGAGCAGCAGGCAGCCGCATTGGAAGAGACGGCCGCCAGTATGGAGCAGTTGACGGCAACGGTGAAACATAATGCAGATAATGCGCATCATGCCAGCCAACTGGCAGCTAATGCTTCTATTACCGCCAAAAAAGGCGGGGCGCTAGTAGCTGATGTGGTTCATACCATGGATGAGATTTCAGCCAGTTCACGCAAGATAGCTGAAATTACAACAGTGATTAACAGTATCGCTTTCCAGACCAATATTCTGGCACTGAATGCTGCCGTCGAAGCGGCCAGAGCAGGTGAACAAGGTCGCGGTTTCGCGGTGGTTGCCAGTGAAGTCCGTAATTTGGCCCAGCGCAGTGCTCAAGCGGCAAAAGAGATTGATAGCTTGATAACCGAGTCCGTTAGCCGGGTGAGTAGTGGTTCGGCTTTGGTTGAAAGTGCCGGGATAACTATGGATGAAATTGTTCGTTCCATCACCAATGTCACCGATTTAATGGGTGAGATAGCATCGGCGTCAGATGAGCAAAGCAAAGGTATCACTCAGGTCGGGCAGGCAGTGGCTGAAATGGACTGTGTGACTCAGCAAAATGCCGCGTTGGTGCAGCAAGCCTCACGCGCGGCTGCCGCGCTAGAGGAACAGGCGACTCAGTTAAACCAAGCAGTGGCAGTGTTTAAATTACAATCAGATGATGTGCGGACAAAATCGGTAGCTAAACCTCGGGCTACGGTATTAACGACAGCGCCTATTGCCAAGGTAGACAACAACGCAAACTGGGAAACTTTCTAAAATTTGGGGTAGGGATATTGGCGTGGCGTAATCACTTACGCCACGCCGTCGTGATAACCGATAGGGTTAAAACCCTTCTTGTGAATGTGCCAATTGAGCCAACAACATCTGTTCAATCAGTTCACTACGGCTGATGTTGCGTTGCTCTGCAAGACTATTGAGAGCGTCGACGGCATCGGCATTAATTTTCAGTTCCACGCGCCGTAAACCACGTACTTTATCGCGCCGTAGTTGATTTCGCTTATTAATTCTAAGCTGTTCATCACGCGATAATGGGTTTGTTTTCGGGCGCCCCGGACGGCGTTCATCTGCGAACAGATCCAGCGTCGTGCGATCCGTTTGTTCTTTTGCCATAGGTAGCGGTACTACAAGGGATTTACATCAGAAATTTCTGACGATTCGGTTTACACGTTTCAGGCCGATACCTTTCTGAGTTGATGCTGCTTATAACACCACAACAACCCTTCAGTTGGGTATGAACCAACAGCCTGAATTTGCATTTGCTACCCAATATCGGAGCAAATTTATAGCGCGCCATAATACCCTAGCCAACCGAGCAACGACAATGCCTTACTGTGATTAGATTGGGCTAATTCACTCTTTTTTGCACAATTTTTCCACAGGAAATACATTTCTTTTCCCCAGGGTATGATTTTTAATCAACATCCATCGCGCGCGGTTCGTTTTTTGCTCAGCGCTATTTTTCGCCAGTGCTATCTTCGTCACTCTCTTCATCAATAAAGCGGTGAATGGCGCGTAAGACAGAATCTGGTTTTTCTGCATGCACCCAGTGTCCGGTTCCGGCGACAACATGGGCGCGTGCTTGTGGGAATTGACGGGCAATCTCATCGCGATAGCTGTCTTGAATATAAGGTGACAGTTCACCGCGAATAAACAAAATGGGATGTGGCCAGGGGGGAATGGGTTGCCAGCCAACAATATTTTCGTATTGATCCCACAATGCGGGCACGTTAAACCGCCACTCACCGTTATGGAATGATTTCAATAAGAACTGAATAACACCTTCTTCTTTTATTGATTCGCGCATCAGTTGAGCGGCTTCCTGGCGTTGAGTCACACCCGCAGCACTTACTGCATTGATAGCGGTGAAAATTTGATCATGGCGGCGCACTTGATAATCGATGGGTGCGACATCTATGGCTATCAGTTTTTCGATGCGGTCGGGCGCAATTGCTGTCATGGCCATCGCCACTTTTCCCCCCATGGAATGCCCAATAATAATCGCTTTTTTTATCTCAAGCCTATCCATCAGTTCCAGCACATCCTGTGCCATATCGGGGTAATTCACTTCGGGTGATCGCGGGGATAAACCGTGATCGCGCAAATCGACCTGGATAACATCATGGTCTTTATGTAAGTCGCGAGCTAATACACCGAGGTTATCGAGGTTACCAAATAACCCATGAATCAAGATGATCGGCAGGGAAGAAGTGGGAGAAAGTGCGTTTTGTTGGCGGAAGTTTAATTTCATGGCGAAGTTCATACTGAGAGATATTGTGGTTAGGGTATCATGACTACGCGAGGGTGTGCTGCTCACGATTAGGGTTCATGTGGATTATTCAGTCGTGGCTGATGTATTAGGGATTTATCGCGGATAAAGCCATGATAAAGGTACTCGTTAGCGCGCTTTGACTTTATAATCCTAAGATATGCATAAGAAAGTAGAAAACCGTACTGGATAAAGATGAAAACTATTGAACTCGACGAAGAACTTTATCGCTATATTGCCAGCCATACGCAACACATTGGTGAGAGTGCGTCCGACATTTTACGGCGCATGTTGAAGTTTACGGCCGGTCAGCCGGTACCTGGCTTATCTACCCATAATGTTGCCGGTCATGATGTCGCCAAGACAGCGACGGCTCCAGCACCAAAGGATAGGGTTCGCGCGGTACGTGAATTACTGTTATCTGATGAGTATGCTGAGCAAAATCGGGCGGTTAACCGTTTTATGTTGGTGCTTTCCACCTTATATACCTTAGATGCTCAGGCATTTGCCGAGGCAACGGAGTCTTTACATGGTCGCACCCGGGTCTATTTTGCCGGTGACCAACAGACTTTGTTGCAAAACGGGACACACACCAAACCTAAACACGTACCTGGTACGCCATACTGGGTTATTACCAATACCAATACCGAGCGTAAACGCAGCATGGTGCAACATATCATGCTGGCGATGCAGTTCCCGCCGGATTTGACTGACAAGGTGTGTGGAACTATCTAATTTCGTTGAAACGATACCCAAGAAGTTGGAGTTGCAGGCCGCGAATACTCCTGCAATTTGCACAATGATGGATAGATAGGGAGTAGTAACTGTGGCTAATCACCCTCGTGCCGGGCAAGCGACCCAGCAAAGCGATTTGATTAATGTTGCTCAGTTGACGTCGCAATATTATGTGTTGCAACCTGATGCTGAAAATCAGGCCCATGCGGTCAAATTTGGGACGTCAGGCCATCGTGGCAGCTCATTGCGCCACAGTTTTAATGAAGCCCATATTTTGGCAATCGCTCAGGCGATAGCTGAAGTTCGTCACCAGCAGGGCATTACCGGCCCGTGCTATGTGGGTAAAGATACTCATGCGCTGTCTGAACCCGCCTTTATTTCCGTATTGGAAGTGTTGACCGCTAATGGCGTGGATGTGGTGGTGCAGCAAGATAATGGTTTCACGCCAACCCCAGCTATTTCCCACGCGATTTTGTGCTATAACGCGCAAGGCAAAGATCTGGCTGACGGCATTGTTATCACTCCGTCGCACAACCCGCCGGAAGATGGCGGTATCAAGTATAATCCACCCAATGGCGGCCCGGCCGATACCAATCTTACCTCGGTGATTGAAAAACGCGCCAATCAGTTGCTCAGCCTGAAATTAGAGGGCGTTAAACGCCAGACACTGGATCAAGCCTGGGACTCTGGTTATTTGCATGCGCAGGATTTGATTACGCCGTATGTCGAGGGTTTGGTCGATGTCGTTGATATTCCTGCTATTCAAAATGCTGGCTTGAAGCTAGGCGTTGATCCGCTTGGTGGCTCCGGTATTGCTTATTGGCAACGTATTGCTGAGCATTATAAGTTAGATCTGACACTGGTTAATGATTCCATTGATCAGACATTCCGCTTTATGCATCTGGATCATGATGGCGTGATCCGTATGGATTGTTCATCAGAATGCGCGATGGCGGGTTTGCTGGCTTTGCGTGATAAATTCGATTTGGCCTTTGCCAACGATCCCGATTACGACCGTCACGGTATCGTCACCCCTGCCGGTTTGATGAATCCGAACCATTATCTAGCGGTATCAATCAATTACCTGTTCCAGCATCGCCCACAATGGGGTGCAAATGTGGCGGTGGGTAAGACGTTGGTATCCAGTGCGATGATAGATAGAGTAGTTGCTGATTTGGGCCGTAAGCTGGTGGAAGTGCCGGTGGGTTTCAAATGGTTTGTTGATGGTTTATTCGATGGCAGCTTCGGATTTGGTGGTGAAGAGAGCGCTGGGGCATCCTTCCTGCGCTTTAATGGCACACCTTGGTCGACGGATAAAGACGGCATTATCATGTGCTTGCTAGCGGCTGAAATCACCGCGGTGACTGGTAAAAATCCACAACAACACTATGATGGTTTAGCGCAACGCTTTGGTGCGCCAAGCTATAACCGCATTCAGGCTCCGGCAACACAGGCACAGAAAAATGCCTTGTCCAAATTGTCCCCTGAAATGGTGAAAGCCAATACCCTGGCGGGTGACGCTATCACCGCGCGTTTAACTACCGCACCGGGTAATGGCGCATCCATTGGTGGTCTGAAAGTGATGACGGAAAATGGCTGGTTTGCGGCGCGCCCATCGGGTACCGAAGACGCCTACAAGATTTACTGTGAAAGCTTCCTCGGCGCAGAGCATCGCGAAAAGATAGAGCAGGAAGCCGTCGATATTGTCAGCGACGTATTGGCAGGTAAGTCATAACAATGGGTAAGAAATAGCGCCTGATGGCGCTATTTCTTATTTGCAATTAAGTTACTCCTGCGGTTAATTTACTATTGGGGCTAGGGGGCCAGAAAAGCTATCTATGGATAATGCTTTCTTTAAATAGGGAATATTGGTTTGTAATGCTTCTTTCGGAGAAAAAGATGATAGAGCGTCAATAATATGAGTTATATCAGGTAAGTTTTCACCAAAATAATGCATGTTGTTTGCATACATCTCGTGTAATGCATTATGTTTTTCAATTAGCAGGTCACTGAGTTTTTTTCCTGTCAGCTTTTCACTATCCGGTATTTTTTCACAAAAAATGTCTGATAAATCAACTTGATAGTCATTACAAATATCTTTTATATAACTCAATTTATTTAACATTTCTTCAGGGTTTTGGGCGTGTGTTTTTATAATATTCTTAATCATGGCTTCATGGTTTTTATAACTATCTTTATCATCGCTAAGATATGGTTTGGTCTGTAAGTATTTAACTTTATAGCCATCCTCAGTATATTGATCTTTAATAACGACAACCAGATTATTCGCATGTTGTTCCTTGCTAGAAATGACCAGGTGATTACCATAACGTTCAAAAGTTAGCTGATAGAAAAAATAATCATTAATGTAAATGGTATTTTCCTCCCCCCCATATTCTACAATTAGATTAATGCCATCATACTCGGAGAATATATAACGATCATTACCCAGTCCTCCAGCCAAATAGTCATGGTTTTTGCCACCTTCGATTCGGTCATCACCACGACCACCAAATATTATATCATTGCCGCGCCAGTTACTTTCACAGGCATAAGGGCCAAAGCCATCTGCATCGCCATGCAATTCATCGTTACCATCACCGCCGTCAAGAATATCATTGCCCGCACCTCCTGCCAGTCCATCATCACCTTCTCCGCCAATCAATATATCATTACCCGCCTGGCCAAAAATGGCATCAAAAGATCGATGACCAATAATAACATCGTTACCGTCACCTCCGGCTAAATTATCATTTTTATCACTACCAGTAATAAGATTGTTACCACTCCCGCCAATAACATTATTTTTAATACATTTATTTCCGATGAAGCTATCATTTTTACTCAGATGGAATTTTTCTGATGGGGTAGTATTTTGAATTAAATGATATGCAGAAGTGAATTTTAAATCTTTTCTGGTGAGGAGGAGTTCTTTACTTAATCCATCGTATGATTTTCCTTTTCTTTTATCTTCCTTTAAAGCTAAAAATAATTCATGTTTTTCATTTTCTTTATCATGAATGATTATGGATTTAATGGTTAATTTTTCATTTTCTATAATTTTATAAATTTTTCTGTTGATGATTTTGTTTTTATTATTGAGTATGTTTACTTTAAATCCAGACTTTGAGTTTTGAAAAAAAATTCGTTTGAGGGATATACCATAAATTGCAATTGATTTAGTTTCACCAGTGTAGATTTCTAATATTTCACCAATAGTCGATTTTCTTTTATTTTTATTGCTAATTTTATGTTGTGGCAAGGTCATTTCCTCTTGTCGAGATGTGGGTGATAGTGCTCCTGTGGGATTTTAATGAACTGTTGGGGGCGGATGAAGTTATATAACATTAAAATTCATGTTCTGCTCTTTAATTAAATATATTTAAGTATTCCTGTGTTCTTATCCACTAACATTAGCCATGCCTGTATAACAAGCTAATAAAGATTATTTATATGAGCGAAAAATAATGCGTTATCCCAATGCGACCATCAAAGCGCCAGCAGTAATCAGTGCCACGCCTAGTCCGGCAATTAACGAAATTTTCTCGCCAAACAGAATAAACGCCAGAATAACCGCGAAGACCACACTGAGTTTGTCTATTGGCGCGACTTGCGAGACATTGCCATTTTTGATAGCCATAAAGTAGAACAGCCAGGATAATGCGCCAGCAACACCGCTTAACACCACAAACAAGAGCGCTTTTTTATCTGCTAATACGGTGCCGACCAGATTGAATTTTCCTTGAATAACCACCACGCCAACTAAGAATAGTGCCATTACCACAGCCCGAACCGCGGTTGCGGTATTGGCATCCAAATGCTGCAAACCTATTTTACCGAAGATAGCGACCAGAGAAGCGGAGAGGGCAGACAGCAGGGCGTAAATCAACCAAGTGCTCATAATAAATAAGACCTATCATCATTAAAATCCTGATGCTACGCCGTTAGGTTTATTATTAACAGCCATAAAGGCATTTTATAGTGAATAAATCGTTATGGTATAAAGCGATAGCCGACACCGGTCTCCGTAATTAAGTGCTGCGGTCGGGTAGGATCGCTTTCTAATTTCTGGCGCAAGTGACCCATATAAATGCGCAGATAGTGGTTGTGCTCGACATAATTAGGCCCCCAGACTTGGTTGAGTAATTGGCGCTGGGTAATGACTTTACCCGCATTAGCCAATAATGCTGAAAGTAAGCGAAATTCGATGGGGGTCAAGTGGAGGTCAACACCGGCTCGTGTGACCTGGCGGTTAATTAAATCCACACTGATATCGGCAAAATTCACCAACGGGCTTTCCTGGCTGCCGCCACTATGACGGCGCAAAGCCACCCGTACTCGCGCAAGTAATTCACTGATACCAAAAGGTTTGCTGAGATAGTCATCAGCACCAGCATCCAGCGCTGCGACTTTGTCTTCTTCGCTGCTACGGGCCGATAACACAATAATTGGGATGGCGCTCCACTGGCGCAGATCCTGAATATAAGTCAGGCCATCGCCATCCGGTAGACCCAAATCCAAAATGATCAGATCCGGTTTGCGTGTGCCAGCCTCAATCAGACCCCGTTGTAGGGTATCGCTTTCAAATACGCGCCAGCCTTCACTCTCCAGCGCAATGCGGACAAAGCGGCGGATCTCTTTTTCATCTTCGACGATGAGGATGTTAGTCGGCGATATAGTCATTTTTCAGCATCAATATTTTCACCTTCAATTTCCGGTGCTTTCTCTAGTGGCAAGGTAAAGTGGAAACTCGCACCACCTTCTTGACTCTTCTCAACCCAGATACGCCCACCATGTACATCAATAATGGCACGACAAATGGCTAAACCCAAGCCCACCCCTGGAATCGCTGACTCTTTGTTACCGCGAGAAAATTTATCAAAAATTAGCTGTTCCTGCCCAGCGGTGACCCCAGGGCCATTATCCCAGACTTCGACATTGAGCCACTCACCTTGCACTGTGGCACGAATACCCAGCAATGCGTCGTAACCGGCGTATTTATGGGCATTTTCCAATAGGTTGATAAATACCCGCTCCAGCAAGCTACCATCGCAATTGATCAACACCATTTCATCCGGTAACTCGACACGAATGTGGTGATGATTCAAGGTGGTTTCCAGCATATGTAGCGCGCTACCGACGATCTCTTCCAGTGACTGCCACTCTTTACGCAGATTGAATCCACCTGATTGGATGCGGGCCATATCGAGCAAATTATTGACCAGTCGGGTGGTGCTCAGCACTTGTTGACGGATTTGGTTCGCTTGCGGCGCGTGGCGTGAGCCTTCAGCTGCCAGATCGAGTGTCAGGATTTCCGCCTGACCAAATAGCACTGTCAGTGGCGTACGTAAATCATGAGAAAGCGCGGCGAGCAGAGAATTACGCAGTTGCTCGCGTTCCGCATCCAGCTTGGCCAATTCGGCGCTGCGGGCCAGATGCAACCTTTCTAATGCGTTGGCAATCAGGCTGGTAAACGTTTGCAGCAAACGCTGTTGCTCCGGCACCATGAGTTGGCGCAGGTTGGCCGGTTCAATCGCCAGTACACCATAAGTTTGTTTAGCTGCGGTGAGTGGCAGTAATTGATAAGGCACTCCCGGCAAGGTATCGGTGCCGGCACCGGCGGGAGCACCTTTATTAAAGCTCCAGCGGGCAATGGCCTCATCAACGGAAAGTGCCGCACCTTCGTCGGTAGTGATTTGTTGCAAACGCCCATCCTCTTGTGGCAGTAACAAGTCCGTTTTGGCCTGAAAACTGCTGGAAAGAAAATGACGGCTGGTTTTAGCAATATCCGCCGGGGTCAGGGCGCGGCTTAATCCACGAGACATTTCATACAGATGTCGCGCGCGTTGCTCGCGGTAACGGGCAATTCTGGCTTGATAACGCACGCCAGCAGTCAAGTTCCCCACCACGATACCGACAATCAGCATGACAGCAAAAGTCAGCAGATATTGCACGTCAGTGACCGCCAGTGACCAGTGTGGCTGGACAAAGAACAGATCGAAACTGGCAACATTGATAACAGCCGCCAATACCGAAGGCCAACGGCCATAGAACAGCGCAATAATGACCACACCCAGCAAGTAAACCATCACCAGGTTGGCTTGGTCGAATCCCGGTATTAGCCATTGCGATAATACAGTGATCAGTGCGCACAAGCCGATGGCGGCGGCACAGCCGCGTAATTGCATACGCCACTTTTCAGTGAAAGTACGCGAGTCCGTCTCTTTCACTGTATTGGTCGGGTTATCGCCCTCCAGCGCAATAATCACCAGATCTAAATCTGGCCCGAGTTTCCCCAAGCGATCGGCAAAACTGCCACGTAATTTCCAGTGTTTTTCCGTGCGGCGGCCAATAATGATTTTGCCCAAATTATGTTCGCGGGCGTAACGTAATATCGCCTGTTCTTCACCGGCCTCAGATAAGGTTGCTGTTTCAGCTCCGAGTTCTTGTGCCAGTTTGAGGGTGCGCAGAATGGCACGGCGCTTAGCTTCGGGCAGGCGATGCAAACGAGGCGTTTCAACATAGACCGCATGCCAGATACATCCTAACCGCGCTGCCAATCTGGCAGCAGTGCGCACCAGTTTTTCATTACCGCTATTATGGCCGATACACAATAAGATGGCATCGCGGGTGTGCCAAACACGCTCGCGCCCTTGTGTGTCGCGAAAGGCGCGCATCTGGTCGTCAACCCGATCAGCAGTACGGCGCAGGGCCAGTTCACGTAATGCAATCAAGTTGCCTTTGCGAAAGAAATGCTCAATCGCCCGTTCCGCCTGCCCAGGGATGTACACTTTGCCTTCATTGAGGCGCTGGCGCAGGTCATCGGGGGGAAGATCGACTAAAACCACTTCCGTGGCTTCATCAAACATATGGTCAGGTACAGTTTCCCGTACCCGAATACCCGTTACCCCCCCAACCACATCATTCAGGCTTTCCAAGTGCTGCACATTGACAGTGGTGAGCACATCAATACCGGCATCCAACAGCTCTTCCACATCTTGCCAGCGCTTTGGGTGGCGCGAGCCATGAGCATTACTGTGTGCCAGTTCATCCATCAGGATCAAGGCTGGGTGGCGGGCGAGGGCAGCATCCAAATCAAACTCGCGCACCTGGCGATTGCGATGATGAATCCGCTTTTGTGGCAGGATATCCAGCCCCGCCAGTAATGCGGCCGTTTCGCTGCGTCCGTGAGTTTCTACCACGCCGACCAACACATCCAGCCCCTGAGCACGCAGGCGCTGGGCTTCTTGTAGCATGGCGTAGGTTTTGCCTACCCCCGCGCAAGCCCCAAAAAAGACTTTTAGCCGACCGCGAGACTTTTCATTCGCAACGGCAAGCAGGCTGTCAGGGTTTGGGCGGGTTGGTTCTGCATCCACCATGTTATGTCCTTAAGATTTTGTCGAAGTCGCCGGGACTTTCACATGGCTTTGGGCATCCAGCGCCATATTCAGGTTCAGTACGTTGACCACGGATTCACCAAAGAAATTAGGTGTCGCTTTTTGTACATTGTTATCAATCAACTGTTTCACCTCAGACAGCGGCATCTGGCGAATGCTGGCAATGCGCGGCGCTTGATAATAGGCCGCTTCCAGTGAAATTTGCGGATCGAGGCCACTGGCGGAGGCGGTCACCAGATCAACCGGCACCGGCCCTGTTTGCGTCGGGTTTGCCTGACGCAGTGATTTCACGCGCTCAGTGATGGCTTTATCCAACTCTGGGTTGCTGATAGCCAGATTGCTGCCACCAGATGCCATTGGATTATAAGGCATATCTGCTGTCGCTGATGGGCGACCAGAGAAATACCCCGGTTGGGTAAAGTTTTGGCCGATCAAACTGGAGCCGACCACTTCATCACCCAGCATAACCCGTGATCCGTTTGCTTGCTGTGAAAACATCAGTTTGGCCAGCCCGGTGGTCAGCAGAGGATAAGCTATTCCGGTGATAAGTGTCAGTAATATCAGTAAAACCAGAGCTGGGCGCAGGTATGACATGCGGGTGGTGGATGACATATTGTTAGTCGATGACATCTTCTATTACCTCAATTTGAGTCTTATAACCGGCCACCGTCAAAGCGCGGTGGCCATTGCAAAATAGGGTGAGTCGGGCAGTTAACTCATTATCAAGGCGGTTAGCACCAGGTCGATGAGTTTGATACCGACAAATGGCACCAATAAGCCACCCAAACCATAAATCCACAGATTACGGCGCAGTAGGGCGGCGGCGCTCATCGCCTTATAACTGACCCCTTTTAGGGCCAACGGAATCAAGAACACGATAATCAGCGCATTAAAGATAACCGCCGACAATATTGCTGAGGCCGGTGAGTGCAACTGCATCACATTCAGGGCGTTGAGCTGCGGGTAAGTCGCCGCAAATGCAGCCGGAATAATGGCAAAATATTTGGCGACGTCGTTGGCAATACTAAAGGTGGTCAATGAACCACGGGTCATCAACATCTGCTTGCCGATATGAACCACTTCAATCAACTTGGTCGGATTAGAGTCCAAATCCACCATATTGCCCGCCTCTTTGGCGGCTTGAGTCCCCGAGTTCATCGCAACCGCCACGTCAGCTTGTGCCAGCGCGGGGGCGTCGTTGGTGCCATCGCCGGTCATTGCTACCAGTCGGCCTTCTGCTTGATATTGACGAATCAATGCCAATTTGGCTTCTGGCGTAGCTTCGGCCAGAAAATCATCTACTCCCGCTTCAGCAGCAATGGCAGCTGCTGTTAGCCGGTTATCGCCGGTGATCATCACGGTTTTAATGCCCATTTTACGTAGTTCCGCAAAACGTTCTTTAATGCCACCTTTAACAATATCTTTTAGTGCAACCACACCCAGCACGCGAGGGCCATCAGCAACCACCAATGGCGTCCCCCCGGTGCGCGCGATACTTTCTACGGCATCTTCTACTGCGCGTGGGAAGTGGCCTTGATTGGATTCCACATGACGGCGGATAGCATCGACAGCCCCTTTGCGAATCATCCGATCCTGAACATTGACACCACTCATCCGTGTTTGCGCGGAGAAGGGCACAAAGGTGGCATTTAGACTGTGTAAGTCGCGTTCGCGCAAGTTAAAGCGCTGTTTCGCCAGCACCACAATACTGCGGCCTTCCGGTGTTTCGTCGGCCAGAGATGAGAGTTGCGCGGCATCCGCGAGTTGTTGCTCGGTCACACCTGGTGCCGGTAAAAACTCGGATGCCTGGCGGTTACCCAAAGTGATGGTGCCGGTTTTATCCAGCAGCAGCACATCAACATCTCCTGCCGCTTCAACGGCGCGCCCGCTGGTGGCGATGACGTTAGCCCCGAGCATGCGGCTCATCCCGGCGACACCAATGGCAGAGAGCAAACCGCCGATGGTGGTTGGGATCAGGCAAACCAACAGTGCCACCAACACGGTGATAGTGACCGGTGAGCCAGCTTGATTAGCCTCAACACTAAAGACTGAGAATGGATACAACGTCGCGGTAGCCAGTAAGAAGACGATGGTCAGTGCCACCAGCAGAATGGTCAATGCCACTTCGTTTGGTGTTTTGCGCCGTTTCGCGCCTTCAACCATGGCAATCATTCTGTCGAGGAAAGTCTCGCCGGGGTTAACGCTGCACTCGACCACCAGCCAGTCTGACAGTACGCGAGTGCCGCCGGTGACGGAGGAGAAGTCGCCGCCGGATTCGCGGATAACCGGCGCAGATTCACCGGTAATGGCGCTTTCATCGACTGAAGCACCGCCTTCCAGCACTTCACCATCGCAGGGCACGGTGTCGCCCGCTTCAATCAGTACCACATCGCCTTTGCGCAGACTGTCGGCAGAGACTTTCTCTTGTGGCGCATCGAAGCGAGCTGCGGACAGTTTTTTCGCCCAACTGGTTTTTTTCACACCACGCAGGCTTTCGGCTTGCGCTTTACTGCGCCCCTCGGCCAGTGCTTCAGCAAAGTTGGCAAACAGTACGGTAAACCACAGCCACAAGGCAACACTGCCGGTAAACAGGGCGTTGCCGGTGGTTTGTCCGCTTAAAATAGCCAGCCAAATCAGGGTGGTCAGCCCACTGCCCAGATACACCACGAACATCACCGGGTTACGCCACTGAACCCGAGGATCCAGTTTCTTCACGGCATCAAGCAGTGCAGTGCGAACCAGTGCAGGCTCAAAAATTGCACGTTGTTTGCGGGTCATCGTCATTCTCTCTTTTTGTTAAAATAATTAACGTGTTAACCAAACTTGAAGATGTTCGGCGACCGGGCCTAAGGCCAGTGCTGGAATAAAGGTCAATGCGCCCACCAATAACACGGTGCCCACCAGCAAGCCGATAAACAGTGGCCCCGAAGTCGGTAGGGTGCCGTTGCCCGCCGGTTGGCGTTTCTTCGCCACCAAGGAGCTGGCAATTGCCAACACTGGCAAAATCACCCCGAATCGCCCCAGAAACATCGCCGCAGCCAGCAACAGGTTATAAAACGGTGTGTTGACACTCAGGCCCGCGAAGGCGCTGCCGTTGTTGTTGGCTGCTGAGGAGAGGGCGTAGAGCACTTCACTAAAGCCATGTGCGCCGGGGTTCAGAATGCCTGCGCGGCCAGCATCGGTGCAAAGTGCCAGTGCGGTGCCAAGCAGCACAACTGCGGGCGTGACCAGAATCGCCAGCGCGGTCATTTTCATATCAAAAACGTCAATTTTTTTACCAAGGTATTCTGGGGTGCGGCCAATCATCAGTCCGGCAATAAACACCGTCAGTAGCACGAATAACAGCATGCCGTATAAACCAGAACCGACGCCGCCAAACACCACTTCGCCAATCTGCATCAGCCACATCGGCACCATGCCACCTAGCGCGGTAAAGGAGTCGTGCATGGCGTTAACCGCACCACAAGATGCTGCGGTGGTGACTACGGCATACATGCTGGTGGCGAGAATACCGAAGCGTGATTCCTTACCTTCCATATTGATATTGCTGTCCGCGCCCAGCTTGATGAGATGGGGGTTACCGGCCAGCTCGGCGTACATCACCACCACTACCGCCACCACAAAAATCAGTGACATAGCCCAGATAAGCGCATGGCCTTGGCGGGTATCCCCAACCACCTGGCCGAAAGCGAAGCACAGGGCACAGGGGATGAGGAAGATAGCCAGCATCTGGACAAAGTTGCTAAATGCCGTCGGGTTCTCAAACGGATGGGCAGAGTTGGCACCAAAGAAGCCCCCCCCATTGGTTCCCAGCATTTTTATTGCTTCTTGTGAGGCCACTGGCCCCATCGGTAAGGTCTGTTTTACGCCTTCCAATGTGGTGATATGCAGGTAGCCATCCAGATTTTGTAATACTCCCTGACTGACAAAAATCAGAGCGATGATCAGTGCAATCGGCAATAAGACATATAACGTGATGCGCACCAAATCGACCCAGGCATTACCTAAGGTGGCTGCCGAATGACGGGCAAATGCACGAATCAGTGCAAAAGCAACCGCAATACCGGTGGCGGCAGAGAGGAAGTTCTGTACGGTCAGGCCGGCCATTTGGCTGAGATAGCTGAGGGTATTTTCACCGCTATAGGCTTGCCAGTTGGTGTTAGTCACAAAACTGACCGCCGTATTCAGTGCCAGATGCCACGACATCCCCGGCATATTTTCCGGATTCAGGGGTAATGAACCTTGCATCATTAACAATGCGAACAGCAGCGCAATGCCCAGAATATTAAACAGGAGAATAGCCAGCGCATATTGCCAGCCGTTCATCTCGACATTTTTTACACCACTACAACGCCATAAACCGGCCTCAATTTTTTGCAATGGCATAAAGGGGTCGCCTTCAATAAGGCGTGCCAGAAAACTTCCCAATGGACGGGCTAGCACCAACAACACCAGCATAAAGCTGGCGATAAGCAGAAATCCTGATGCCGCCATTTAAAAGTCCTCCGCATTAAATAAGGCATAAACCAGATAGCCCAGTAGCAGCAGAACCAGCAATCCACCACAAATGATGCTGACACTCACGATATACCTCCACAGGTCTTGTTTTTGATAACCCAGTTTTTGATAACTCAGTTTTTTGATAACTCAGTTTTTGATAACAACAGCTTAGGAAGTTGTAAGAAAAGTTCTTGATAAAAAAATGGGAAGGCGTGTAAAAAAAGTATAAAAACGAGCAAAAAATAACCGAAAAAAGAGTGTAAATTACTCAATGGCGGTGTGCAGTATTCAATTGAGTTAGCGGAGTAGATATTCCTTGGGTAAATACACCCAGTTTTCTAATTGATAAATTGCCAGTAACGCCAGTGCAACAAATTATAAATTGCGATTAACTTTGCTGTAACAAAATTACAGAATGGGTATTTTTTTTCTTTTTTTGTGCGATTGAGTGGTCGGATGAGTGGTAAAGTTTCAACCAATGCGGTAAAATTTTGTTCAGTTTCCAATTTGTTTATTTTACTTTCAACGCCAAGCGGTAATAGGCCTGCGGTTAATAGGGTTAGCTGTTACACAAAGGCGTTTTAAAGGAGGGTTATCATGTCCATTTACAACGCATACCCATTACATCAAGTGATCTTGCGTCGTATCGCTGTGATTCTGGTGGGGTTATTGGCGCTGCCTGTCATGCTATTTCGCAAGGATCGCGCCCGTTTTTATAGCTATTTGCACCGTGTCTGGGTCAAAACCAGTGATAAACCGGTGTGGTTAGCACAGTCAGAAACGGCACCACAATATTTTTACTGAGATAAAATGCAATTACCCGTTTAGAGGAATAGCTGAACGGTATTGGTAAAAATAAGTTAACGCAAGGCCCGTGAGCATCATGTGCTCACGGGCTTTTTTTGATTGGCCCGTGAGTATTGAAATATCCATATTAAATATCGATTTAAATATCGATTTAAATATCAAACTAATATGATTTGATTTAATTAATATCATTATTATCTATTTTTCATCCATTCAGCCAGGCCCCCTTATCATGCATCATAACCTTGCTAGGTATGGTTAGCTAATTAACATTAATATTATTAATTAATCTGATATGGATGAAATATGGAAACTTACGTACAAACAACATCGTTAGTCAACTATAACAAAGGTATTTTTTCTCTCTACTTTGTTAGTCAAAATCAGCAGCAAATGGCAAAGGGTATTGCGGCTGAAAACGATAACGAGCTTGAATTAAAACAGGTTATTCATATGCCAGCATCGGGCTTCATGTATATGGTCTCAATGGTAAAAAATATGCTGGAAGATCCGCGAATGCAGCAGGAAATTGAGAATATGATGAATGCCAATTTATTACCGACTGGTTGTAATGAGGAAAGAAATGAGGAGGGGCAGCTGGTAATTGAAAGCAATGGAGAAAAAAACAAAAAATAAAATATCAATCAATGGAGATGTAAGTTGGTGATTCAAGGTGATAATAAAGTCCTATTGCTAGAATCATCCGAAATACAAGAAATAATGGGCGGAGTAATGCTGTTAACACAGCGTTCTCCGTTGCATAGAGCTTATTTGGTTTCGGAGTGGTATCAGCAAATTTATCCAGCAATTACGTTAAACCAATTTCGTTATTATACAGACGAACATGGCAATCCACTTGCATTTTGCAATTGGGCATTTTTATCTAAAAAAAACATGAACGAAATACTGTCAGGTGAGCGTGATATTAGAAAAGAAGATTGGCAGTCTGGCAGTAATATGTTTTTCCCAGAAATGATCGCGCCCTATGGTCATGCAAAGATGATGGCAACTGATTTGCGCAGGAATATACTTTCTTCCAGAAAGGGAGAAAGGGTGTGTGCTATCCGGGGGCAACCTAATAAACAAAATTCTTTAGCTAAACCCAGGGTTCAGTGGTTTAAAATTTAACTTAATAAGGATATATCATGAGTAAAGCATCTAATCGAAGTGCAGAGTATTTTTTTACCGGTGTTTATAATGGCGATGATAGTAATAATGATATTGATGCGATCGGCCTTGGTGGAATGATATATGCCCGTGGCGGAGATGATGATATTTTGGTCGGATCTATTGCTGCAAAGGTCGAAGCTGGGAGCGGTGATGATACGATAAAAGGAGGAGCCGCATATCTGGAAGTTTTAGATACTACTGGGGCATTAACCGTGCAAGGTGCAGCAGGGGCAATGAATATTAATAAGGAGGGAGACGGTGATATTGATGCCACTGTAGTTGCTGGTGCTAATATTATAAACCACACTGGAAACAGTGGCAGCATGAATATTTTTGCTATAGGTGCATATAATAAAATTACTCGTAAATCAAAAGGCTATGGTACTAATGGCAAGTTAATATTAGACGATATTGTATTAGGTAGTGCCCGCATTAAAAATATCTCTAATAGTTTTATATCAGATCCAGTATCGGCTACAAAAGAGAATGGCAAATATGTCTATAAAAGATGGTATACCCATAATGGTAGAGAATATACTGATACCATTAGAGTGACCCTGTTTGTTGATAAAGAAACAGGAGACATCAAGGCTGAAATGAATAATTTTTCAAAAGCTTATGATTATACCCGTAAAAAATGGCGTAATGTTATTAGTAACGAAAAGCCTGAGTTGGTTGATATTAATTATAAGGTTAAAGAAACAAAGATAGTAAGTTATTATTCATGTGAACTGCCGAAAGAATGGTTTGGAGGAGACAGCATACTGTTGAAATATGAAGATGAACTACTTTTAAAAAAGGATAATTTAACATTAAATGCAATTAAGCTTTCAGATGGTAACTCACTCTCGGCAATCAAATCAATAGGCAAGCCAGGTGCTTATTATTTTGTGAGTAAAAATTATATTTATGAAATTATAATAAGTGATGCTTATACGCGTGTCAATATTGACGGTGAGACGATATTGACACCCTGTCAGGGAATGAAAATTATACCTTATCAACATCAAGGTTCCGTACCAAGAGGACGGTTTTTTAGGCGCAACGCTAAAATAAATAAAATTCCTGATGGATTAGTAGAACGTACTGGCTCTACTGATATTGGTCGGTATAAACGCGTTGTGGACATAGCCAATGTACCGAGTATTGACAGTGTTTCATATAACATTGATAAAGAGGTTATGGTAGATAAAAAATTAAATAGACTAGAACCTAATGCAGTATCAAATATCACAAATATGAACTTAATTAACTCAAGTGATGATATAAACTTTGACGGCGGCGGTATTGCCAATGTTATCGAGTCTGATGTTTTTACTGGAAATGTTACTTTTAAAGGTTGCGGTGCAGCAAATATCATCACCCATGCAGCAGTTAAAGGTAATACCGATTTTACCGGTGACGGGATAGCCAATATTATTGTTAAGAGTGGCGGTGAAGGTAACCTGACATTTAACGGCGGTGGGTTGGCTAATGTATTAGTGCATAAAAGTCAAAAAGGGGATATGAAAGTTAACGCTGGCGGTGCGGTTAATGTCATGGTGCGTATCGGCAGTGGTCAATATGATGTAACACTGATCGCTTTGGGTAATATTTCTGTCCACAGTGGTGCTGGAAATAGTATTGTGAAGATGCTAGGTGGATTAAATACGCATACTCAAATTGGCGATGGAGAAGCTTTCTGGATTGCTGCTGGTGGTTTAAATGTGCTGACCAAAAAAGGGCAGGGATCACTGTTTTCTGTTGTTGGTGGCGGCGGCAATGTGGTAACCAGCATTGGCCAGGGCGATTTGACCATCGTGGCCCTTGGCTTGGGGAATATCATCACCCATATTAGCGATGATGAACATTCTGCCAGGACAATGGTTATTACTGTAGCTGCGGCCAATATTGTGACTAAGAAAGGCCGCGGCGATATGCAGGCTATTCTAGCCGGTGGCTTGAATGTATTAACCCATGTTGGTAACGGTAAGACCGATGCAATCATGTTAGGTGGTGGCAATATTCTAACCAAAGTCGGTGATGGCAACACTAACGGTATTATGTTTGGCTTAGGGAATATATTTACTCATGTGGGGGATGGTCAGACTTTAGGTGTGATGGCTGGCGGTGGAAATATCTATACTAAAGTAGGTGATGGAACCACGATTGCAGCTATGCTTGCCGCCGGTAATATTATGACCCAGATTGGCAATGGTGATACCTATGCATTAATGGCTGCTTTGGGGAATGTGATAACGAAGGTTGGTGACGGTGATCTTTTAGCCTTAATGATTGCCAAAGGAAATATTTTAACCCAAGTAGGTGATGGCCAAACCTTTGCTTTAATGCTGGCTAAAGGGGGGAATATTCTCACTAAAGTGGGTAATGGCACGACATTAGCAGCTATGATCAGTGTTGCCAATGTGATGACCCATATTGGTAATGGGAAAACTTTTGCGTTAATGATCGGAAAGGCGAATATATTTACCAAAGTAGGTTCTGGCTTAACGGTTGGCGTCATGGTTGGCAATGCTAATATTTATTCTCAGATAAATAATCATAAAAATGAAGCTATAGGTATTGGTATATTCATTGGTAAGTTGAATGTAATGACCAAGGTTGGCGATGGCACTGCACTCGCTATTATGGTCGGCAAAGCCAACATTATGACCCATATTGGTAACGGTGTGACTGGTGGAATAGCTTTAGCGAAAGGGAATATCATTACTAAAGTCGGTGATGGTTTTATGGGAGTTTTGGCAAAAGCTGAAGGAAATGTGATCACACATGTGGGCACTGGCGTCACCGCCGTTGCCTTGCACGGAAAAGGTAATATTCTCACTAAGGTGGGTGATGATACCACTATCGGTTTATTAATTTCCCAAACCGGCAATATTATGACCCATGTTGGTAATGGTTTGACCATTGGTATTGCTAAAGGAAAAGGGAATATTATTAGTAAGGTGGGGGATGGTGTTGGTATCAACGCGGTATGGGGAGAGTTTAATATCATTACACAGGTTGGTGATGGGGAACGCTATAATTTCGCCAAAGGTAAAGGCAATATTATTACCCGAGTAGGAAAGGGGCAGGAAGTCACCGTGGCAAAAGGTGATGCTAATATTATCAGTGCTGTGGGGGATATTGATAATTATACCTTCGCATGGGGTAAACAGAATGTTATTACTGCGGTTGGTAGCGGCAGAAATGTGGTTGTGGCAAAGGCCGATAATAATGTTGTGACGAAAGTGGGGGATGGAGATGCTTATAATATATTATTGGCAGATAACAATATTGTTACTACCGTCGGTAAGGGGCAAAAAATAACGGTAGCTAAAGGGAAAGTGAATGTAACAACAGATGTTGGTGATGGATTGAATGTTACCGCTGTTTATGGTGATACCAATATCAACACTAAAGTCGGCGATGGCACTTCAGTGAATGCCGCCTGGGGTAAATATAATATTAACACCAAGGTGGGTGATGGGTTACATGTTGCCGTGATGAAGGGTAAAGCTAATGTTAATATTAATATTGGTGATGGCTTGTCTGTTGTGGCAACCTATGGGCGTAATAATGTTTCTGTTAAAGTGGGTAATGGAGATTATTATAATTTATCTGTGGCCTCCAGTAACACTCAGAGTAATAAGTTATCAGCACTATTTGGTAATATAAAACAAAATCTACTGGGCCGGACTGGTAGTCAGGCAATTGACTATCTGGTTAATGGTAATGAAGGGCAGACGACGGGATTCAGTAATGGCCATGGTGGCTTTAATTTACCAGAGGTCAATAATATTAATGGTTTCAACTTAAATGAGACTGCGGTCAGTGGAAAGTTTGATTCTGGGAGTGCGTCTTATGATTTTAATGCTAAAAGCGATAATGTTACTAATATAGATGCACCCAACTTAGAGAGTGTAAAAAATAATGCATCAAAGGCATTAGGTGGTTCTGATAATACGGAAATACGCAATGATATTCAGGGTTCTACTGCGCATTCTGATATTGAGAATAAAGTTGATGGCGATAAAAAGCGGGCAGAGGAGGATAGTCGGCAGCTTCAACGCCATCAGGAAAAACACACGGCAAATGCATCTGTTATCCAGTCGCAACTAGAGAGCACGGATAAAGCAGAATTGGCAACCACCGGTGCAGAATACCAGAAACAAATGGAGCAACAGGCAAATGAGTTATTAACTGAGCAACAAAAAATAGCTCAGAGTATTAGTAATATTTCTGCTGATGAAAATACAGAAACGGGCGAAGGCTACCGACAATACTTTGCCGGAAAATTTTTGCAGGATATCAACGAAAAACTGAATAAATCAGTTAACAGCGCGCATGAAAATATATATAACTCCCAAGCTAAAGTTAATGAGTACACATCCAGGGTGAATGAAGCGGTTGCTCGGTCTGAATCTGCCCTGGCAAAAGGTGAGCAGGATAAAGAGAGAGCTAATACTGAACAAGCTACTGCTCAGTTAGAGGCCGGCAAAAGAAAAAAAGACGCTCAGCAACAGAATAACGAGGCGTATGAAGCGCATAGAAAAGCGCTAAAAGGCGTCGATAGCGCTCAACGTCGTGGTGATGACCATCTTAATAATGCTAATAACGAGGCAGAAAAGGCGTCAAAAAAAGCCAAAAGCGTTCAACGCAGTGAAGGTGATACGCCAAATGATAGAAAGGAAGCTAAGGGCAGCGGTCTGAAGCAAGGCCAAAAAGCTTACCACACCGATGTTAAAGTCGTCTCTGATGCTGCTATCTCTCCAGATGAAAGTATTATATCTGACAGCCATCCTATGGCTGTGGCTGATGGGAGAATCACCAATAAAATATCCAATAGTTCGGCGGCAAACGGTCTTGCTACGGGTAAATCGAATATAGCAAGTATCTCGCCGTTAAGGGCTACTGCAAACAGCAATACTGACTATGTAAGCATATCTAACTCGCCACTCCCTACAGCTCACCATTCATCTTATTTGATGAATTTGGCACGTAAGAAAATGATGGGTAAATATGTTTATAACAAACATGATAAAGAGCTATCTTTCGGTTTCACGCAAGGAAGTGCAATAATATGGCCGAGAAAGGTGGATATTTATAATCTAAGTAAGCAGCATGTGACGAATGGAAGCGGCAAAGGTGCAGTAGATCTGCTCTCTGGCATTTGTTTCGGATTGTCAGCCCAAAATATGATTGTAGCTCGTAATTATGGCCTAGGGGGCGCGAAAAAATATTTTTCTTATATTGAAAGTCTGAGTGAGTCGAATACTAAAAATACTAAAAGTATTGTTAATGGTGATGTTAGAAAACTGTATGATAGCATTTCCCGTGATTATGATAAAAAAACAAGAGAGATAGATTTAATAAGTACTTTAAAATTGCAATATAGTCAGTTTTTTTACACGCATAAAGATATTATTGATGATATATATAATTACGAGGTTAGCAATAAGAAAGACAAAGTTAATACTAAAATCTACCTTAGTGGTTTGAATAAATATATGGCCTCATATGGTTTAACAAAAAAGCCAGGTTTTGATGAGAGACTATTAAGCCATTTAGGTGAGACAGCGAGTTCTGGAGATATCTGTGCACAGATGGCTAAGCAGTTTACACTTCAAAATATCGAAGCTAATAAGGATTATGGTGGGGAGTTAGCAAAGTATGGATTAAAATCTCTGAATATAGGTGATGCTCTTGATGCATTTGAAGGTGGTTATGAATACACGATGGGGAAGCTAAAAAAACCGCAAGAAGATACATTTGTTTCAATGATATCTACAGATCATGCTATGTCTATTGTTATTAATAAAAAAGAAGGTGGGCATGTTTGGTCTTTCTTCGAACCTAATTATGGTGGTGTTTCATTTCATGATTATGAGTCATTTAAAAAATTTATGGATAGTTTTACGAAGAATAGAAACTCGTATACGTTGAAAAATACGAAAAATGAGCGTATTTCTATGGAATATAATATATTTACATCAAATGAAGAAATTCAAAAAATTGAAGGTGTTTGGGATTTACGGCACAAAGGTAAGAACGCGTTTATAGTCAATGAGTTTAAGAATTCCGGGGCTGTATTTAAGTTTGATAAAAAAACCAATGGCAAGGTAGTTGACTTTACCACACGTAAAGATGCTGATAATAATTTAAATGTAGACTCAGTGACGATTGAATTATCAGATAAAAAAAATAGTTTCACGCACCGTATTCAGGTGCAGGAATCTGATATTGCTAGCGCCACCAATAAACTAACCCCCTACATTGGTAATATAAATAAATTAAAGGGCAATAGACATTTGCTTATGATTGCGAACCAAGACAGTGTTCGGTTCGTTAATAATCATCCTCAGGGGCAAGCTGAAGAAGTATTAACTATACCATTATCCCGCTTAAAAACTTTGGGTGATGATGTTTATAACCCCCTAAAAGTCAATGAATGGGATAATAGTACAGTGAAGGATGGTCAGACGAACAGTACCACTCGCTACCATTCCCAAATTATTGTCCAATTAGAAAATGACCCTGTTGTTGCTGAAGCGGCGGCTAATTTAGCGGCTAAACACCCAGGTTCTATTTTGGTTCAGCTTGATTCCGATGGGCAGTACCGAGTGATATCGGGTGATCCGACTTCATTACAAGGTAATATCCGCTGGCAGTTAGTTGGCCATGGGCGTGATAACAATAATGGTCAAGGTAATCAAACCATGGCTAATGACTCTGCTTCTGGCTTAGCCACAAGAGTTAAATCTTTTAAAGATAAAATAGATAGTGATTATCGCATCAAAAGTTCGCCAAATTATATTAGCCTGGTAGGGTGCTCACTGGTCAATAAGGATAAACAGCAAGGCTTTGCCCAATCGTTGCTGAGAGAATTAGATAATAGAGATATCCATACTGAAGTTGCCGCACGCAGTTCTCGTATTCTTATTGATGCGCAAGGGCGTAAATTAACCGAGGATACTGATGGTAATTTCAGGCATAAAGCAAGCGAAGATAAAGTTAAATTTAGCTTTAATCAAGATGGGGAGATAGTGACTCGTTCCGAAAGCGTCAATAACAATGTGAATGAATCTGAAATTGATCTTCATCGCATTGGGGCCAAGGCCGTTGATTTACCCGCGACGGGGGCTATTGGCCGTAATACTGAAGAGTTTACCCCGCCGGAAACAAAACCAAGGATTGAAACTGCCCCTCAATCAACGGATAAAGATCAGGCGGTAAGTTACTCTGGTAATATCAATATTCAGATTGGTGATGATGAATTTACCTCGATCAATTGGGGCACCTCAAATCTAGGGATAAAAGTCGGCAATGGCGGATTTAAAACCTTAGTATTTGGTGATAATAATATCATGGTCCATATTGGTGATGGTATGAGTAAACACAGCGTTAATATTGGCGGTTATCAGGCCTTTGAAGGCGTACAAGTGTTTATGGGTACCCGCAATATTAGCTTTAACCATGGTCACAGTAATGATCTGATATTTATGACGGAAAAAACTGTGCTATCTCCGCCATTGGTTAATCCATTTGATGGTGCGACACGAATCTGCGTAACACTTGAAGATATTGCCAATGAAGGGCATGGTGATAATTGGCTGAAAGCCCAGTATCAGCAATGGACCCCCTCTAGCGCCAGGCAGTATCTCAACGATTTATCGCTGTTAGACAGTAGCAGCAGTGTAGATTATAATAATCTGATTGAAATAGATCCTGAACTGATTAATAGATCTATTGATTTTCGTAGTAGTCGTGGCTTGCAGCATGATTTTACTATGATGTTTAACAAAAAATATAATGAATATATTAGCAAGCCAGCTGCTACAACAAATAGCAATCAAGCAAAAACTACTAAAGCAGATAAATTACGCAAGTTAAATGACACCATGGTGTTTAATATTGCTATCGCTGGCCAAGGGGCCGATATTATTGTCACCAACAGTAACTGGAACTTTACTTTTGGCGATAATATCCAGTCGATCATGGATATTAATTTGGGTTCGTTGTTTGCTATCAGTACTCAGCAGGTTACCCAATCGGGCAGGGTTAAAACGACGATGACTTATAGCCCTACGGATCTGCCACGGCAGATTAAAAATAAGTTACTCCATAAATTATCGTTAGTCGAAAGTGATATGACGTTAGGTGATATTTTTGGCGTTGATTATGATGCTGAGGGAAATATTATTTCCCGTACTGGCGAAGCTATCGATGGAGAAAAAATATTAAAAGAAATCCTCGAGGTGGTGGCTGAGTTTGGTGGTGAGAAACTGAAAGTATTGAGTGATCCGCAGAAATTACTCAATGGCTTAAAAGCGAATTTAAATATGGGCGAAAATGCGATTACCTCTTTCGCCCAAGCGCATGGTTTGCAAGATAAGGCACCAACCGAAGTCGATGAGACAGCGACTGTTAATAGATTAGGATCCACAACTACCCAACCTGCGGGAAATAAAGATCAGCCATTTGGTTTCAATTCCCTTAATTTACCTAACTTGTTTGCCACGCTCTTCAATAAAGACAAGCAAACTGAAATGGTGGATATGGTCGATAATCTGAAACAGAATATGGCTCAAGATCTGCTTAATATGGAGGAAAAAACTTTCGATTTCTTGCGTAATAGTGGATTTTTACGTGGCGATGGCGACCTGAATTGGTCCTTGGGGAATTACAATTTCACCTTCGGCGGGCATGGTAACGACTTAGGTGCCTATCTGGGCGACAATAATAATTTCTGGGGGGGGCAGGGAGACGATACCTTCTATGGCACCGGAATTTCCAATGTCTTCACCGGTGGTCAGGGCAATGATGCTGGCGTTTTGATGGGCCGTGAAAATACGATGTTTGGCGGGGCTGGTGAAGACACTGCGGTTCTTGCCGGGCGGATTAATCATGCCGAGCTGGGATCGGGTAATGATAAAGCATTCCTCTTTGGCGAGGCTGGAACTGCCAACATGGGGGCTGGGGACGACTATGCCGTCATGGCGGGTAACTATAATCAGGTTAATGGTGATCAAGGGCAGGATTACGTTGTTCTGATGGGCAATGCTAACGTTGCTGAGTTAGGGCAAGGCGATGACCACTGTGTCGTTTTGGGGAATGAAAATACCGCGTCAGGAGATGAAGGTAACGATACGATAAAACTGATGGGCTACTCGAGCATCATTATGGGCAGAGATGGGAATGATCATCTGATTGCCGATGTTATTTCAAAATACAGTGATTTCTATGGCGGCGGCGGTGAGGATACTCTTGAGCTCGGCGGCTATAAGAACAACTTCCAAGGCCAGGACGGGGTTGATAGCTTTGTCGTCAGCACCTCAGTGATTGATTGTGCAGTTACCGATATCAGCCGCGAAGATAAGATTCTGATTAATAATGTCAGTTGGCGTGACCTGTGGCTCCAGCGCAGTGAAAATAATTTAACCATTTTGGTCAGGCGGCCAGTGGCTGATGATTCGGCACAGGGCGATTTTGAGCGCGTCGGTTCAGTCACCTTTAATGATTACTTTAATGACAAACGTGCCGCGATTGTCGTCAGTGATAAAGGGAGCAATGGCTCACCTGGTGGTTATGAGGCCCTGACAGACTCGGCCGTTGATGGTTTGATTGATAATATGAACAATTTCTCTGTTTCCGATGGAACATCCAGCTTGGTTGGGCAGATGGATAACCGAATGCAACAGCAGATAGCCGGGCTGTGGGCTAACACGATTCAGCATGCGGGGTAGTGATAAAGCCTATTGATAGTGCGCGGTAGATAAATTCACCATGCCATTCAGTTAACTCTGAGTGGCATTTTTATTGCCCAGCTGTTTATGACTCATACAAGGTACTTTTATATAAAGATATCAACCAATACCACGGCTTTTCAGTGACAGCTGTTATGATGAAATAAATTGTTCGACATGGCAAAGTTGCTGGAGAATGAGATGGCGCAAAACAATCAGATGAAACAGAGTGTTGCATATTGCCATGCGCGCGATGAACTTGATGCACTATGCGCAGCAGGTATCACTCGAGGCCAATTGATGGCGTTTCATAGTCGCTATAAATTAGTGTTATTGGCACATTCACAACCGGAATACCGTGAAATTGGACCTTTTATTGCGTCAATGGATAAATGGTCATCACTGATTGAATTTACCGCTGAGTATCGCCAGCGTTTGCTACAGCTACTCTCTCATTCTCCAACAGTGGCGAACCATACCAATGTATTGATGCATGTGCAGGGCTATTTCCGACCTTATCTCACCTCTACTCAGCGTCAGGCGCTAGCGCAACTGATTGACCAATATCGCTTAGGTGAATTGCCCCTGAGTGCGCCTATCGCCCAGATAACAGCTTATATGATTGAGTTTCCAAATGACTATCTGGCCAGTCAGCACTATTTTACTTTTTACTCAGAGCAAGGATAAGCAATGGCAACGCATCTGGTCTGGTTTCGTAATGACTTACGCGTCACTGATAACTTAGCATTGCATACGGCGTGTCAGGACCCACAAGCGACGGTGATTGCGGTGTTTATTGCGACCCCCGCACAATGGGCTGCGCATGATATGGCACCGCGGCAGGCCGCATTTTTGCTGCAAAACCTGCAATTGCTACAGGATGCACTCGCTGCGCGGGCGATCCCACTGCACTATCATCAGTGTGATGATTTTAAGGATTCGATTACCTGGTTGGATGATTTTTGTCAGCAACAGCAAGTGGATGCACTATTTTATAACCATCAGTATGAGCTGAATGAGCGGATGCGCGATGAGGCATTGATGACAAAGCTGAGTCATCGTGCGATTGCTTGTCATGGTTTTCATGACAGTGTGTTATTGCCGCCGGGCAGTGTCCTGACGGGTAATAATGAAATGTATAAAGTGTTCACTCCGTTTCGCCGTGCTTTTATCCAGCGTTTAATGATGAGTGATTGCCGCAGTGTCCCTGCCCCGAAAGCTCGTACCACCGCAGCGGTGATCCCCTCACAGCTCTTGGCTCCGTTTGATTACCCGCAACAACCAGTAGACAGCCAGCTATTTCCGGCGGGTGAAGAAGCGGCGTTACAGCGCTTGCGTAGTTTTTGTCGCGAAGATGTTCAGGACTATCAACAGCAACGTGATTTTCCCGCTGTGGCGGGCACCAGTTGCTTGTCACCTTATCTTGCGCTGGGAATACTCTCACCCCGTCAATGTGTTAATCGCCTGCGTACTGAGTGTCCGGAGGTGTTGGAAAATGCCGATGGCGGGGCTTTTATTTGGCTTAATGAATTGATCTGGCGTGAATTTTATCGCCATTTATTGGTAGCTTATCCACGATTATGCCAGCATCATCCCTTTATTGGTTGGACTGATGCAGTACTATGGAATCACTCCAAACAGCAATTAATCGCCTGGCAGCAAGGGCGAACAGGTTATCCTATTGTCGATGCAGCCATGCGGCAACTCAATGAAACCGGTTGGATGCATAACCGCCTGCGAATGATCAGCGCCAGTTTTCTGGTTAAAGATTTGCTTATCGACTGGCGACAAGGCGAACGCTATTTTATGTCGCAACTGCTGGACGGTGATCTGGCTGCGAATAATGGCGGCTGGCAATGGGCTGCTTCTACCGGGACCGATGCCGCACCTTACTTTCGTATCTTTAACCCCACTACCCAGGGTGAGCGTTTTGACCAAGACGGCGTGTTTATTCGCCGCTGGTTGCCTGAATTGGCGGCAGTACCAGACAGTGATATCCATCAGCCGTGGCGTTGGGCCGAGCGGCAACAGCAATCATTGGATTACCCCCCACCGCTGGTGGACCATAAGCAAGCCAGATTGGCGACACTCGCGGCGTTTGAAGCCGCTAAGCGGGATGGCAGCAAGGATCCCTAACAACAAGGAGCCTTCATGTTTTTGACCTATATTTCGACTCAACCAGTATTGGCAGCCAGTAAAACCAGCACTAATAAGCGCAGTAACAGGCTGTTTAACGCCGGGTTGGTTCTCTCGATTAGCCTTTATAGTACTCTGGCTGCGGCAGGGTTTGAAGTGGTGGCACTTGGTGTGGATGGTGGCGTCAGTGATGGCAACCTGACGTCTTACCTGATACGTGATGATAGCCAGCCAGTGTATTTGGCGCTGGATGCCGGTTCGGTGCTGCCGGGGATAGCCAAGGCATTAGATAAAGGCAATTTCTCTGATATTACGGATGAAATCGCTGCGCCGTTGACACGGCAGGGCTATATTTTTCGTCAGCGTATTAACAGCTATTTCATCAGTCATGCCCATCTTGATCATGTATCTGGCCTGATTATCGGCTCACCAGAAGACAGCAAAAAAACCATTTATGCCTCAGCTGATACTATCGATGTACTGAGAAACTACTATTTTAACTGGCGCGTCTGGCCCAATTTTACCGACAGTGGCAGTGGCACGCGTTTAGGCACCTACCGGATGCAACTGCTACGTCCGGCTCAATCATTAAGCCTGGGACTGACCCGTTTAACCGGCGAGATGTATCCTTTGAGCCATGACAAATCGCCTTCTTCAATGTTGCTTATCACCCGTAATAATGAGGCCTTTGCCTATTTTGGGGATACGGGCCCGGATGAGGTAGAGCAGTCGAAAAATCTGGACACGGTGTGGCGTAAATTAGCAGAAAAGGTCAAACAGCAGCAGTTGAAAGGGATGATTATTGAAGTTTCTTATCCGAACGAGGTGGATGATGGCAAGTTGTACGGCCACATGACTCCCAAGTGGTTGCTGAAGGAATTGAAAAATCTTGAGAAATACAGCGGTGAAGGGCAACCGTTAAAAGGCTTGCCAGTGATTATCAGCCATATCAAACCCTCATTCCAACAGGGTCAGGATGTGCGAAAAGTGATTGCGACCGAGCTAGTTCAAGGTAATGATACGGGGGTTGATTTTATCTTGATGGATCAAGGTGATAGTCGTCGTTTTTAACTGCCCGTTTATATTTTTGACATACCCTATAGATTTCAAGATGCAGGAAGGCGGCAAAGGAGGGAGTCCCGATGAGCTTACACAGGTAAGTGATTCGGGCGAGCGAGAGCGGCCAACACACCTGAAGCTTGAAAGATGACGGGTATTTAATGAGATTGATAAAATGCGCAATATAGAACTGGAAGCTTTACTCAACAACCAGCTGAATACCTCGGCATTTCAGGATTATGCACCCAATGGATTGCAGGTTGAGGGGCGTGAGGAGGTTCGGCGCATAGTGACTGGCGTGACGGCCAGTCAGGCATTGCTGGATGCGGCGGTTGGGCAACAGGCCGATGCTATCTTGGTTCATCACGGTTATTTCTGGAAAAACGAACCGGCGGTTGTGCGGGGAATGAAACGTAACCGACTGAAAACGTTACTGACCAACGATATTAATCTGTATGGTTACCATTTGCCGTTAGATGCACATCCAGAATTGGGCAATAACGCGCAGTTGGCGAAGTTACTGGAGATTCGGGTGCGGGGAGAAATTGAGTCCCTATTACCCTATGGTGAATTTGATACACCCTTAAATGCGATCATTTTGCGTGAACGGTTGGAAAAGTTGCTGGAGCGTCCGGTCTTACATTGTGGTGATCGTGCACCAACAGATGTACGCCGTATTGCCTGGTGCACCGGAGGTGGGCAAGGATATATTCAGCAAGCGGCTGAATTTGGTGTTGATGCATTTATCACTGGCGAGGTTTCTGAGCAGACAATTCATATTGCCCGTGAGATGGGGGTGAATTTTTATGCGGCAGGACACCATGCGACGGAACGTTACGGTATTAAAGCATTAGGTGAATGGCTCGCGAACCATCATCAACTTGACGTTATCTTTATCGATATCCCTAATCCAGCCTGACCCAATGTGACATTATGCACCGGTAATCAGTATCGGTGCGTAACCTGCTCCTGATATCTCCTTCTCAAAGCATCATTAAACCATACTTAAAACAAGGTCTTATTCTCTTGCTGGCCTTTTAAAATCATCATCTGGTTATGGATGAATGATAAGACGACGATTTTTAAGAATATCTTCTCGCTGTACTCTGATTCTAAATAAGAAAAAAATCGCATCAACCCTCCTATTATGGTGAAAAAACTATAAAAATAAGCATTTTCAGACGTTAATATTGACCTTTCCGCCAGGTTTAGTGATTGCTCATAGCTATTAGATAATTCAGTTCTATTGACAGCGACCAGACGCTAACGCATAAATATAAACTTATAACGAGTATTTATATAAAAAATGAAAGCTAGAAATTAATCAGGGGGACGGGAGTGCAACGAGCTCGATGCTATTTACTGGGAGAAAGTGCGGTAGTTCTGGAGCTGGAACCGCCGGTTACATTAGCAAGTCAGCAACGGATTTGGGGGTTAGCTGATCGCCTGATTCATCATCCCGATGTACTTGAAGCCATCCCCGGAATGAATAACCTGACGCTATTGCTGGCAGATCCAGACAATACTGCGTTGGATGCTATTGAACGGCTGCAACGTTGGTGGGAAGAGAGCGAGTCATTAGTGCCTGAATCGCGTGATGTCACTATCCCGGTGATTTATGGCGGTGAAGCCGGGCCAGATTTGGCAGAGGTGGCGCGTCATACCGGTATGACTGAACGTCAGGTGGTTGAGTGCCACGCAGGGGCGAGTTATATCGTCTATTTCCTTGGCTTCCAACCGGGTTTTTCCTATCTGGGTGGCATGCCGGAACAACTGGCAACACCACGGCGCGCTGAGCCACGTCTGGTAGTTCCTGCGGGTTCTGTCGGGATTGGGGGCAGCCAAACCGGTATCTATCCGCTGGCAACGCCGGGTGGCTGGCAACTCATTGGCCGCACATCGCTGGCATTGTTTAATCCATTAGAGATGCCGCCAACCTTGTTGCGGCCTGGTGATAATGTGCGCTTCTTGCCTTCAAAGGAGGGCGTATGCTGAAGATTATTCGTTCAGGGATTTATACCACGGTGCAAGACAGTGGCCGTGGTGGTTTTCGTCGCTTAGGCATCAGCCAGGGCGGAGCTCTCGATTTACCGGCGCTGAGTATGGCGAATATGCTGGTGGGCAATGAGGCGGGGGCCGCTGGTCTGGAAATTACATTGGGCCAATTTACCGCCGAGTTTACCCAACCGGGCTGGATTGCGGTAACGGGTGCGGGTTGTGAAGCGATGTTGGGTGATCAACTGCTCTGGACTGGGTGGCGCTATCCGGTCAAGCCGGGCCAGCAGTTAAAACTCAGTGTGCCGCACCGTGGCATGCGCAGTTATCTGGCGATTTCTGGCGGTATTGATGTACCGGAAATGCTGGGATCACGCAGCACAGACCTGAAAGCGGGCTTTGGTGGTTATCAGGGGCGACTTATTAAAGAAGGCGACTGTCTGCCATTAGGCAAACCGACACGTTTACCGCGTGAATCTGTCGGCATTAAACAAATGCTATTTGGTAACCGTGTGCGTGCCGTGCCAGGGCCGGAATATCATGAATTTGACCCTGTTTCTCAGGGCGCTTTTTGGCGTGAAGCCTGGCAACTCAGCCCGCAAAGTAACCGGATGGGGTATCGCCTGACCGGGCGCGAGTTAACGCGTACTACTTCTCGCGAGATGTTATCCCACGGCTTATTGCCCGGAGTGGTGCAAGTGCCGCATAACGGCCAGCCCATTGTGCTGATGGCTGACGCGCAAACTACTGGCGGTTACCCGCGAATTGCCTGTGTGATTGAAGCTGATCTCTACCATTTGGCACAACTTCGCCTCGGAGAATCGGTGCATTTTGTGCCCTGTACTGTAGAAGAAGCACTTCGTGCCAAGTCAGAACAACAACATTTTCTGCAACAGATTGAATGGGGCTTACAGCAAGGGTTCGATACTGTGGAGGCTAAATGCACGGAGGCCAAATGAAGGTGGATTTAAACGCAGATTTAGGTGAAGGCTGTGCCAATGATCAGGCGCTGCTGCAATTGGTCAGTTCAGCCAATATTGCTTGTGGTTTTCATGCCGGCGACGCTCAAACCATGCGCCAGTCGGTGCGCTGGGCCATTGAGTATGGCGTTGCGATTGGTGCACACCCGAGCTTCCCGGATCGCGAAAACTTTGGCCGCACGGCCATGCAGTTACCTCCTGAGACAGTTTACGCCCAAGTGGTTTACCAACTCGGTGCGCTGGCCGCCATCGTGAAAGCAGAAGGGGGGATCATGCAGCATGTGAAACCTCACGGTATGTTGTACAACCAGGCGGCGCTAGACCCGCTACTGGCAGATGCTATTGCCCAAGCGGTCAAGGCTGTCGACCCGACATTACGGTTGGTGGGGCTAGCTGGCAGCGCATTGATTCGTGCGGGTGAACGAGCGGGTTTGGTGACGCGCCAGGAAGTGTTTGCCGATCGCCGCTATCAATCCGATGGCACGCTGGTACCCCGTAGTCAGTCTGATGCATTAATTGAAAGTGACGACTTGGCTTTGTCACAAACCTTAGCGATGGTGCAGCATCATCAGGTGCAGGCGCGTGATGGCAGTTGGGTGCCAGTGCAGGCGGACACGGTTTGTGTGCATGGTGATGGTGTGCATGCTTTGAATTTTGCCCGCCGTTTGCGTGACAGTTTTCAGCAGGAAAATATCACCGTTACGGCGCAATAACTGGGTAGTAAAAACCATAACCGCCTGGCCCAGGTGGAATGCATCATAAGTTAGATACTTATAACTCTATTTTAGGACAGGAGAGTCACCTTGGAACAAACGGTAAACCTTTGGCCGCTGATTGGGATCGCGGCGATTGTAATAGGATTTTTACTGCGCATAAACGCAGTCTTAGTGGTTATTAGCGCTGGTGTTATCACCGGTCTGGCGGCACTGATGCCAATGGCCACTATTTTAGAAAAACTGGGTGAAGGATTTCTGAATACCCGTAATCTGCCCTTGATTTTGTTACTGCCACTGGCGGTTATTGGCTTACTTGAACGTCATGGCTTGAAAGAGCGGGCGCAGGCGTGGATTTCACAAATTAAAAGTGCCACTTCTGGTCGTTTATTGATTGTGTATCTGTTTGTTCGTGAAGCCACGGCAGCGCTGGGTTTAACCAGCCTTGGTGGTCATGCACAGATGGTCCGGCCGCTATTGGCCCCGATGGCAGAAGGTGCTGCCAAGACACGTTATGGTGAGTTGCCGGAGAAAGTGCGCTATCGCCTGCGCGCCATGTCAGCGGCAACCGATAACGTTGGCCTGTTCTTTGGTGAAGATATTTTTGTCGCCTTTGGTGCCATCATTTTTATGCATAACTTTATGCTGGAGTCCGGTGGTATCCAAACCGAACCGCTGCATATTGCCTTGTGGGGGATTCCGACGGCTATCTGTGCCTTCCTTATCCATGCATACCGGTTACAACGTTTAGATAAACATCTCGCTGCTGAATTAACCGCACTGAATCAGTCTGCCCTGGCTACCAAGGGGGACGCCAAATGATTTTCCAACAACAATATTTATATTGGCTGGCTGGCGCCGTATTGCTGATAGTTGCCGTGATGTCATTTCGCGATAAAGCCAACCCGCGCCGTATAACAACCGGGCTGTTTTGGGGGTTGTACGGGCTGATTTTCCTGGTCGGAGATTGGACATATCGCCTGGCAAATACCTTGGCGGGCGAAGGGCCAGATGAGAAACGGGTTCTGAATATCACTGTCGGTGTAGTGGTCATTATCATGGCGTTAATTGCTGGTTTCGGTGGGGTAAAACTGGGGAGTTATCACCAGCGCACCGAGCAAGAGCGCGAAGTGAGCGCCAAGCGCCTCGGTAACCGATTATTCCTGCCGGCACTGACCATTCCGGTTGTTACTGTTATCGGCGTGCTGCTGTTTAATAATATTCCAGCTCTGGATCTGTGGTTATTTGGTGCCGGTAACCATGCCACTCTGGTGACTTTATTCTCGATGACGGTCGGCTGTGTGCTCGGCTTGCTGATTGCGGTGTTCCTGACCCGCGAAACTGCCGCTCAGCCGGTGCAGGAAGCGCGTCGGTTACTGGATTCTATCGGTTGGGCATTTATCTTGCCGCAGATCCTGGCGACACTTGGCCTGCTATTTACCACTGCGGGTGTCGGGACGGCGATTGCCCATCTGACACAGGAATATCTGGCGGTAGATCATCGCTTTATTGCAGTGGCAGTCTATGCTATTGGCATGGCGGTACTCACCATGATTATGGGGAATGCGTTTGCGGCTTTCCCTATTGTCACCGCCGGTATTGGTATCCCTATTTTAGTGTTGCAACATGGTGGTAACCCAGCAGTGATGGCCGCTATCGGCATGTTCTCTGGTTATTGCGGTACGCTAATGACCCCAATGGCAGCCAACTTTAACATTGTTCCTGCTGCATTATTGGAACTGCCAGATAAAAATGCAGTGATCAAAGCCCAGATCCCAACCGGGATCACTCTTTTGATTGTTAACGTATTTTTACTGTATTTCCTGATGTTCCTCTAGGAGAGGCGATGAAAAGTGTATTAATCACCGGGTTTGAGCCATTTGGTGGCGAGCGGGTTAATCCTTCCTGGGAAGTGGTTAAACAATTAAATGATCTCATGCTAGGTGGGGTCAAAGTGGTGGCCCGTCAATTACCTTGTGCTTTTGGCGAAGCGCTGACAGCGCTGAATGCCGCGATAGATGAAATTCAGCCAGTGCTGGTGTTAGCCATTGGTCAGGCTGGGGGGCGTGCTGATATCAGCATCGAGCGGGTTGCTATTAATGTCGATGATGCGCGTATTGCGGATAATCTAGGGAATCAGCCAATCGATCAGCCTATTGTCGAAAATGGCCCGGCGGCTTATTTCACCCGTTTGCCCATCAAAGCCATGGTGCAGGGCATTCGTGAAGCGGGTATCCCGGCCTCCGTATCCCAAACTGCCGGAACCTATGTTTGTAATCATGTTATGTACGGGTTATTGCATCGGTTACATCAGACAAATGACGAAATTAAGGGCGGTTTCATTCATATCCCTTATTTACCTGAGCAGGCAGTCAATCATCCTGGTGCGCCCAGTATGTCAGCGCATTCGGTAGTGATAGCGTTGGAACTGGCCATTTCCATCGCCTTACAAATTGATCATGATTCGCACATTGCCGGTGGCGCAATCCACTGATTCTACTATAAAAAACGCCACCGTTAAGGTGGCGTTTTTTGATTAAACAGAAAAGAAAATCTACTTATTTCTTCAACTGACTGTTGAAATCACGTTCGGCGTAACCGGTGTAAAGCTGACGCGGACGCGCGATTTTGATGCCTTCATCGTGCATTTCATTCCAGTGAGCAATCCAGCCGATAGTACGGGCAATGGCAAAGATTACGGTGAACATGGAAGAAGGAATACCCAACGCTTTCAAGATGATACCTGAGTAGAAATCAACGTTTGGATACAGTTTTCTCTCGATGAAGTACGGGTCGTTCAGCGCAATATGCTCTAACTCCATCGCCACTTTCAGCAGATCATCTTCTAGTTTCAGTTCTTTCAATACTTCATGGCAGGTTTCACGCATGACAGTCGCGCGCGGGTCATGATTTTTATACACGCGGTGACCAAAGCCCATCAGGCGGAACGAGTCATTTTTATCTTTGGCGCGGCGGATAAATTCTGGAATGTGTTCAACGGTTTTAATCTCTTCCAGCATCTTCAGGCAGGCTTCGTTCGCACCGCCGTGAGCTGGCCCCCATAGAGAAGCGATCCCTGCGGCAATACACGCAAACGGGTTAGCGCCCGATGAGCCGGCAGTACGCACGGTCGAGGTTGAGGCGTTCTGTTCGTGGTCGGCATGCAAGATGAAAATACGATCCATCGCGCGTTCCAGCACTGGGTTAACTTCATACTCTTCACAGGGTGTAGAGAACATCATGCGCAGGAAGTTACCGGCATAGGACAGGTCGTTGCGCGGATAAACAAACGGCTGGCCGATGGAGTATTTGTAGCACATTGCGGCGACCGTCGGCATTTTCGACAGCAGACGGAAGGCGGTGATTTCACGATGCCGCACATTGTTGACATCCAGCGCATCATGGTAGAAAGCAGCCAGCGCGCCTGTCACACCGCAGAGAACCGCCATAGGATGTGAGTCGCGGCGGAACCCGCGGAACAGACTGGTTATCTGCTCGTGGATCATAGTGTGGCGTGTGACTGTTGCTTTGAAAGTTTCATACTCTTCTGCGGTTGGCGTTTCGCCGTATAGCAGGATGTAGCAAACTTCCAGATAAGTAGAATTTTTTGCTAGTTGATCAATCGGATAGCCACGATGTAGCAGTATCCCTTTATCACCATCGATAAAAGTGATTTTTGATTCGCAGGACGCGGTAGAGGTAAACCCAGGGTCAAAGGTAAAATACCCTTTGGAACCTAAGGTACTGACGTCAATCACATCAGTGCCGATGGTTGGGGATTTAACCCCCAGTTCGATCGTAGCTTCGCCTATGTTCAGCGTCGCTTTTTTGTCAGCCATTTACAGTCTCCTTAGCGCTTATTATAAAACCCTTAACAACTGAAATGTCTTAGATGCCCCTGGGGCCATCTCCTCACCAGCACTGCTCTGTTTTATTCACTATAAAAACATGATTTAGGGTACAGAGTGTCTCGCCAATGCGGCCAACAATCCGTGGGGTCGGATTGATGTCAACGTTACAGAGTTGTTAACGATTTGTCGGATACTTATCGTTTATGGTTCATTGCCTACGATATCTATGGGGATATTCACTCACTACACTGTTGCATAACTTAAGCTTATGGGGAAGTGTATCCGCAGACCTTTAGTGCATCATAGGGCTTATTTCTACCCTAGTTGTAATGGAAATGTTTATTCTTTGTCAAATCAGATAATTAATTTTATATAAATTGTGTAAATCGTGATCCTAATCACTGTTCAGGGGAAATGTTACCAATCAGTTTGTGTGGGAATTGTAATAAGAATGTGAACCACCTATACTGCCGCCAGGTCTCCGGATTACCCTGAAGTAGGAGCACCCAGCGTTATACAGAACACGCCATTTAAGCATTCAGGATGTTATGTCTAAATGTGCGATGTGAAGGGTTTCGGCTCTTAACGCTGTCTGATCCACGCCCAGGCCCGGAGGAAGGAAAATAATAAGAGCTGTGTGGGCAAAACCGTGAAAAAACAAAGACCTGTCAATTTGGATCTGCAAACGATTCGATTTCCTGTTACTGCGATAGCGTCCATTTTACACCGAGTCTCTGGCGTAATGACTTTCGTTGCTGTTGGTATCCTCCTCTGGCTGTTAGGTTTGTCTGTATCCTCGCAAGAAGGGTTCATGCAAGCAGCGGCTGTCATGAATAGCTTTTTTGTTAAATTCATCTTCTGGGGAATACTCACCGCACTGGCCTATCACGTTTGCGGTGGCATCCGCCACTTGCTGATGGATTTTGGCTATGTCGAAGAGAGCTTGGCTGCGGGGACCCGCTCCGCCCAAGTCGTAATGGTGTTAACCCTGGTGCTGTCAGTTTTAGCTGGAGTCCTTGTATGGTAAGCAATGCTTCTGCGTTAGGGCGTAATGGAGTACACGACTGGCTGTTACTGCGTGCTTCTGCAATCGTCATCACTCTATATATTCTTTATATTCTGGGCTTCGTTGTTATTGTCCCAGACATCACCTACGAAATCTGGCGTGGCTTCTTTGCTTCGCACATCACAAAAGTATTTACCCTGCTGACATTGCTGTCGATTCTGGCTCATGCCTGGATTGGTCTATGGCAGGTATTAACGGACTATATCAAGCCGCTAGCGGTACGACTGGTGTTACAACTGGCCGTGGTGATTACGCTGCTGGTCTACCTCTTGTATGGAACAATTGTGGTGTGGGGTGCTTAAATGAAACTGCCGGTCAGAGAGTTTGATGCTGTTGTTATTGGTGCGGGTGGCGCAGGTATGCGCGCGGCACTGCAAATTTCACAAATGGGGCTGTCTTGCGCCCTGATATCAAAAGTATTCCCAACCCGTTCCCATACCGTATCTGCGCAGGGTGGTATTACTGTCGCACTGGGTAATACCCATGAAGATAACTGGGAATGGCATATGTATGACACGGTAAAGGGTTCCGATTATATCGGTGACCAGGATGCCATCGAATATATGTGTAAAACAGGCCCTGAAGCGGTGCTTGAATTGGAACACATGGGGTTACCGTTCTCCCGTTTAGAAGATGGCAGCATTTATCAGCGACCATTCGGTGGGCAGTCGCTCAACTTTGGCGGCGAGCAAGCGGCGCGTACTGCGGCTGCGGCTGACCGTACCGGGCATGCGCTGTTACACACCCTTTATCAGCAAAACCTGAAAAACCACACCACTATATTCTCTGAGTGGTATGCACTGGATTTAGTGAAGAATCAGGATGGCGCTTTTGTGGGCTGTACGGCTATCTGCATTGAAACCGGCGAAGTGGTCTATTTCAAAGCGCGGGCCACCGTGCTGGCCACTGGTGGTGCCGGTCGTATTTACCAATCAACAACCAATGCGCACATTAATACCGGTGACGGTGTTGGCATGGCCTTGCGTGCCGGTGTACCGGTGCAGGACATGGAAATGTGGCAGTTCCACCCGACAGGTATTGCCGGGGCGGGCGTGTTGGTTACCGAGGGTTGCCGTGGTGAAGGCGGGTACTTGCTGAATAAACACGGCGAGCGCTTTATGGAACGCTATGCACCGAACGCCAAAGATTTGGCCGGTCGTGATGTGGTTGCGCGTTCTATTATGATTGAAATCCGTGAAGGCCGTGGTTGCGATGGCCCTTGGGGTCCGCATGCCAAACTGAAATTGGATCACTTGGGTAAAGATGTGCTGGAATCCCGTCTGCCGGGTATTCTTGAGTTATCTCGCACCTTTGCACATGTTGACCCCATTAAAGAACCTATCCCGGTGATTCCAACTTGCCATTACATGATGGGCGGGATCCCAACCAAGGTGACCGGTCAGGCCATCACAGTAAATGAAAAGGGTGAAGATGTTGTCATCCCAGGTCTGTTTGCTGTGGGTGAAATTGCTTGTGTTTCCGTCCACGGTGCCAACCGTTTGGGGGGGAACTCATTGCTGGACTTGGTGGTCTTTGGTCGCGCAGCCGGTATGCATCTGCAAGAGTCTTTGATGGAGCAGGGCGCGAGTCGCGATGCCAGTGATTCTGATATTGAAGCATCACTGGATCGAATGAACCGCTGGAATAACACTCGCTCAGGTGAAGATCCGGTTGAGATCCGCAAAGCATTACAATCCTGCATGCAGCATAACTTCTCGGTATTCCGCGAAGGTGATGCAATGGCTAAAGGGTTAGAAGAACTGAGAACTATCCGCGAACGTCTGCAAAATGCCCGTCTGGATGACACTTCTAGCGAGTTCAATACCCAGCGTATTGAATGTCTGGAATTGGATAACCTGATGGAAACTGCGTTTTCCACTGCCGTGTCAGCAAACTTCCGTACCGAAAGCCGTGGCGCGCATAGCCGCTTCGATTTCCCGGAACGTGATGATGCCAACTGGCTGTGCCATTCGCTCTATTTGCCAGGCACTGAAAGCATGACCCGCCGTGAGGTAAACATGCAACCTAAGTTACGCGCGGCATTCCCGCCGAAAGTGCGTTCTTATTAATGCATGTGTCGTGTTGATAGGGTTAAACCTAACCCGCTGCGGAGGAAAAGGTCATGAAACTTGAGTTCTCAATTTATCGCTATAACCCGGACGTCGATAACGCGCCGCATATGCAGGATTACACGTTAGAAGCGGAAGAAGGTCGGGATATGATGTTGCTGGATGCACTTATCCAGTTAAAAGAAAAAGATCCGACGTTGTCGTTTCGTCGTTCATGCCGTGAAGGGGTTTGTGGCTCCGACGGTTTGAATATGAATGGCAAAAATGGGTTGGCTTGTATTACGCCAGTTTCAGCTTTGCAAAAAGGCAATAAGAAGATTGTGATTCGCCCATTGCCGGGCTTACCGGTGGTGCGGGATTTAGTGGTCGATATGGGGCAGTTTTATACTCAGTACGAGAAAATTAAACCTTACCTGTTGAACGACGGCAAAAATCCGCCAGCACGCGAGCATTTGCAATCGCCAGAACAACGCGAGAAATTGGATGGCCTGTATGAATGCATCCTATGTGCTTGTTGTTCCACATCTTGCCCGTCATTCTGGTGGAATCCGGATAAATTTGTGGGGCCGGCAGGGTTACTGGCTGCCTATCGCTTCCTGATAGATAGCCGTGATACGGAAACAACAGCACGTTTGGATGATCTGGACGACGCTTTTAGTGTTTTCCGCTGCCATAGCATTATGAATTGTGTCAGTGTGTGTCCTAAAGGCCTTAACCCGACCAAAGCAATCGGCCACATTAAGTCTATGTTGTTACAGCGTAGCGCATGATAGTTGCAGCGTAGTGCATGATAGTTACAGCGTAGCGCATGATAAGCGCTTCACAACAGATCATAGTTGCAACATAGTGGATGATGTGAGTTTATTAACCCGGGGAATGTTTCCCCCGGGTTGCTTAAAGGTAGGGAATCTCTAAAAACCGGCAAGCTGTCCGTTTTTAGAGGTTCCTTGAACGGGACCGTTAAGGTCCATAACAGAACGTGCATTGAGCACGTCGAGTGAACCGTTTTTACGGCAAACCGTTGATATTACGGTGTATATGTTAACCACGGCGAAAACTGAAGCTTCAAAGCTTAAGGGATCATGATGCAGAACGGCGCAATGAAGGCCTGGCTGGATTCCTCCTATCTGGCGGGCGCGAACCAGTCCTACATAGAGCAGCTCTATGAAGACTTTTTAACCGATCCTGGTTCCGTTGATGATAGTTGGCGTTCAATTTTTCTACAACTACCTACAACGGGTGTAAAACCTGATCAGTTCCACTCTCAAACACGCGAGTATTTCCGTCGCCTGGCGAAGGATCCCTCTCGTTATAACTCATCCATCAGCGATCCTGAAAATGATGCCAAGCAAGTTAAGGTGTTGCAGTTAATCAACGCCTTCCGCTTCCGCGGCCATCAACATGCCAATCTTGACCCACTCGGTTTGTGGAAGCAGGAGTCTGTTCCTGACCTTGACCCTGCCTATCACCATCTGACTGAAGCCGATTTCCAGAACACCTTCAATGTTGGTTCTTTTGCTATTGGCAAAGAAACCATGAAGCTGTCTGACCTATATGCAGCCCTGAAACAAACCTACTGTGGTTCGATTGGCGCTGAATATATGCACATCACCAACACCGAAGAAAAACGTTGGCTTCAGCAGCGTATTGAGTCGGTAGTTGGGAAACCCACTTTCAGCGATGAAGAGAAGCGCCGCTTCCTGAGCGAACTGACTGCCGCTGAAGGTTTGGAGCGTTATTTAGGGGCTAAATTCCCTGGTGCCAAGCGTTTCTCACTGGAGGGCGGCGATTCGCTGGTCACCATGTTGAAAGAAATGATTCGCCATGCCGGTAAAAATGGCACACGTGAAGTGGTTTTGGGTATGGCGCACCGTGGCCGCCTGAACGTATTGATAAACGTGTTGGGTAAGAAACCGGAAGATTTGTTCGATGAATTTGCTGGTAAGCATAAAGAGCATTTGGGTACTGGTGACGTTAAATATCACCAAGGTTTCTCTTCTGATGTAGAAACCGAAGGCGGCCTGGTTCACCTGGCGTTAGCCTTTAACCCATCGCATCTGGAAATTGTTAGCCCAGTGGTTATCGGTTCTGTGCGGGCACGCCGTGACCGCCTGGATGAAGCGCGCAGCAATATGGTACTGCCAATCACCATTCATGGTGATGCGGCGATTGCCGGGCAGGGCGTAGTGCAAGAGACGTTGAACATGTCTCAAGCCCGTGGTTATGAAGTGGGCGGGACAGTGCGTATTGTTATCAACAACCAGATTGGCTTCACCACCTCGAACCCACTGGATGCGCGCTCTACTCAATACTGTACTGATATCGCCAAAATGGTACAGGCTCCTATTTTCCATGTGAATGCTGATGATCCTGAAGCTGTGGCGTTTGTAACCCGTCTGGCGTTGGATTTCCGTAACACCTTTAAACGTGACGTGATGATCGATCTGGTTTGCTACCGTCGCCATGGGCATAACGAAGCCGATGAGCCAAGTGCAACACAGCCAGTGATGTATCAGAAGATCAAAAAACACCCGACGCCGCGCAAGATCTATGCTGACAAGCTGACCGAGCAAAATATCGCCAGCTTGGAAGATGCCACGGAAATGGTCAACCTGTATCGCGATGCATTGGATCGCGGTGACTGTGTGGTGGAAGAGTGGCGTCCGATGAATCTGCAATCCTTCACCTGGTCACCGTATCTGAACCATGAATGGGATGAAGAATATCCAAGCAAAGTTGATATGAAACGCCTGCAAGATTTGGCGCGCCGTATCAGCCACGCACCAGATGCCATTGAAATGCAATCCCGTGTTGCCAAGATCTATGGCGATCGCGCCTTAATGGCAAGCGGCGAGAAGCCATTTGACTGGGGCGGAGCTGAGACACTGGCTTACGCCACACTGGTAGATGAAGGAATCCCCATTCGCTTGTCGGGTGAAGATGCCGGGCGCGGGACTTTCTTCCATCGTCATGCTGTGATTCATAACCAGAAAAATGGCTCTGTCTATGTGCCACTGGCGAATATTCACAGCGGGCAGGGCGATTTCCAGGTATGGGACTCGGTACTGTCGGAAGAAGCTGTTTTGGCCTTTGAATATGGTTACGCTACCGCAGAACCGCGCACTCTGACTATCTGGGAAGCGCAGTTTGGTGACTTTGCCAACGGTGCTCAAGTGGTTATCGACCAATTCATCAGCTCCGGCGAGCAGAAATGGGGCCGCATGTGTGGTCTGGTTATGCTGCTGCCGCACGGTTATGAAGGTCAAGGCCCGGAGCACTCCTCCGCTCGGTTGGAGCGCTATCTGCAACTTTGTGCTGAACAAAACATGCAGGTGTGTATTCCGTCAACACCAGCACAGGTTTACCACATGATTCGCCGTCAGGCATTACGTGGTATGCGCCGCCCTCTGGTGGTGATGTCACCTAAGTCATTGTTGCGTCATCCATTAGCAGTATCGTCATTGGATGAATTGGCCAATGGCAGCTTCTTGCCAGCCATTGGTGAAATTGATGAGCTGGACCCGAAAGGCGTCAAACGTGTCGTGATGTGTTCAGGCAAAGTTTATTATGACCTGCTGGAACAGCGCCGCAAAAACGGGCAAACCGATGTCGCCATCGTGCGTATCGAGCAGCTTTATCCATTCCCACACCACGCGGTACAAGCGGTGTTGGAACAATTTGCGCATGTTCATGATTTCGTATGGTGTCAGGAAGAGCCGCTCAACCAGGGTGCCTGGTATTGCAGCCAACACAACTTCCGTGAAGTGATTCCATTTGGTGCTTCCTTGCGTTACGCAGGTCGCCCAGCCTCAGCTTCACCGGCAGTGGGATACATTTCCGTGCACCAGAAACAACAACAAGCTCTGGTTAATGACGCGCTGACTGTTGAATAGCGACCGGTTAACACATAAAGGATAGAGAATGAGTAGCGTAGATATTAATGTTCCTGACCTCCCTGAGTCTGTCGCCGATGGCTCGGTAGCAACCTGGCACAAAAAACCGGGTGATAGCGTCAAACGCGATGAAGTGCTGGTTGAGATTGAAACAGACAAAGTGATTCTGGAAGTTCCGGCCAGCCAGGACGGTATTTTGGATGCCATTTTGGAAGACGAAGGTGCCACTGTGACTTCGCGTCAAGTGTTGGGTCGTATTCGTCCAAGTGACAGCTCTGGCTTGCCGACCGAAGAAAAAAGCCAAAGCACCGAGTCCACCCCTGCTCAGCGCCAAACTGCCAGCCTGGAAGAAGAAAGCAACGATACTCTCAGCCCGGCGATCCGTCGTCTGATTGCAGAACACTCTCTTGATGCTTCCGCCATTAAAGGCAGTGGTGTGGGTGGTCGTATCACGCGTGAAGATATTGATAACCATTTGGCAACGCGTAAATCAGCACCCGCTGCCGTGGAAAACAAAGTTGAAGCCGCCGCACCGGTTGCCGCACTTGCTGGTCGCAGCGAAAAACGTGTTCCGATGACGCGTCTACGTAAACGTGTTGCCGAGCGCCTGCTGGAAGCTAAAAACAGCACCGCAATGTTGACTACGTTTAACGAAATCAACATGAAGCCAATCATGGATCTGCGCAAGCAGTACGGTGAGGCTTTCGAGAAGCGTCACGGTGTGCGTCTGGGCTTTATGTCCTTCTATATCAAGGCCGTGGTTGAAGCGCTGAAACGCTATCCAGAAGTGAATGCTTCTATCGATGGCGAAGATGTGGTTTACCATAATTACTTTGATGTCAGCATTGCTGTTTCTACCCCACGCGGCCTGGTTACCCCTGTATTACGTGATGTAGATACTATGGGTATGGCTGATATTGAGAAGAAAATCAAAGAACTGGCTGTAAAAGGCCGTGACGGCAAACTGAAGGTTGAAGAACTGACTGGCGGTAATTTCACTATTACCAATGGCGGCGTATTCGGCTCATTAATGTCGACTCCGATCATTAACCCACCACAAAGCGCGATCCTTGGTATGCATGCTATCAAAGACAGGCCTATGGCGGTCAATGGTCAGGTAGTGATTCTGCCAATGATGTATCTGGCACTGTCTTACGACCACCGGTTGATCGATGGCCGCGAATCCGTTGGCTATCTGGTGACGGTGAAAGAGATGCTGGAAGATCCAGCTCGCTTACTGCTGGATGTATAAAAAAGATAAATAACAAGGCCAGCCTGATTGCAAGGTGTTGATAACCTGCCTCCGCGCAATCAGGCTACCTGGTAGGCTTCGGCCCAACTCAGACCTTATATGGATAGAACATCATGAATTTACACGAATATCAGGCAAAACAACTGTTTGCTCGGTATGGCATGCCAGCACCAACTGGCTACGCTTGTACCACACCGCGTGAAGCAGAAGAAGCCGCATCTAAAATCGGTGCTGGCCCGTGGGTGGTTAAATGTCAGGTACATGCTGGTGGTCGCGGTAAAGCGGGCGGCGTGAAACTGGTTAACAGCAAAGAAGATATTCGTGCTTTCGCTGAACAGTGGTTGGGTAAAAAGCTGGTTACTTATCAGACAGATGCGCATGGTCAACCGGTTCACCAAATCTTGGTTGAAGCGGCGACTGATATCGACAAAGAGCTATATCTGGGTGCGGTTATTGACCGTAGCTCCCGTCGTGTGGTGTTTATGGCATCCACCGAAGGTGGCGTTGAAATTGAAAAAGTGGCCGAAGAAACACCAGAACTGATCCATAAGGTCGCATTGGATCCATTGACTGGCCCGCAGCCTTATCAAGGTCGCGAATTGGCATTCAAACTGGGTCTAACTGGGAAGCAAGTGGCTCAGTTCACCAAGATCTTTATGGGGCTGGCGACTCTGTTCCTGGAACGTGACTTGGCGATGGTTGAGATAAACCCGCTGGTTATCACCAAACAGGGTGATCTGGTTTGTTTGGATGGCAAACTGGGTGCCGATGGCAACGCTTTGTTCCGTCAACCAGAACTGCGTGAAATGCGTGATAAATCTCAGGAAGATGAGCGCGAAGCACAGGCTGCACAGTGGGAACTGAACTATGTCGCCTTGGATGGCAACATTGGTTGCATGGTAAACGGTGCCGGCTTGGCAATGGGTACTATGGATATCGTGAAACTGCACGGTGGTGAACCCGCTAACTTCCTTGATGTGGGGGGCGGTGCCACTAAAGAGCGCGTGACTGAAGCGTTCAAAATCATTTTGTCTGATGACAAAGTGAAAGCAGTTTTCGTTAATATCTTCGGCGGGATTGTGCGCTGTGACCTGATTGCTGACGGCATTATTGGTGCAGTTGAAGAAGTGGGTGTCAACGTGCCAGTTGTAGTGCGTCTGGAAGGGAATAACGCCGAGCTGGGTGCCAAGAAACTGGCAGACAGCGGTTTGAATATCATTGCTGCGACCAGCCTGACAGATGCGGCTCAGCAAGTTGTAGCGGCAGTGGGGGCTAAATAATGTCTATTTTAATTGATAAAAACACCAAAGTTATTTGCCAGGGTTTTACCGGTAGCCAAGGGACTTTCCACTCCGAACAAGCTATTGCTTATGGCACAAAGATGGTTGGTGGTGTGACGCCAGGTAAAGGCGGAACCCAGCATTTGGGCCTGCCAGTATTCAATACCGTACGCGAAGCAGTAGAAACGACCGGTGCGACTGCATCTGTTATCTACGTTCCTGCGCCGTTCTGTAAAGACTCGATTCTGGAAGCTATCGACGCAGGTATCAAATTGATTATCTGTATTACCGAAGGCATCCCGACTCTGGATATGCTGGTGGTCAAAGTCAAACTGGAACAGTCTGATGCGCGAATGATCGGTCCGAACTGCCCAGGTGTTATCACCCCAGGTGAATGTAAGATTGGTATCATGCCAGGTCACATCCACTTGCCTGGCAAAGTAGGTATCGTTTCCCGCTCCGGCACACTGACCTATGAAGCAGTAAAACAGACTACTGATATCGGTTTCGGTCAGTCAACTTGTGTTGGTATCGGTGGTGACCCGATCCCGGGTTCTAACTTTATCGATATCCTGAAGTTATTCCAGGAAGATCCACAAACTGAAGTCATCGTAATGATCGGTGAGATCGGTGGTAACGCAGAAGAAGAAGCGGCTGCTTATATTAAAGAGCATGTAACCAAACCTGTGGTGGGTTATATCGCCGGTGTAACTGCACCAAAAGGTAAACGTATGGGCCACGCAGGTGCCATTATTGCCGGTGGTAAAGGAACGGCGGATGATAAATTTGCTGCGCTGGAAGCTGCTGGCGTGAAAACCGTCCGTAGCCTGGCTGAAATCGGCAATGCCGTGAAAGCTGTTTACCAAAGTAATAAATAACATCGAGTGCACTGGTTTCAGTGTTAGTTCGACTCCTCAGGCCACCTTGCGGTGGCCTTTTTAATATCTAATCAGAACTTATTTAACGCGGTAATTAATGCAATATCAGTTTGAGCCTGTTGTTTAGCCAGCTCACTGCTTGCTGCGGTGGCTTGCTGTTGCAATGTTGCTAAAGCAGCCTGGTAGCTGGCTTTATCATTAAATATCTTATCTTTGACATTGATAGACGCGATGTTGGTATAGCGGCCATCAGCCGTCGCGGGCACAGCAAGGGTGCCGTTATTAATCAGCTGTTTAACAATTTGCCGCTCTTTCTCGTAGCCTTCCAATCCCACTAAATGCCAGCGCTGTTGCAGTTTGCCCTCATATTTACCCGCCTTAACATCAGTCAGATAACGAATGGTCAAATTACGGATAGTGCCTGCTTCTTCTCCATATTGGACTTTACTGTCTGACAGCACTGGGAATGTTTGTCCCTCGAGCACGCCACCTTTTTGCGTCAAATGACCCATTCGATAGCTGTTCATGCCCAGATGAATCGGCGTGGTATCCGTAACGGGTGTGCCGTCATTGAGGCGCAGGTCGGTGATACGTGAGCCGACTGGCTGACGTAAATCAATGGTGTAAGTCACACCGTCAAAGAAATCATTGGTGGAATATTTAGAGGCACGGCGCTGTGGGTTAAAACTGTAGGTCACATCCCCTGGTTTAACCTGGTTAAAGTAATCAGCCGACCATTCCATATATTGCTTCAGTTCTTTGCCCATCAGAGCATAAACGGTAATTTCCCCACCGGCATATTGATAGTTAAATGCAATGTCTTTAGCCGTGATATTACCTACATCCATTTTTGGCCGGTCATTATCAATTTGTAAGGCAATGACTTGCGCCAGCGGAGCGTAATAATGGGCCGCTTCTTGATACAGTGCGCTGATACCAGTGTCTTGCACATGGACTTGCGGAATGCCTTTAATCTCATCCGGCGGGACTAAATTCGTGCCACTTAGTGTCGCAATCACACGATTAGCATTGGCGCGTAAAATATCGTGGTAAGGCTGATAGAGTGATTCCAGTGACTTATCGGACTCAATGCCCTTGATGGGGTAGGTGTAGCTGTCTTTCTCTATCAGGTGATATTTCCCGTCTCGTTGCTCAAATTTCAGGTCAATACGTGACAGTGCGCGGCCATATTTATCCGGTTCAGTGATAATGACACCATTCACCACGGCCTTATCAATCTTCACGTGCATATGACCGGCGACGATGGCGGCAAGCTCGGGGTTAGCCTGGGCAATATCACCAACACCGGTTCCAGGGCGCTGATTTTCATTATCGATCCCCATATGCGCGACCAGAACAATGGCATCGACCTGTGGCTGGATCTGCTGAATGACTTTTTTCACTTCCTGCACCGGATCCGTGAAATGGATGCCATTGATGCGATCCGTGCCTTGGGCAAACTCGGCAGTCATGGGTGTATCCATGCCGATAATGCCGATTTTAACCCCTTGGCGTTCAATGATTTTATAAGAGGGGAGGTAGGGTTTGCCTGAATCCCAGAAGATATTACCCGCCAGCGCAGCGCCATCAAATTGCTTGAGCGAGGTAGAAAGGGCTTTTAAGCCAAAATCAAATTCGTGATTTCCCATCACCCATGCATCATATTTTAAGGCATTGAAGCCCAATATCATCGGGCTAATAGGTTCATTTTTAAAAGTTTCGACAAAGTTACCCTGAATGGTATCTCCGGCATCGACCAAAATAATATTCGGCTGTTCGGCGCGTATTTTATGCACTTTGGTGGCAATTTGGCTCAAGCTGCCAGCCAAGTTTTCACTGTCACTGGCGTAGTCCCACGGCACAAAAGTGCCGTGCAGGTCAGAGGTTCCCAAGATGGTGATATCAACTTGTTGAGCGGCGAGAACGGGGGTACTGATACAGAGTAAAGTGGTGAGTGCTATTTTTTTCATTGTAGAGGATTCAATCTTTTATAATGTCATAGCACTTCATCATGCAACAAAATGGCAACACTTGCGAACGCTTCCCTCAGGATGAACTACTATATGAACTACTATATTGATATAAAACTTGGAAATGTGATTTAACTCACTCTGAAAATAATAAATTTAAAAGTTAACCTGGATCGCATAATAACGATGTAATAAAGCATTAACTAAACTATAAAATTACATTTTATTAACAGCAATGGATTATATAAAAACAATCGAACTTTTAATTAACATGAAAAAGAATTAATTGTTCTAAATCAACTTTTGAATATGGCAATAATGTTCATATGGGCTTAAATTGTTCTGGATCAAATTACGGCATGATAGGCGAACGGCCTATTTATTGACCTGTATCCAGAACTCGAAGCTGGGTCACGTAAAATCCTATTTATTGTGTGGGATTAGAAGCGTACTATTACCGCGGTGTAATACTGGGTAGTTGATATTGTTATTTTTGTTGTGTTTTTTTGGGCATTCACTGCGGGTAATTACTAAACTTCCAATATAGCGGAGGTCAAGTTGCCGCAAGTCGGAGTCTTCCTGCGAGGAGCAAGGAGTCAAGATGTTTGATATTGTCGAACTGTCACGGTTACAGTTTGCCTTAACGGCAATGTACCATTTCTTATTTGTCCCACTAACGCTGGGTATGGCGTTTATGTTGGCAATTATGGAATCGGTTTATGTGCTGTCTGGCAAACAAATCTATAAAGATATGACCAAGTTCTGGGGTAAGTTATTCGCGATTAACTTTGCCCTGGGTGTTGCCACTGGTCTGACTATGGAGTTCCAATTCGGGACTAACTGGTCATATTTCTCTCATTACGTCGGTGATATCTTCGGTGCCCCTCTGGCAATCGAAGGTTTAATGGCGTTCTTCTTAGAATCTACTTTCGTTGGTCTCTTCTTCTTCGGTTGGGATCGTCTGAGTAAACACCAGCATTTGGCCGTAACCTGGCTGGTGGCGTTAGGCTCTAACTTCTCTGCGCTGTGGATCTTGGTTGCGAACGGCTGGATGCAAAACCCGATTGCATCTGACTTCAACTTTGAAACCATGCGTATGGAAATGCTGAGCTTCTCAGAGTTAGTGCTAAACCCAGTTGCTCAGGTGAAATTTGTTCACACCGTTGCAGCAGGTTACGTCACTGGCGCGATGTTTGTTCTGGGTATCAGTTCTTACTATCTGTTGAAAGGCCGTGATATTCCGTTCGCCAAACGTTCCTTTGCTATTGCTGCAAGCTTTGGTTTGGCTGCCGTCTTGTCTGTTATCGTGCTGGGTGATGAATCCGGTTATGAGATGGGTGACGTGCAGAAAACTAAACTGGCTGCAATTGAAGCCGAATGGGAAACTCAGCCACCTCCAGCTGCATTTACGCTGTTTGCCATCCCAAATCAGGAAACTATGGAGAACCGGTTTGCGGTTCAGATTCCATTCGCTTTGGGAATAATTGCGACGCGTTCATTGGATACCCCTGTTATCGGCTTGCGTGACTTGATGTCTCAGCACGAAGTCCGTATCCGTAATGGTATCCAGGCTTACAGTCTGCTGGAAAAATTACGTTCAGGTAATACTGATCCCGCAGTACGTGAAGCATTCAGTAAGGCTAAGCAAGATTTGGGCTACGGTCTGTTGTTGAAGCGTTATACGCAAAACGTAACGGATGCTACTGAAGAGCAAATTCAGTTAGCCGCCAAAGACTCTATTCCACGTGTTCTGCCGCTGTACTTCGCCTTCCGCATCATGGTGGCTTGTGGCTTCCTGATGTTACTGATCATCGGCCTGTCGTTCTATAACGTGGTTCGTGGTCGGATTGGTCAGAAGAAATGGCTATTACGCGCTGCCTTGTTCGGTATTCCATTACCGTGGATTGCAGTGGAAGCAGGTTGGTTTGTGGCAGAGTATGGCCGCCAACCATGGGCCATCGGTGAAGTGCTGCCGACAGCAATTGCAAACTCATCGGTTACCGCCGGGGATATTCTATTCTCCATGGGGTTGATTTGTGGTTTGTACACGCTGTTCCTGGTGGCAGAAATGTACCTGATGTTCAAATTTGCGCGCCTTGGGCCTAGCAGCCTGAAAACTGGCCGCTATCATTTTGAACAGCCGACTGCACCAGTGCAGGAAGCACGGTAAACAGGAGTCCACTTATGTTTGATTATGAAGTATTACGATTTATCTGGTGGCTGCTGATCGGTGTGCTGCTGATTGGTTTCGCAGTCACCGATGGTTTCGATATGGGTGTCGGTATCTTGCTGCGTATCATCGGTAAGAATGATACAGAACGTCGTATTATGATTAACTCGATTGCCCCCCACTGGGATGGTAATCAGGTTTGGCTGATAACTGCGGGTGGGGCGCTGTTTGCTGCCTGGCCAATGGTGTATGCAGCGGCATTCTCCGGCTTCTATATTGCGATGATTCTGGTGTTGGCTGCGTTGTTCTTCCGCCCGGTCGGTTTCGATTACCGCTCTAAGCTGGAGAACAACCGCTGGCGCAACATGTGGGACTGGGGCATTTTTGTCGGTAGCTTCGTGCCTGCGGTGGTGTTCGGTGTGGCGTTCGGCAACTTGTTGCAAGGTGTGCCGTTCCATATGGACAGCTATATGCGCCTGTTCTACACCGGTAACTTCTTCCAGTTGCTGAATCCGTTTGGCTTACTGGCGGGGGTGGTCAGCTTAACCATGCTGGTGACTCAAGGTGCAACTTATCTGCAAATGCGTACCCGTGGTGAGCTGCACTTGCGCTCTCGTGCTGCCGCGCAGATTTCTGCTTTGGTGATGGGCGTCGCCTTCCTGCTGGCCGGTATCTGGTTAGTTAAAGGTATTGATGGTTTTGTAGTGACTTCAGTATTGGATACAGCAGCTGAATCTAACCCGATGCGTAAAGAAGTTGCTCATCAGGCAGGTGCATGGTTGATTAACTTCAACAAGTATCCAAGCTTATGGGCGCTGCCAGCACTTGGCGTGATTCTGCCATTGTTCACCATCTTGTTGTCGCGCTTTGAAAAAGGGGCTTGGGCCTTCGTATTCTCATCACTGACTATTGCCTGTGTGATCCTGACTGCTGGGGTAACGATGTTCCCATTCGTCATGCCGTCAAGCACAGTGCCAAATGTCAGCCTGACAATGTGGGATGCGACATCTAGCCTGTTAACGCTGAAAGTGATGACCGTTGTTGCGATAATCTTTGTTCCTCTCATCCTGATTTACACTAGTTGGTGTTACTACAAGATGTTCGGGCGTATTGATAAAGACTTTATCGAAAACAACAAGCACTCACTGTACTAAGGAGCATAAAGCATGTGGTATTTTGCCTGGATTCTAGGGACACTTCTGGCCTGCTCCTTTGGTATCATTACTGCTCTGGCGCTGGAGCAGAGTGAAGCCAATGCAGCAGCGAAAGCTGCTAATAATGGCAAAGATGATGTTGTCCGATAAGCTATACGATCTCATGGACAAGGGCCCGTTACGGGCCCTTTCACTGGTACTCGCATTTGCTGTGGCTTTCTGTGTGTTCTGGGACCCTTCGCGTTTTGCGGCGGCCACCAGTTCACTTGAAGTCTGGCAAGAGGCCTTTATTGTGTGGGCCGTCTGTACCGGTGTGATTCATGGCGTAGGTTTTCGCCCAAAACGGATGTGGTTGCGTGCTTTTTTCTCACCACTTCCAGCAATTGTGATCTTGGGCGCGGGATTATTCTACTTTTTTGTCTAATCTGGTCATGTTTCGCCTAATCTGAACACAATCTCTCCTTATGGGCCGCCTGGCCCATAATTATTTTCGTTCTATTCTCGCAAGTGATTCCAAAGCTTAACGCTCTTCAGTATAGTGTGTCCGTTAACTGCATTACTGGGAAGTAGAGTGAGTAATACGTTGTTTCGATGGCCGGTTCGTGTCTATTTTGAAGACACTGATGCAGGTGGCGTGGTTTACCATGCACGCTACGTTGCCTTTTACGAAAGGGCGCGCACTGAAATGTTGCGCCAACGCAATTTTCACCAGCAGCAATTGCTCAGTGAGCATGTCGCTTTCGCTGTCCGCCGCATGACGGTAGAATACCTGGCGCCTGCACGTCTAGATGATATGCTGGAAGTTCAGAGTGAAATTACCGCAATGCGTGGGGCTTCTCTCACGTTTGCTCAACGAATTCTCGACTCACATGGCAATCTTCTGAGTAGTGCAGAAGTATTGATCGCATGTATCGATCCACACCAAATGAAGCCAAGAGCGCTTCCTAAGTCTATTGTCGCGGAGTTTAAGTAGTGGCTGACATGAACATTCTGGATTTATTCCTGCAGGCAAGCCTATTCGTTAAGCTTATCATGCTGGTATTGATGGGCTTTTCTATTGCTTCATGGGCGATCATCATTCAGCGAACGCGTATTCTGAATGCTGCCACCCGCGATGCTGAAGCTTTCGAAGACAAATTTTGGTCCGGCATCGAGCTGTCTCGCCTGTATCAAGAAAGTCAGGCTCGCCGTGATACGCTGGGTGGCTCTGAGCAAATCTTCCATTCTGGGTTTAAAGAGTTTGCTCGTTTACATCGCGCAAACAGCCATGCACCTGAAGCCGTGATTGATGGTGCTTCCCGTGCCATGCGCATCTCGATGAACCGTGAATTAGAAGCGCTGGAAACTCATATTCCTTTCCTTGGTACTGTTGGTTCCATCAGCCCGTATATCGGCCTGTTTGGTACAGTATGGGGGATTATGCATGCCTTTATTTCTCTGGGTGCAGTCAAACAGGCGACATTGCAAATGGTCGCACCGGGTATTGCTGAAGCACTGATTGCCACAGCAATCGGTCTGTTTGCCGCTATCCCTGCTGTTATGGCTTATAACCGCCTGAATCAGCGTGTGAATAAACTTGAACAAAACTATGACAATTTCATGGAAGAGTTCATTGCTATTCTGCATCGCCAGGCTTTTGCCAGCGCCGAGAGCAAATAAGTAGGGGGTTATATGGCGCGAGTACGTGGTCGTAAACGGCGCGAGCTTAAGTCTGAAATTAATATTGTTCCCTTGCTTGATGTGCTGCTGGTGCTATTGCTGATCTTTATGGCGACAGCACCGATTATCACGCAAAGCGTTGAGGTGGACTTACCTGACGCGACGGATTCCAAAACGGTCTCCAGCGATGATAATCCTCCGGTGATTGTCGAAGTATCCGGCGTCGGTCAATATTCGTTGGTTATTGACCATAATCGGATGGAGCAATTGCCTTCAGAACAAGTGGTGGCAGAGGCTCAGGCAAGGTTGAAATCGAATCCGAAAACTGTATTTCTGATCGGCGGCGCGAAAGAGGTTCCTTATGATGAAATCATTAAGGCCCTTAATATGCTGCATCAGGCTGGAGTGACATCGGTGGGTTTAATGACTCAACCGATATAAATTTGCGTTGATATTGGTTGGACTAATAATCAGTCTGGCCAGTAGATACCCTGTTTTTGGCAGTTCCGTTTTTTAGCAATAGATCGCGGACATCGAGTGTGGAAATCGAGCGTGGGTAAGGCAACCGAGCAAAATGATAAGCTGAATCGCGCTGTTATAGTGTCGGTGGTTCTGCACATCATATTGATTGCCCTGTTGATTTGGGGCTCTCTGACGCAGACGACTGAAATGGGCGGTGGCGGTGCTGGCGGTGAAGTTATTGACGCCGTCATGGTCGATCCGGGCGCAGTGACAGAGCAGTATAACCGTCAGCAACAGCAGCAGACGGACGCTAAACGCGCGGAGCAGCAACGCCAGAAGAAAGCTGAACAGCAAGCTGAAGAATTACAGCAAAAGCAGGCAGCAGAACAACAACGCTTGAAGGAATTAGAAAAAGAGCGTCTGCAAGCACAGGAAGATGCGAAACAGGCGGCTGAAGAACAGAAAAAACAAGCAGCTGAACAGCAGAAAGAGGCCGCTGAGCAACAGAAAGCTGCCGCTGCCGCCGCTGCAAAAGCGAAAGAAGAGCAAAAGCAGGCCGAGGCCGCTGCCGCGCAAGCTAAAGCAGAAGCGGATAAGTTGGTGAAAGCACAGGCAGAAGCACAGAAAAAAGCTGAAGCGGAGGCCAAAAAAGAGGCCGCTGTAGCCGCTGCTGCGAAGAAACAAGCTGATGCAGATGCGAAGAAAGCCGCAGATGCTGCCGAAAAGGCTGCAACAGCCGCAGCTGAAAAGAAAGCAGCAGCTGATGCTGAGAAGAAAGCGGCCGCAGATGCTAAAAAAGCCGCTGCCGCTGAGGCCAAGAAGAAGGCTGCCGCAGAAGCCTCAGCAGCAACAGATGTTGATGATTTGTTCGGTGGGCTGGCAAATTCCAAGAATGCACCGAAAAGTGGTTCCGGTGCAGGCGCTGCTGCTGCCGGTAAAGGTGGTGGCAAGAAGAGTGGGGCGTCAGCAGGTGATATCAGCGGCTATTTAGGCCAGGTCACTGCTGCAATCCAAAGTAAATTTTATGATGCCGATCTTTACAAAGGTCGCACCTGTAATCTGCGAATTAAACTGGCACCAGATGGTCTATTAATTGATGTTACACAGGAAGGGGGCGATCCGGCATTGTGCCAGGCGGCTATCGCTGCGGCGAAACTCGCTAAAATACCTAAACCGCCAAGTCAGGACGTGTATGAGGTGTTTAAGAATGCTCCGCTTGTATTTAAGCCTCAATAAGGTTTGATTGACAGGGTATAATTCTGTTAATCAACCGTGGATTATGTAGTTTTGTTTGCGTTGGTTTGTTAAAATTCTGCTAATTATCGCGGGCATCCCGCTCGGATAAGGGAGATAAGATGAAGCAGGCATTTCGAGTTGCGCTAGGCTTTTTAGTATTATGGGCTTCTGTTTTACACGCAGAAGTTCGAATTGAGATTACCCAAGGGGTAGACTCTGCTCGTCCAATTGGCGTTGTTCCATTCAAATGGATGGGGCCAGGTACACCACCGGAAGAGATTGGTGCGATCGTTGGCGCGGATTTGCGCAATAGTGGCAAATTTAACCCAATTGATGCGGCGCGTATGCCACAACAACCTTCTACAGCAGCTGAAGTCACCCCTGCTGCCTGGACTGCGCTCGGTATTGATGCCGTGGTGGTGGGTCAGGTTCAGCCGAGTGCTGATGGCAGCTATGTGGTTTCTTACCAGTTAGTCGATACTTCTGGTGCCGCCGGTAGCGTTTTGGCGCAAAATCAGTATAAAGTGACCAAACAGTGGTTACGTTATGCCGCGCATACCGCCAGTGATGAAGTATTTGAAAAACTGACTGGGATTAAAGGTGCTTTCCGTACCCGTATTGCTTATGTTGTGCAAACCAATGGCGGCAAGTTCCCACACGAATTGCGGGTTTCTGATTACGATGGCTACAACCAGTTTGTGGTTCACCGTTCTCCAGAGCCTTTGATGTCACCAGCCTGGTCTCCAGATGGTAGCAAAATTGCTTATGTAACTTTTGAGAGTGGCAAATCAGCACTGGTTATTCAGACGCTGGCAAATGGTGCAATCAGACAAGTGGCTTCATTCCCTCGTCATAATGGTGCACCAGCCTTCTCACCAGACGGTACCAAATTGGCCTTCGCTTTGTCTAAAAGCGGTAGCTTGAACTTGTATGTTATGGACTTAGGTTCTGGCCAAATTAGCCAGGTGACTGATGGCCGTAGCAATAACACTGAACCAAGCTGGTTCCCGGATAGCCAGAATCTGGCCTATACCTCGGATCAGGGCGGTCGTCCACAAGTGTATAAAGTGAATATTAATGGCGGTGCGCCACAGCGAATCACGTGGGAAGGTTCTCAGAACCAGAACGCAGATGTGAGTCCTGATGGTAAATTCCTGGTATTGGTTAGTTCCAATGGTGGGGCACAACACATCGCCAAACAGGATCTGGTAACGGGAGCCGTTCAAGTATTAACGGACACGTTCCTGGATGAAACGCCTAGTATCGCGCCTAACGGCACCATGGTTATCTATAGCTCGACACAAGGGCTGGGAGCCGTGTTACAGCTGGTCTCGACTGATGGGCGTTTCAAAGCGCGTCTTCCGGCAACTGATGGACAGGTCAAATTTCCTGCCTGGTCGCCGTATCTGTGATGCATGTGTAAATACGTATGTATGGCAAACTATAAAAAAGGATCAAAGAGATGCAACTGAACAAAGTGCTAAAAGGGCTAATGTTGGCTTTGCCAGTTCTGGCTGTAGCGGCTTGTAGTTCCAACAAAAGCGCAAATAATGACCAATCTGGCATGGGCGCTGGCACTGGTACAGAAAACGGCAGCAACCTGTCTTCCGAAGAGCAAGCGCGTCTTCAGATGCAAGAACTGCAAAAGAACAATATCGTTTACTTCGGTTTCGATAAATACGATATCGGTTCTGACTTCGCTCAAATGCTGGATGCACATGCTGCATTCCTGCGTAGCAACCCATCTTACAAAGTTGTTGTTGAAGGCCACGCGGATGAACGCGGTACGCCAGAATACAACATCGCGTTGGGCGAGCGTCGTGCAAACGCAGTGAAAATGTATCTGCAAGGCAAAGGCGTTTCTGCTGACCAAATCTCTATCGTTTCTTACGGTAAAGAGAAACCAGCAGTACTGGGCCATGACGAAGCCGCATTTGCTAAAAACCGTCGTGCAGTTCTGGTTTACTAAGAGAATCGCATGAACAGTAACTTCAGACGTCACTTAGTGGGTCTGTCGTTACTGGTTGGCGTAGCGGTCCCATGGGCCGCTACTGCCCAAGCGCCAATCAGTAATGTCGGCTCCGGCTCGGTAGAAGATCGAGTCACTCAACTTGAGCGTATTTCCAACGCTCACAGCCAACTATTAACTCAACTTCAGCAACAACTGTCAGATTCGCAACGCGATGTAGATAGTTTACGCGGTCAGATCCAAGAAAATCAGTATCAGCTCAATCAAATTGTTGAGCGGCAAAAACAGATCTACCAGCAGATGGATAGTCTGAGCGGTGGTCAGGGGGCGTCTACTTCAACGCCTGCGGCTGCTGGCGCTGCGACGGATAATGCAGCGACTGGAAGTTCTGATACTGCCGCAGCAGGCGCAGCAGCAGCTACAGCGGCACCTGCAGCCAGTACTGGTGATGAAAACAGCGATTATAATGCAGCCGTTTCTCTGGCTCTTGAAAAAAAGCAATACGATCAAGCGATCACTGCTTTCCAAGGCTTTGTGAAACAGTATCCAAAGTCGACTTACCAACCTAACGCCAATTATTGGTTAGGACAGTTGTATTACAACAAAGGTAAGAAAGACGATGCTGCGTATTATTATGCTGTTGTAGTAAAAAATTATCCAAAGTCTCCAAAAAGTTCAGAAGCGATGTTTAAAGTTGGGGTGATCATGCAGGATAAAGGCCAAAGCGATAAAGCGAAGGCGGTTTATCAACAAGTGATCAAGCAATATCCCAACACTGATGCTGCTAAACAGGCACAGAAACGTTTATCTGCTCTTTAGCCTTTTTCGAGCCCAGGAACCGGTCTTATTGACTAATTTCTGGGCTTTGGCGAACGAAGAACAAGCAGTTAGACGTCTTTACAGAAATTTAAGTTGCACTGTGAAGAGAAATTAGTAATATATGCCGCCGTTGCCAAGACAACTTGTAAAACGTTAAAGCAACAGGAAATTATGGTCCGTAGTAAACATAATGGGTCGTTAGCTCAGTTGGTAGAGCAGTTGACTTTTAATCAATTGGTCGCAGGTTCGAATCCCG
>NZ_JAUJTZ010000029.1:0-11459 GCF_030433455.1 Yersinia sp. 22-579 | reverse complement strand
CAATTGCGGACGTTCATAGTAATGAGTCATCTGTCTTCAGTTTAATGAATTATGCATTACGGAATGTTTTCCGCCACTCCCTGGGGCTGACACCGAATTTTTCCCGAAACTGTAGCCTAAAAGTGGGTGCTGACTGAAACCCCGCTTGTTCAGCTACCTGTTCTACAGGAAGATCCATGTTCTCCAACAGCTCCTGACTCCGGTGCAGTCGTGCCGCCGTTATCCACTCAACGACGGACATACCTGTCGCTTTCGTGAAATGTCGCGTCAGTGTTCTGCGGCTCATTGAGGCGTATTCAGCCAGAGAATTAATATCGTGCGGCTCCTGAAGGTTTAGTAACAGGTAATCAAGCACCCTATTAATTCTACAGTCGGCAGTCTTTTGAGTGACGGGATGATCAATATACTGCGCCTGACCACCATCACGGTGAGGAGGTGTGACCATCCTGCGGGCAATGTGATTAGCCGTCAGGCTGCCAAAATGTTGACGAATGATATACAGGCAGCAATCCATCGCCGCAGCCGTTCCTGCCGATGTAGTCAGTCCATCGTCATCAACATAGAGTTCGTTAAGATTCAAATGAACGGACGGAAACAACTTCCGAAAATCTTCCTCATACTCCCAGTGTGTTGCCGCCATATGCCCGTCTAGCAAGCCTGCATAAGCCAGTACGAAAGTGCCTAAGCATAGCCCCACTATCTGAGCACCCGCTTCACGCGCTTTTACCAGAGCGTTAAGCAGAGGCTCGGATGGTCGTTTACGCACATCTCCCCAGAAAGGCACAATGACGGTATCAACCTGAGTCAGAACGTCCAGACCATGATCGGCCTGTATTGCCGTTCCTTCGTCAGACCAGATGAGACCCGGCTTTTCAGCGCATATCAGGCGGGTAAAGAGCCGTTGGTCTGTGAGGGTATCGCCAAAAAGGATCAGCGGAACTGATACGTGATAAGTGCTGAAGCCCTGAGTAACGAGAATGGCAACTGAAATCACAGACATCGTGGCTCCTTAGTTATCGGTTTCCGTCAGAACGTGACAGATTCACCGTCTGCAGGAGCTGAAACGTAATCTTGAATATGGTTAATCAGCGCATATTCCAAGACTTCCTGTCGTGTGACCAGACAGTGGTTAACAGCTTCCATGTGGGTGGCAACAATTTGGGCTTCTGGTAATACAAAGTGCGCCTTCGAAATATCCTCTTTACCAAATATGATTGCGCCGTAGCCCAGCACATGCGCCCAACCGGTGTTCATTATCAACACATCCGGCATATATTTTCGCATATTTTCTTCGACGGCTTTAATCCAGATAGAGTCACCAACAAGATATAAGGTTTTTTCCGATGGATGACGGAACACAACACCACTGGCATCGCCAAGCATTTCTGCCAACTGTGGGTTGGCATAGGCTTCATCTGAACCGTGCTGACATGCTGTCTTAATCAGTTCAATATCTTCAAGGCTGCTGGTTTCGTTGAGCACAGCCAGATTAGTGAAACCCTGATCACGCAGCAGCGCTTCATCATTCTCATTCTGGACGTAAATCAGCTTATTTTTTGGCACAATATCGGCAGCGGCCTGATCCCAATGATCTGCGTGAGTGTGAGTGACAATTATGGCATCCACATCAAGCAGTGAGTTTATATCCAGAGGCAGTTCCACCATAGGGTTACGAATTTCTGGACGGGCTGTTCCCTCAAAACCATCCCATGCATCTTTGTCAGAAAGCATGGGATCGATAAGGAACTTCTTACCCGCATATTCGAGGATCTGAGTGGCATTACGGACCTGAGTAATTTTCATTATATGTTCTCCAAACTTTGTTTAAACCAGCAGGAGCCATGTCAACCATGACCCAATAACCTATTATAGTGATTATCGGGCAATTCCACTGTTTCAGGAGAGCCAAGTTTCGCGCATATCGGGTCAAGTTTCCGTTAAATTATGCAAATAGCAGACCGGACAGCAATTCAGCCTGGCTGCTTAGTGCCGAAAGCGGATATTGTTAACACCAACCTTTATTAACAAATTGGGAGTAAGTCACCTGCTGGTCAATTGTTTTACAACGTCCAGATTATTAAGGCATAATTCAAACGAGCATGATGAGGATGACGGAGGGCAAAAAAGTGATGGATGGTGGATGGATCTATGTTTTCATGACTGCCAGTGACTACAGTCGTTACAAAGTGGGGTTCACTAAGCATGATCCGATGTTGCGGCTCAGGCAACTTCGTACGGGTGATCCAAAGATTGGATTCGAGGTGGCCTTTTTTATCCCAGATTCATTAGGTATTAAGCTATCAGCGTTAGAGGCAATGCTTCATGAAGAACTGGGACACCCGATCGAATTCTGGGATGAACAGAAATCAGAATGGTTTAAAGGTGAGCCCTCTGATGTATGGTATGAATTGCAATCTTTATTCACAACATTTGGATACGAAGTAACAGACTCTTACCAGCCATATCAGAATAAGATTGTGCGGTTTTGGGAGGAAGAAATTGTTTCTCTATTTAGCCCATCCAGGCCGACTAATAGCAACGAAAATATCTGGTAAAGATTCAACTGAAATTATTACTTTGACACCTGAACATTATATAAAAAATATGGTTTTAACGCTAACTGGTATCCGGCAGATTTGACCGGCCTGACTCTCCGTTTTACCATTTTTGCCAAAATGGACTGAACATGTGTCAAATCTGGATAGGAAATATCAAATATGTCCTGCCATGATGAATATGAACCAAGCTCATCTATTTTATGGAAAAAAATGGCTGGCAGCGATTTGGTGAAATATCTTGCATTCCCTAGAGAATCATCCATGTATTTCTAAAAAAAGAACTCTAATTATCCTAGGTGCTTCATAGGCTCAATTAAGCTTTAGGCAATATGCTGTTATGTCCGCTCATTCCAGACAGGGATCAGCCTGCGTACGGTTAGCGCCAAAACCGGACGGGGCTGCTTTATTCATATGCACTACTCAAAAAAATTTTCCTGGCAAATTCAATCCTTACGTGCATCCTGGCTGAGAATACGGGCGCGGCAAACATGCAGAATCTCATCAGCAAGAGATGAATCATCGGGGCAGGCACGGGATAACACCAGAGCACCAACAAGATGGGCAATGGTATCGATCAGGTCGGCACGCGTTTCGCCTCCCGCTCCATTTTCATTCGCTAAAATGGCGAGCTGAGTTTCAATACCCGCCGCAAATGTCGCCTTAATGGATTCAGACTGACGGGCTGTATCCGCGCCCAGTGCCGACATCACGCAACCCTTTCCCCTATCATCGCGATGCTGGCGGGAGAGGTAGTATTCAACGAATTTTTCCCGGTTCACACCTGCCGTACTTTCTGCAGAGCGCGTAAAACCGCAGCTCATCGCCTCCGCCATCAGATCAGCCTTAGAGCCAAAGTGCTTGTAGAACCCGCCGTGAGTTAACCCTGCTGCAGACATCAGTTCCGCGACACCCACGCCATCGTAACCGCGCTCGCGAAAAAGTTCTGAGGCCGTTTCAACAATGCGCATTCTGTTTTCCCGAACCTTCTCTTTCGATACTTTCATTGTTTCCGCCTCCTCTGCTAAAAATCCATGCAACAAGTATACATTGATGATGATCGTAATCAAACCGTTTGACTTTTTAGATTATGATCATCATCATTATGTTGTGTTTTAATACATCACTTAGCAGGGGAACCTACATGACGAATCAACAATTATTCCAACCCTATAATCTGGGGCCAATAATGCTCGCCAACCATATTGTAATGGCGCCGTTAACGCGTAATCGTGCCGGAACGGGCTTGGTGCCCAGCGAACTTGCGGCGATGTATTACGCACAGCGTGCAACTGCGGGGTTGTTGATTACTGAGGCCACGCAGATCTCAGCACAGGCGCAGGGTTATCAGGATACGCCGGGGATTTACACGCAAGCTCAGATTGATGGCTGGCGCAAAGTGACTGACGCGGTGCATGCCAAAGGTGGGCGCATATTTGTACAGCTGTGGCACGTGGGGCGGATCTCGCATGTCGATTTACAGCCTGGTGGCGCTGCGCCGGTCGCACCGTCTGCCATTCGTGCTGAGACTAAAACCTTTGTGAACAACGGATTTGCTGACGTCTCTGAGCCACGTGCGCTGGAGTTGCAGGAAATACCGGGGATTATCGACGATTTCAGAAAGGCATCTGCCAATGCCATTGCCGCCGGGTTTGATGGCGTAGAGATCCACGGCGCGAATGGTTATCTGCTGGAACAGTTCCTTAAAGACGGCGCCAATCAGCGTACCGATGAGTACGGCGGCTCTGTCGAGAATCGGGCGCGCCTGCTGTTAGAAGTCACGGTGGCCGTTAAAGAGGAGATTGGTGCTGACCGCACCGGCGTGCGCATTTCACCGGTTTCGCCTGCTAATGCGATTTCGTGCAGTGATCCGCAGCCGCAATATGATTACGTCGCTGACCAACTTAGCGCATTAGGTATCGTGTACCTCCATGTGGTTGAAGGCGCGACGGGCGGCCCGCGTGATATATCACCGTTCGATTACGACTCCCTGCGCCGGCGCTTTAAAAACACCTACATCGGTAACAACGGCTATGACTTGCCGCTGGTGACCGCTCAGCTTGAAGAAGGCAAAGCCGATCTGTTCGCGTTTGGTCGTCCGTTCATAGCCAACCCGGATCTGGTCGAAAGGCTGAAGACTGACGCGCCTCTGGCCTCACTCAATCCTGAAACACTTTATGGCGGTGGCGCAGCGGGATATACCGATTACCCGCCGCTGACTGATACCAATAAGTAAAGCATCGCTGCCACAGTTATACAAACGTTGCACATTGCGAATTTTGTTTACACATTAATAAAGAAGATCAACTAATGACTAAAGCTTCGGTTCTTATTACAGGCGCATCCACGGGTATTGGTGCTGTTTACGCTGAACGGTTCGCACGCCGGGGCCTCGACCTGGTTCTGGTCGCACGCGACAAAGCAAAGTTAGAAACACTGGCCGATCGTCTGCGACTGGAAAATGGCATTTCTGTCGATGTTCTGCCTGCTGACCTCACACAAACGAGTGATTTAGCTGCGGTCGAAGCTCGCCTGCGTGAAGACGCGCAGATTAGCATTCTTATCAACAACGCGGGTATCGCGCAGTCCGGCAGTTTTGCAGAGCAGACGCCTAATTCGATAGAAAGCCTTATCGCGCTTAACGTCACTGCCCTGACGAGACTTGCCAGTGCGGTGGCACCACGATTTGTAAAAGCCGGAGAAGGCTCGATCGTCAACATCAGTTCCATCGTCGGACTCGCTCCCGAATTTGCCATGACGGTTTATGGCGCAACCAAAGCCTTTGTCCTTTTCTTGTCTCAGGGAATGAATCTTGAGCTGTCGGCTAAGGGCATTTATGTCCAGGCGGTGCTTCCTGCCGGCACTTACACGGAAATCTGGGACCGCGCGGGTATCGATATCAGTAACTCGGCAAAATTCATGGAAGTGGGCGAGTTAGTGGATGCAGCACTGGTGGGCTTTGATCGCCGTGAACTCGTCACCATCCCGCCTTTACATAATGCAGCCCGCTGGGACACCCTCGATTCTTCGCGTCAGGCTCTGCTTTCAGATATCAAGCAAGATGAAGCCGCAGAGCGATATAAAGCTATTTAGTGAGTGAGTTGCACTGTGCAGAACGGTCTTCCGGCTGTTCTGCAGAGAGGTAAGTCCGACATAAATACCTTACCGCGTGTCGTCTCATCTTTGATGAGAAACTTCAAACACATCATGAAGGCCTTATTCAGCAATGACAAAAAAACGTGTAGCACTGGTTACAGGCGCTTCCTCAGGTATCGGCGAAGCGTCTGCCCGAAAACTTTTAGCGGCAGGATATAGGGTATATGGCACCAGCAGGCGTGGCGCTCAGGCGGGAAAGCATTCGTTTCCGTTATTGACGCTTGATGTGACGGATGACGCTTCTGTAGGGACCGCGATTGATGAGTTGCTGCGCTTGGAGGGGCGGATCGATGTTCTGGTAAATAATGCGGGCTTCGGGGTCGCTCCGGCGGCGGCGGAAGAAAGTTCTATCGAGCAGGCCAGGCACATTTTCGACACCAACTTTCTGGGCATAGTCAGGTTGTCGCGGGCAGTGATCCCTCACATGCGCCGTCAGGGCAGTGGGCGCATCATCAATATCGGTTCGATTCTCGGGATCGTTCCGTTGCCGTATGTGGCACTTTATGCAGCCAGTAAGCATGCGGTCGAAGGATATACGGGAGCACTGGATCATGAACTGCGCACGCAGGGCATCAGAGTGTCTGTCATCGAACCTGCTTACATGAAAACACAGTTCGAAAACAATAATATAGAGCCGGATGCCAGGCTTGAAGAGTATGACCAGATCCGGGCTAAGCTGACGAAGGTGGTGAGCAAGGCAATGGCCGAAGCGGAAAGCCCGGAGGTGGTGGCTGACGTGGTGGTTAAAGCTGCTCAGACTTCACGTCCAAAGGTGCGCTATACGGCGGGAAAGCTTGCAGGTCAATTGAACTTTATTCTCAGATTCGCGCCTGCGTCATTCCTGGATAAGGTGGTGCGCAAAAGTCTTCAGCTTGATGCGAAAAAATAAAAATGAAATTTTCTCAACTGGCTATTCTGACCTTTGCGTTGTTTTTTATCCTGGCTACGGTATGGATGTTTTTTACGGAACAGCTCTTAACTCAGTGGGGAATTGAACCGACGGCAGGTACCGGCGTAATCAGCCGTCGCTGTGCCGCATTTTTTGCAGGAATAGGGGTGATGTGTTTATTCGCCAGAAATGCAGAGCCTTCGCTGCCCCGCTATGCTCTGGCCGCCGGCCTCAGCACGATATCTCTTATTTTAGCCGTACTGGGCATCGTTGAATGGCGGGAAGGACATGTTAACGGGCAAATCCTTTTTGCAGTATTTATCGAGCTATTCCTGGGGATTGCCTTTGTACTCAGCAACAGATCCGCTAAGGAAAATTTCACTGACAAACGCGACAGGGTAAACAACAAATGAAGACTAAGACGATGACCGCGTTTACGTTTAAACGTTATGGTAAATCCCCTGAGCTGGGATTCGATAACATAGATTATCCTGCCCCCGATGCTGATGAAATGTTGGTTAAAGTTTACGCTGTGGGTTTGAACCCGATTGATAACATTATCCCAACCGGAATATTTAAACCTGTTTTGCATTTTAAACTCCCAGCCACATTAGGCAGTGACTTGTCCGGGGTTGTTGTTGCCGTGGGGAGTCGGGTGACGCGTTTCACGCCAGGCGACGAAATCTTCGCCAGTATTTTCGATAAAGGAACGGGTTCCCTTGCCGAATTTGCAGTTGTGCATGAAAGCGCTGCGGCCATGAAACCCGCAAATTTGGATTTCGTGCAGGCTGCTTCTCTGCCGATGGTGAGCCTCACATCCTGGCAAGCATTGAAAGAACGAACTAGGATCCAAATGGGCCAGAAAGTCTTTATCCTGGCGGGTTCCGGCGGTATTGGCACGTTTGCGATCCAACTGGCGAAGCACTTTGGCGCAACCGTCGGAACCACCACCAGCACGGGCAACGTCGAATGGGTGAGTCGTCTTGGCGCAGACGAAGTGGTTGATTATAAAAAGCAAGAATTCGAAAAGGTGCTGAGCGGCTACGATATTGTTCTCGGCACTGTCAAAGGCGATTCAATTGAAAAATCTACCCAAATTCTAAAACCCAGTGGAAAGATTGTTTCTCTCACCGGGCCGTTAGATACCGCGTTCGCACGGGCCCGGGGATTAAACTTCTTGCTGCGTTTTGTGTTCGGGCTGATGAGCCGTAAGATTATGCGTCTTGCGAAAAAACGGAGACTGACCTATTCATTTCTCTTTGTCCGTCCTGATGGCAATCAACTCACCCAAATCGGAAAACTCATAGAAGCTGAACAAATCAAGCCAGTGATCGACAAGGTGTTCCCCTTTACAGAGGCGAAAGAGGCTCTTACCTACCTTGCCCTGGGGCATGCGAAAGGAAAAGTGGTTGTTAAGATGCAGGAGTCATAACAAGTAACATGTGAATTTGTTTAAAAGAAAATCGATAGGATCAATCTGCACTAATCTGACGATATATCAGGGCCATTAAGATAGCTAATTGAGGGCCCTGAATGTCAGCTCCTCGCTCGAAGCCGCCTATCAATGTATGACGCACTGTCACTGCATAAAAGGGGTCCTCGTGCCAGAGGTGGAATTATATCTCACTTGCTGAAAACTATATGAGCTATACGTTGACACAAGCAACCGATGGTTTATCGGAACATCAGCCTGAATTATCATTCACTGGCAATATTTTTTATTAAGCTCATTAAATGACTTCACCTGCAATTGATACTCATAAACTAAGTATTTATCATCAGTAGTGTATGCAATGGGACGGCGTGAGTATTTAACGTTCAATATCAAGTGATATGGCTCTGCAGAGATAAACCGAGCACCTATTTTTTGATTGATTTTTGTTCGGCCAGAAATAATTCCGCACACATAATTCGCCCCCTCAAAGTGATGAGTGCTCATTTCGGAGAATGATATTGGTTTTGAAAAATCAATATCACTATCGCAAAAACCTAACATCATTTTCTTCTTATTTTCATTTGAAGGGTCTTTTGCTAAAAAATCTTTGAATAAATCACAACTTGCCGATGAACTCGCGACCCTTTTAAGAAAATCAATCAAATATGGCTTAATTTGTTCATGTTGAAGATTTACTTGACCATACGAAGCTGGAATTATGGTTAGTAGATGCAACGCTGATAAAACCAAACTTCTCATGAGCCTTCTTCCGTGAATGGATGTCCATGCTACATCGGCAAGAAAATACCTAACTTTAATGACCTGCGATTTTCAACCACATTAGACGCCTAAATCACCTTGTGGTGCAATCAATAGTAATCCGTCCGCTGTTCGCTCAAAGCTGCCCTTGGCTTTCCTACGGCAACTTCGTGCCAGGAGCGGAAGTTGATAGCATCCGCTCTGTTTTGATTATTGGAGGTAGATTAATAGTGCTCTGCATGTTCAATCATCAGTAATGGGAAGCCACTAATGTGGTGCTTCTTATCGGATAAAAGTTCTTTTTACACGAACTGATGTAATGAAATATGGAATCCAAATAAGAGCCGATATCACATTTCTAAAAATAGGAACAAGCTCATTGTATCCAATTTTAACATCGGGGATTAACATGTAAAGCATGTAGATATTTAATGACATTGTCGCCACGACTGATATCAAAAATAAAATATAAAGCTTTGGCAGAAACTTTTTCTTTTTTAAGAAAAATGAAAGGACTGTGACTGAAAATAAAAAACAAACAATATAAATAGCAAGAGAAAGCATGAAGAATATTTTTGCATTTACATTTAAGTGCGAATAATTTTCCGTCATAACTCTAAATGCATCTGTCATTGCAAATAGATAAGAGGCAGCAGTGACCACTAATCCTATGAGGGGTAAAAATAGAAACCCTCCAATTTTCCTGAAATTTTTTTCTTCACATTTATCGCAAAACTCTCTTTCCTGAGGTATTTCGACCCCACACTTTGTGCATCCCCATTCCATATATGGACCTTTGAAATATTTTTTTAATTATCATAAGATTAAATGAACTGTACCGCGGATGCAACTGAAGGTAATGCATACAATGCCGATGATTTCTGGATAAATTTGTGTTTAGGGTGAATCTTCGCAGTATAGATACTCATCTTTTAAAAGATTTAAGTTTGCCATAGCTAACAGTTGCCCTATTGCTCAGCCCCAAATACCTCATTTCCGAGCAGAATATTATCCCAAGTCTTATTTCAGACTAAAATTTCGCGTCATAATGCCGATACCTTTGTTCCTTAATCAATATATGAAGATACATGTATGTACTGCATTCGCCCTCTCATTTTTCTCTCTCTGCTGCCCATCTCTGTAGTAGCAACTGCTGATAAGCCCACATTGACAGATGGCGGCATTAACCCTTTGTCTTTAGTCAGGATCCACGATCGTGTTAATTATATGATTTCGTTAAATTTCAGTGATGGTAAAAAAGTTCAGCAATGGCGATCTGTTGATTGTAAACAAGGAAAGGCACAGCTGCTTTACTGGGATCTACTGAATGAGGAGGGGCACACCAAAGCTCGCTATTACGGTAACAGCTACCTCCGTTATGCATCAGCTCAGGATGATAAGCAGATGACAGCAGAGGATATCCGTACGGTTTGCCAGCTACCCATTGAAGACGCTCGATGGGAAAGATTATCAGCCACGTCTTCGATTGGATTTACCGACCTTATCGATATCAATAGCATTAAGCGAACTGGCGAAATTCTCTCGGTACATATGGGATACGACTTCGCAGATATCATCTGGGAACCACCTTATGACGCGCCTCTTGGACTAAAGATTGAGCACTATGTTTATAACTGCAAGACTCAACAGGGTGCCGCTGTTGCCGCAATGAATATCGACAGCGATGGCCGTATAACCGACTCACTAATCACTGCCGATATTGCACGTCGTAAGACAAGCTTCGAAATCGACAGTAAAAAGTCACAATTGTTCGAACAGCTCTGCCAGTTAAAGGCAGGAAAAACGTTCAAAGCCAAAGGGAATTTTGTACCTGCCGAAAATAAGTCACCATCAAAGCTTATGGGGCCATCCATGCCCGAGCTGAATAATAACGATCCGCAGTGGTTGGCTAAGTTTCCTCTTTCCGAAGCAATTGAACATCAAGCCCAGTCATTGATTAAGCCATGGGCGATGCCGCGCTTTAAGCAGATTCGTTATACGGAGGTAAGCGCACTCGGTAAGGTTAATGTTCAATTAGATGTTCAGCCGGATGGCTATGTGCGCAAACTGGAAGATTATGGCATCTGGAAGGTTCAGCGTTTAACGCTGGCTAATCTGCTACAGCTAAAGTTTGCCATGTCCATCACTAGTGAAGCGACATTGCTTGATCAGTTGCAGACTGATTTGCATTTCCCGCTGGTAACGGGTCAACGTTTTCAGGCACGCAGTGACGATCTTTATTCCAATAAACAAGTATCTTCTTCAAGAATCTTACGTTGCGAGGTAACAGGAGAGGGAGATGCTCATAGTCTTTCACCTGCATTTAGCGGGAAATATCTGTTAGTTGAATGTCATCAAACACAGAAAGGTCAGCCCGATAGTAGTAGCAAAGAAGCCTGGCTGAAAGATATAAACGTATTTGTCCCAGTTGCTCAGCAGGTAAAGGATAAACCTGAAAGTCAGGTGACGTTGGAAAATGTTAGCGTAATACGTTGATGAGCAGGCGGGGTCATCGCTTTGATGGGGGAACCTATTAAGTATTGCGTCTATTGCGTCTATTGCGTCTGGATGGACAAAGGGCATATTGCTACCCAGTACATCGCCTAGTGATAAGTCCATACAAAAAACAACGCGAACAGAGAACGCTCATTTCTGTCTGCTTAGT